>JAZNKG010000001.1:0-10435 GCA_045578445.1 Alphaproteobacteria bacterium
ATAAACGTTTTTTGCGAGAGCTACAGCTACTGTTAGCGAGTGACTTGTCGTAAGACAACTAAAACGAGCTTTACAGTTGCTTGACCGAAATGAAGTTAGGGTTGTGCTAAAAACACAACCCTTACGTAATAAGTGCGTACAAAGTGGTACGTGAGCATTTAGAGTAAGGCTTCCATCTTCAAATTACTTCACTCTAGTTATGTGTTTAAAGGAGAAAAATTTTAGATAGATAGAGATGGGCTTGAGGGAAATGAAAATTTTAGTGTACACAAATAGTACATGAATTTTCATTTACCCGATAAGACCGCTCTAGATGCTAAAATTTTTCCCTTTAATATTCTATGCCGAAACCAAACTCACTATCCCTCTCATCCTCCAACATCGGCACACCGCCATCACCAATAACACGCTGATTATTGTTAAAATCAAAATCAGGTTTTAGCGCCTCAATAATAACTACTTTATCATCAAGAGTTGCAGGTTTACCTGTTTGCGGATTAACACGCACAAAGCGAATACCTTTAGGGATACGAAAATCGTGATTTGGACTATCTTTAAGCGCAGTTTTCATAAAGTCATAAAAGATAGGAAGTGCTGCTGCTGCACCTGTTTCAATTTTACCAAGAGTACGAGGTTCATCAAAACCAACATAAACACCAACAACCATATCTGGAGAAAATCCAATAAACCAGGCATCTTTATTTTCATTAGTAGTACCAGTTTTGCCTGCAAGATTTTTATTAAGAGAAGCTAAACGAGCACCTGTACCACGTACAGCAACACCTTGCAAGATAGAAACCATTTGATAAGCAGTCAACTCATCAAGTACACGCTGACGATTATCCATAATTTCTGGCACATCAGCTTTGGCATCAAAATGAGCAACTTTACAACCAATACACTCACTATCGTTGTTTTTATAAAGACTTTTACCATAACGGTCTTGAATTTGCTCAATAAGGTAAGGCTGAACTTTCATCCCGCCATTAACGAATGAAGAATAAGCGGTAACCATATCAATTAGGCGAGTATCTGCAGCACCAAGAGACATAGATAAAAGATGAGGAAGATTTTTCATAACCCCCAAACGACTAGCCATTTCCGAAACCTTATCCATACCAATATCTTGCGCAAGACGAACTGTCATAAGGTTTTTAGACTTTTCAATACCCTGACGAAGAGTTGTAAGACCTGAAAAACCTTTTGAATAGTTAGAAGGTTTCCACAAAGGTAATCCAACACCTTGGTTAAGTACAAAAGGAGCATCAAGAATTAAGTCTGTAGGAGAGTAACCAAGCTCAAGTGCTGAAACATATACAAAAGGCTTAAAGGTAGAACCAGTCTGACGATATGCTTGAGTTGCACGGTTAAATTGAGATTTATCAAAAGAAAAACCACCAACCATAGCTAAAATTTTACCATTATGAGGACTCATAACCACCATAGCGCCTTCAACATTAGGCACTTGACGAAGCTCAAAAGCTCCCGCTTTTACTTCTTCCACATAAATCACATCACCTTTTGCTAAAACATCTGTAACTTTTTTAGGAGAAAGGCTAACACGTTGGTCCTTTAAGGTTTTCCTAGCCCAAGCTAAACTCTTTAAACTAATTTCGCCTTTTTTACCGTCAATTGTTTCAACTGTTGCTTTATTACTGTCAACAGCTATAACAACTGCTTTAACCCAACTATCTTCAGCCCCTTTCGGAAGCTCTGCTGCTAATAAATCTTCTTTATAATTACCATTAAGGTCAATTGCAATACCTGTTGGACGATAACCATGACGTCTATCGTAATTAATCAAACCATTACGAAAACTCTTAGTTGCTAATTTTTGTAATTCAGGGTCAACTGTCGTACGAACCATTAAGCCACCTTCAAAAATAGCATCATCTCCCAAACTTTTAGCCAACACACGACGCACTTCATCACTAAAGTACTCTCCGTCTTCTAAATAGCCAAAACGTCTATCTACCGTAACAAGAGGTTTAGCTTTAGCCTCATCCCCTTCCTCGCGAGTTGCATAACCATCCTCAATCATACGTTCGATAACCCAATTACGACGAGCTATAGCTTGGTCATAACGTTTTTTAGGATTATAGTTATTTGGACCTTTAGGAAGCGCAGCCAAATATGCAGCCTCTTCAAGAGTTAACTCATCAAGTGCTTTATTAAAATAATTTAACGCAGCTGCCGCCACCCCATATGCACGATTACCCAAATAAATTTCATTAAGATAAAGCTCTAAAACGTGCTCTTTAGAAAAAGCGCGACTAATACGATATGCTAAAATAGCCTCTTTAATTTTACGATTTAATGAACGTTCGGACGAAAGCAAGAAGTTTTTAGCAACTTGTTGAGTAATAGTAGAAGCACCAACCAAACGACGCCCTTGCGCATAATTCTTAAAGTTTGTAATAACAGCTCTAATAATTCCAAGAAAGTCAATACCAGAGTGTGAATAAAAGTGTTTATCTTCTGCCGCAATAAAGGCACTTTTCACTCTTTCAGGAATTTTATTTTCAGGCACAAAAATACGTTTTTCAACAGCATATTCCATCAAAACTTGACCGTCACCAGCATATAGTCTTGTTGTAACAGGTGGTTCATAAGTAGCCAAACTTTTATAATCTGGTAAATCAAACCCATATACATTTAACCACACAAAAATACCAGCAACCAATAGTGCTAACATTAACAAACCAAAACTAATAAGATTTATAATAAGTTTATGCATAAACCAAACGCCTCAAAAGTACCTTTAAAAAAATCGCTATAAATATATCCTATATCAATAATATAGCAACCTATAAATAAGCCTTATACCCACAATATTTAGAAACTAAAGAATAAAAAAAGGTGTACTAAAAAGTACACCTAAATAATTAAAAATAAATCTTTTTATTTAGCAAAAGCATTTTTCAAATTATTTTTAGCATCATCTAATGATTTTTTTCTCTTTGCTTTTTCTTCTTCATATTTAGCTTTTCTAGCTTCTTTTTCTGCTTTCATCTCAGCCTTTTTAGCCTCATATTTAGCTTTTCCAGCTTCCTTTTTAGCTTTAGCTTCTGCTTTCTTCGCCTCATATTCTGCTTTTTTAGCTTCTTTTCTAGCTTTAGCTTCTGCTTTTTTAGCTTCAACAGCTTCTGTTGTTTTGTTAACATCATTTACAACTTTATTAGTAGCTTGTGTTAAATCAAACGCATTTGCACTAAAACTAAACAACACAACAAACAAACCTACATAAAACTTCTTCATAACAAATCTCCTATAAATTACATTACAACTAAAAAATACAATTATATCCCAAACATAGCAAACAAAAATACCATATATCCACTAAAATCATTTACCGTCAGGTTTGTGCTTTTTAGAAAAGAACTGCCAAAAAACATCTGTTTCATACTCTTTCGCAGTATATTGATGATTAGCATCCCACCCAAAAATAGGCATACGCACAAAGGACTTATTAAGAGTATAAATTTCATCTGCAACCAAATTTAATTTACCAGCCTTTGATGTATAATAAAAACCACGATAAAACTCTGTTAACGGAGTAATTGCCCCAATCAACAAAGCTAAAGCTAAAACTAAAGTTAAATACTTGTTCTTATTCTCAAACAAAAAGCGTATACAATAAACAGATAACAATAAAACCGCAGGAATAGATGCTCGCATACAAAAATTATTTTGCTCATCCACTCTTAAGAAAGGAATAAACCAAAGCATACCAACCATAGTTACAAAAAACACATCCTTATAGAATTTTTTACCTATAATCAATACATAAAGCATAAATTCTAACAAAACAAATAACAAAAATCTCCCTACTGTAGTATAATCAAATAATGGATAATAACCACTCATTCCTTCCGAATTTGTAATATAAAATAAAACCTCTAAAGGAATTAACCAAAATACTCCTATAAGATTTTGCACACTAAGCACTTCATTTAAAATAAAACTTTTTTTATCAATAGATTGAATAAACATATTAAAGCAATACATTAACATTAAAAAACCAATTCCAGCAGTAGGATACGGCGTCATAAATAAACTAATCGCAATCAAAAAACCAAAATTTTTAATATTTCTTTCGCCAAAAACTAAAAAAGTTAACAAGGCAATTGGTATAAATTGATTAAATATCCAAAATAACATTGTTGTAATTGAAGAATATTGAATAAAACTAGCCCACCACTCCAAATGATAATCAAATGGAGCTTTGTATTTAATAATATTATCTCCCACAACATCTAATCCAGAAAAAAACATAAATATTAAAATAGCTAACCATATTTGCTTGTTATTTTTTACTTTTACAACATTAATTAAGTGAATAAGCACCAAAACAACCCCAAAAATGGCATACATAAATAAAATTATATTAGCAAATATAAAGGCATTGTATTTAGAAAGCCCTAATAATAGCGCTAATTTACCAAACAGAGCCGGAAACAACCAATATCCCATATAATACACCATTGGCGTATTTGCTCTGTCATAAAATACTGGCCATTCATAACTAATTAAATCACGAAATACTGCATTTCTAAAATGATAATCAAATGGCTGATGATAGAAATACCCTATTCCAGCAAAAAAACACCACACAAAAGCAATAAGAATTACTATCAATATTGAATTTATAGTCAATATTTCAACATCATCACTTTTTACCGCTATATACGATTTATAAAATGCCAATCCGCACACACTACAAAAAATAAAAGCCCACCCATAATCAAGCCAATTTAACAAAAACAAAAACAAGGGCAAAGCTAAATAAATATAACTAAACTTATAAAGAGATGACACTTTCATACATAACAGTCCTATAAAAAAGGGGCATATTTCAGCCCCTTATAATTAACATCTAGGCTTGTTTTTTCTCTTTTACTAAAGACAGTACTATACCACCAAATAATAATGAGAAAGTAACAATTAAAGAATGAGCAGAAGCTAAATGTATTCCAAATAATGGCATAAATATTTTAATACCAATAAATACTAACACAATAGCCAAAGCTTGTTTTAGGTATACAAAGCGATGAACAGCAGCTTCTAGCAAGAAGTACAAAGCTCTCAAACCTAAGATTGCAAAAATATTACTTGTATATACAACAAACACATCTTGAGTAATAGCAAAAATAGCAGGAATACTATCTAGTGCAAAAATCACATCCATTAACTCAATAAGAACAAGAGCAAATAACAAAGGTGTCATATATCTCTTACCTTTTTTAACGGTAATAAAATGTGCTCCGTCAATTTTATGAGTAACAGGAAAATGTTTTTCAACAAACTTATATACTTTACTATCTTTAATATTAGTTTCCTCATCGCAATTTTCTTCTTTTTCTACTTTGTGACCCACCATTTTGATACCTGTATAGATAAGAAAAGCAGAAAAGATATATAATACCCAATGGAATTGATGAATAATAGCTGCACCAATACTAATCATAATAGCACGCATTACAACAGCACCTAAAATACCCCAAAATAACACTCTATGTTGATATTGTCTTGGCACGCCAACACAAGTAAATATGATTGACATCACAAAAATATTATCCATAGACAAGCTCTTTTCAATTAAAAAGCCTGTATAATAATCCATTGCTAAATTAGCACCTTTTTCATACCATACAAAAATACCAAACAAAAGACCTGCTCCAATATAAGCAGCGCAAACCCATAAAGTATGAGCAAAACTTGGTACTTCATTTTTGCGGTTAAAACAAAACAAATCTAGTGCCAACAAAACAATAACAGCAACACCAAAACAAACCCACATCATTTCTTCAGATAAAATTGCATGATGAGTAAACATATATTGTAATTTTTCTAACATTTTCCTTACCTAATAAATTAATTTTCAATATTCCATACTGTTTGAATAATGTCTTCAACATCAGTATATTTTGGCTCCCAACCTAATAATTCTCTTGCTTTTAGAGCTTTAGCTGTAAGCATTGCTGGATCACCAGCGCGTCTCGAAGCATAATTATAATTAAGTTTTTTGCCAATAACTTTTTCTACAGCATCAACAATTTCTTTAACACTTGTTCCTTTACCAGTACCCAAATTAACAGTAAAAGACTTATTATCACTCATTAATTTGTTAAGAGCCAAACTATGAGCTGTTCCTAAATCAGACACATGAATATAGTCTCTAACACAAGTGCCATCATGAGTATCATAGTCATTGCCAAAAATAGAAAAATTTTCCCTTCTCCCACTCGCAACATCCATTATAATCGGCATTAAATTTTGCGGATTTCTTTCTTTTGCCCTAATACTACCATCTTTAGCATATCCCACCGCATTAAAATACCGCAAAGAAGCATACGTAATTTTTCCTAACTTAGAGAACCATTCCATATTTTCTTCAATGCATCTTTTCGTATATCCATAGTAATTAATAGGATTAATTGGATGATTTTCATCAATTGGCACATACTCAGGCATTCCATATACAGCAGCCGATGAAGAAAAGACAATATACTTAACACCATTGTCAACCATTGCATTCAATATATTAAGCGAACCTCTTAAATTATTCTCTGCATAAACTTCTGGCTTTTCCATAGATTCGCCAACTGCCTTTTTCGCTGCCAAATGCACAACCCCATCAACACCTTTCATCGCGCCATCAAGAGCTTTCTTATCTAAGATATCTCCTTCAATAAATTTTGCTTCAGAAAAAATATTAGATTTGTGCCCACTAGACAGATTATCATAAACAACAACTTCAAAACCATCTTCAATTAATTGTTTCTGCACATGGCTACCAATGTATCCTGCCCCACCGATAACCAAAATTTTCTTACTCATTATAATCTCCTAAATCCACAAATATGCTATTTGCTACCACATATTCCCTTAAAATAAAATGACTTAACAAGCTTATCCACATAATCCACAAGCTTTATTAAAAAAACGTGAATTTAAAAAACTTTTGTTCCATAAGAATAATAGGACTACATTTATAAGGAATTTTAACCATGGAAGAATTGGACGTAACACGTTTACCTCGTAATATAGAAGCAGAGCAATCACTAATTGGTGCACTACTTGCAAACAATAAAGCATTCGAAAAGGTATCAGAATTTTTACGTGCAGAACATTTTTCAGATCCCATCCATGTTAAAGTATTTGATGTTATCAGTCGTATCATACAAAAAGGACACACTGCCGACGTTATTACTCTAAAGAACTATTTTGAACAAGAAGGTACCTTAAACGATGTTGGTGGCATAAATTATCTTATAAAATTATCAGAGTCTTCTTCCCCACTTACAAATGTAGAATACTATGGACAATTCATTTATGATAAATTTCTTCGTCGTGAACTAATCTCCACTGGTTATGATATTGCAAGTGAAGCCATGACCGAAGATTTAGACATAACCACAGCCTCACAAATAGAAAAAGCAGAAAAACGCTTATTCAACCTCGCCATGTATGGTGACGGACAAAAAGGTTTTCAAGACTTTGGAACAACATTAAACTCTACCCTTCAAATGATAGAAAAAGCTTACCAAAAAGAAGGCAAAGTTTCAGGTCTTCCTACTGGCTTTAGAGATTTAGATATAAAAATGGGTGGATTAAATGAATCAGACTTAATCATCTTAGCTGGACGTCCTGCTATGGGAAAAACCGCTCTTGCCATAAATATTGCTTATGCCGTAGCAGAACACATGGCTAAACCAGATGTAAAAATGGACCCACACGATAAAGGCGTTGCTATCTTTTCTCTTGAAATGTCAGCCGAACAATTAGCCTCCCGTATCTTATCATCAATCACAGATACTCCAGGACATAAATTAAGAACTGGCGATATGGAACTAGGCGAATTTAACCGTATTGCTACAGCTGTTAGAGAATATCAAAAACTCCCATTATACATAGATGACACACCTGGTATAAACATAAATACCATTCGTACCCGCGCAAGAAGATTAAAAAGAACTAATGGCTTAGGCTTAATCATTATTGACTATATTCAACTAATATCAGGCTCAGGCGATAAAAAATCTGAAGGCAGTCGCGTACAAGAAGTATCAGAAATCTCTCGTGGTCTTAAAATTCTTGCAAAAGAACTAAAAGTGCCTGTTATCGCCCTCTCCCAATTAAACCGTGGATTGGAAAGCCGTGATGACAAACGTCCATTAATGTCAGACCTTCGTGAATCTGGCTCTATCGAGCAAGACGCCGATATCGTAATGTTTGTATTCCGTGAGAACTACTATATCCATAACGCAGAACCAAAACGCAATACAGGCGAAACAGATGAACACTTTAATTCACGTGTCGAAGAATGGATAAGACGAGATAGAGAAACTGCCAATATGGGTGAAGTAATTTTAGGTAAACACCGTCATGGTTCAACTGGTACTGTAAAATTATTCTGGAATGGCGAGTTCGCCCGCTTTGGTAACTTAACAAGAGAAGACTATCTCCCAGAACAAAGAGGATAAAATGAAAAAATATACTAAAGATGAATGGGAAAATATCTGCCGTCATTGTGGTAAATGCTGTTTAATCAAGCTAGAAGACGAAGATACTGGAGATTTATACTATACAAACGTAGTATGCCAATATTATGATGAAGAAAAAATGCGTTGTTCTGTATATAACAAACGTTGTGAACTCGTTCCCACATGCGTAAAACTATCACCAGAAAACGTAGATAAAATATCATGGATGCCAAAAACTTGTGCCTATAGAGAATTATTTGAACAAAATCCCTCTTCAATAAAAACCACCATAAAAGGCAGAGTTGTCAGCGAATCCAATGTATCTGATGAAGAATTAGAAGACCATATCGTAGATTGGGATGATTTATAATGGAAAATCAAGAATATAACTTAGAAGAACCATACGACCCACAAAGCCGTTATGAAAATCTAGATGATGTAGAACCAGAATTTTGGAAGAAAAAATCATTAGAACAAATGAGCAAACGAGAATGGGAGCTTTTATGTGATGGTTGTGGTAAATGCTGTCTAAATAAATTAGAAATTAAAGGAAAAGTATGTTATACAAATACTTACTGCCGATTTTTAGATACAAAAAGCTGTTTGTGTAAAATTTATTCGCATCGTTTCCAAAAAGTTAACGATTGCCGTGATATAGATATCTCTGCGATTCGGGAAAAGCCCAAATGGTTACCTAAAACTTGCGCCTATATCTTGCTGGATGAAGGTAAACCATTACCAGATTGGCATCCGCTTATAACCAAGCGAGCTAATTCTGTACATGAGGCAGGCATTTCTCTTCAAGCAAGAACACTAATAAATGAATCAGAGGTTGTAGATTATGAAAATCACATTGTTGAGTGGGAAGACATTTGATATAAACGCAGACTTAGGCTTTGATATGAAAGTTATATACTCTGGACGTTCTAGAAGATTAACTTTGCGCATAGATAGAAAAGACCGAGTAGCTGTCTTAACCATACCAAAATATTGCTCCCGCAAAAAGGCTGTGTCTTTTGTGGAAAGCCACCAAGACTGGGTTTTAGATAATCTAAAGAAAATCCCCGAATTAAAACAGTTCCAAAACAATGACGTAATCTCAATATTTGGCAAAGAATATCGCATTGAACACACAGATATTCGTGGCAATACAAGATTAGATAAAAAGAATAAAGTCTTATATGTATCAGGTGGCATAGAGTTTTTACACAGACGAGTTAAAGACTTTATCAAAAAACTAGCTTTAGAAGAATTTACCAACCGCTCAATTGATGTTGCAGATAAAATTGGCAAAACCGTACACAATGTCTATATCAAAGACACAAAATCACGTTGGGCAAGTTGCTCCACACTAAACAATATAAATTACAGTTGGCGCTTAGCCTTAGCTCCCGAATATGTAATCAGATATATAGTTGCTCATGAGGTATCACACCTAAAGCACCAAGACCATTCTGCATATTTTTGGGCATTAGTAGAATTTTTAGAAGAAGACGCCCATAAAGGACGTGACTGGCTAACTCATAACGGCCATTTGCTATATACTTATAAATAAAAAACAAAACAGCTCAAACAAAAACGCCTCCACCACGGAAGCGTTTTTTATTATATGAAATATCCTATAAATAATCCACGGATGGGATAAAGTACGGTGCTTGAAGTGAATTTGCGACTGCAGTGTACATAAAAAAAGCGTACATAAAGGAGCAAATTCACAATAATGACCGTGCTTTATCCCATCCCCCATTTAATGATAAAAATTTTACGTTTATAGCCTCAGATGTCCTGCCCTAAAGCGGCTCGCAGTCAAAAAACGTTTGATAAACGTTTTTTGCGAGAGCTACAGCTACTGTTAGCGAGTGACTTGTCGTAAGACAACTAAAACGAGCTTTACAGTTGCTTGACCGAAATGAAGTTAGGGTTGTGCTAAAAACACAACCCTTACGTAA
>JAZNKG010000002.1:0-15488 GCA_045578445.1 Alphaproteobacteria bacterium
TACTATTGTAAACCAACTTCACTTCGGGCAAGCAACTGTAGAGCTCGTTTTAGTTGTCTTACGACAAGTCACTCGCTAACAGTAGCTGTAGCTCTCGCAAAAAACGTTTATCAAACGTTTTTTTGACTGCGAGCCCTTGACGTTTTGCTTATCGCAAAACGAGGCATGACAGTTTAAAGTTGATAGGTGCTGGGATGAGAGAGTGTGAGTGGGATGGCGGTTTTTTATTGAATAGGTACTGTGTGGGGAAAATAAGGAGTGCTGGCGCACTGGTTTGTGGATCCCCGATGTGCTGTGACTGACGTCACGCCTCGAGGATGACCGATAGGGGGAGGTGCACCCGAGGGTGACCATAAAAGAGGAGACGTGCGCACGAGGATGACCATAAAAGAGGAGACGTGCGCTCGAGGATGACCAAGGGGAGGAGTGGGCGAGGATGACCGAGAGAGAAAAGTTGAGTGCGGTTTATTGTTGAATAGGTGCTGTGGTGTGAAGATATTTAAAGTGGTGTTATTCTTATTTTATTGAGTGGAAAAAAGAAAAAATAGTTTACATTAATAATCAGCGGTTATAAATTGTAAGATATATTTTTGTTGGGGGAAATGTGTGAGTACAAAAAGCAAAAAATTACGATTTATTTCTCTGTTTATTGACTATGCAAGCGCTATTTCGTTAATTGCGTTGCTTTTTTTGTTTTGGCATTTAGGAAAAGGGCCTGTTGAGGTTAATTTTTTGCGTCCGTACATTATTCAAGCTTTAACCAATGATACATCTTCGTATGAGCTTTCGGTTGGTGCGGTTAATTTGGAGCTTGTTCATTCTGTGCAACCAGTTAGGGTGAGTGCGAAAGATGTTAAGTTTATTGATAATGATGGCGAGTATGTGGTGCATGCGCCTAAATTGGCGTTAGATTTTTCAGCACGTGCGTTGTTAAAAGGTATGTTGGCGCCAAGTTCTATTGAAATTGATAATCCTAAAATTGATATTGTGGCTAAATATGGGGTTGATGCGCCTGTTGCTGAAGTAGAAAATAATAAAGTTAAAGATATTAATTTGAAAAAATTAGAGTTTTATTTTGCTCAGTTTGAAGACTTTATGGAGAGGTTTAACTCGCCTGAAAAAATGTATTTGGAGAGCTTTATTAATGAAATTAAAATTTCTAATGGTACGGTTGTGATTGATGAAGTGGATATGAACCGTAAAGTTACTCTAGTTGGTATGGATTTTGGCTTTGAAAGACGTTTAACCGATATTTTATTAAAAGCTGAGAGCGCCGTAGAATTTGAGGATAGAACTGCGGCGATTGATATGGGGTTAAAGTATAATATTTTTAATGATGAGCTAAAATATACATTAGGCTTTTCTGATTTGGTTATTACGGATTTATATGATATTTTTGTGCAAGATAAAAAAGCAGTTAGAGCTGTTGATATTCCTGTTAATGGACGGTTGACGGCTCTTATTGATTTTGGGCAAGTGCTAAAAGATAAGGGGAATTTTGCTGAAAATTTGGGTAAGAATATCAAAGAAGTTGATTTTAAGATTGATGGCGGAAAAGGGCAAATTGCTTTTGGCGAAAGTGATAGGTTTGATTATGATGTTTCTTCTTTTAGCTTAGGCGGGCAATTAACAGGCGAACTTGATAAGGTTAAAATTGAAGATGCATTGTTTGATTTTGGTAATAAACAAGCTAAGTTGGGGTTAACTGCAGAAGGCTTTAAGGATTACTTTTTTAAAGGCGAGTTGAATAATCTTAAGATTACCTTTAATGCGGATTTAGGGACTTTTGATTTGGATGAGCTTTCTAAGTTGTGGCCTAAATATTTGGGGGAAAAAGCTTGGGAGTGGTGTAAAGAAGGTTTATATGGTGGCGAAATATCTAATGGTCAGTTCGTGTTTGACTTTGGATATGATGAAAAGACTAAAAGTTTTGGTCTGGTCAGACTTTATGGTAGTGCGGATATGAAAGATGCTAATTTGCACTATTTAGAAGGTATGCCTGTTATTACCAATGTGTATGGTAGAGCTATTTTTGAACAAGATAAAATTGAGATTAAGGCGGATAAAGGCGTTTCTGACGGTGTTATTTTGACCGGTGGTACTGTGCTTTTGTATGATTTGGATAAAGATGATAACTTTATTAAAATTGATTTGACTGGTAATTCCACAATTACTAATGCCTTGAAACTTATTGATAATGACCCTCTTAATTTTACTCGTGAGATGGGGGTTAACCCTGATATGGTGGCAGGGGATGTGGATATTGGATTAAAGCTTGATTTTGAGCTGAAATCTAATCTTAAACCGAGCGAGATTAAGGTGGAGGTTTTGGGCGATTTATCTCAGGTTGAGTATTTGGGATTAAAGAGTGGTAAGACTTTTGTTGCTGATAAGATGAAACTTAATGTTACTGAAAAAGGTTATGAGCTAACAGGAGTTGCTAAATATGATGGTATTCCTTTAGATTTAAATCTTAGCAGTAGATTTTATGACACTAAGAGTAATAGTAAGGTTGTGGCTAATGTTAAGGTTAATAATCAGGTTTTGAAGACATTAGGTGTTGAAAGTGAAATTTTGCAAGCACCTTATTTTGTGGGTGAAGCTGATGTTAATGCGGTGTTAGACTTCTTAAAAAATGGCGAAATTGATTTGTTTATTGATGCCTCTTTAAAAGATGTGGCGATGGATTATGCCTTTTTAGGATTTGTTAAAAATAAAGGGTATCCTGCAAGAGCCAAAGTAAAAATGTTGCTTGCGGATAATAAAATTAAAGATATTCCTGATTTTTCGTTAATTAAAGCGCAGTTTAGTGCAAAAGGTAATATGAAAACAGATAGTGACGGAAGATTGAAATTAATTGATGTTACTGAGATTAAAGCTCCACGTACATTTGCTAAAGCAAAGGTTGGGTTTGGGTATGAACCAAAGTTAAATTTAAAGGTTACAGTTACAGGAGATTCCTATGATTTAACTGAATTTTTTGATTTTAGGAAAAGCGATACAAAAGAAAAGAAAAAGCAAAAGAAGAGTTTGAAAGACCCTCTGGAAGATTTGATGGATATGGATATTGTTGTAGGGGTTAATAAACTATGGACCAATAAAGATGTACCTGTTAGTAATTTTGCAGGTAAGCTTGTGGTTAAGAATGGCATTGGGGTACATCAACTTAATTTAGTGGGTAATTATGGTAGCAGTAATGATGTGAAGATGAAATTAGATTTTGCGCCAAGGGGCGAAGAGTATATGCTAACTATTGATTCTAATAATGCGGGTAGTACGCTTAAAGTGTTGCGTTTATATGAGAATATGAAAGGTGGAAATTTGCGCATTGAGGCAAAGCGTGATAAGTATAAAAATATAAGAGGGCATGCTAAGATGTGGGATTTTGCATTGGTTAATACTCCAGTGTTTGCAAAGGTTTTGAGTTTGGCGTCGTTTAGAGGTATTGTTGATATGCTTACAGGCGAGGGGCTAACATTTTCTCATCTTAATGCGCCATTTAGCTATACTTTTTCTACAAAATATTTAGCTACTGAAGGGGCAAGATTAGTTGGTTCGGTTTTGGGTGCTACAATGAGTGGACAGTATAATCTTGTTGATGGTGATATTAGCGCAAAAGGTATGGTTATTCCTGCGTATGGGTTGAATAAATTTATTGGTAATATTCCTATTGTTGGAAAAGTTTTGGCAGGAAAAGATGGAACAGTTTTTGGCACTAATTATGTGATTAGTGGTAGTGTTGATAAACCTGATGTATCAATTAATACTTTATCTACTTTAGCGCCTAATTCAGTTAAAGAGTTATTTTCGGGAGAATAGTTATGAATAAAAAAATTGGTATTGATTTTCATGGTGTAATTTCTTCGCAACCAGAGGTTTTTGAAGTTTTTACTAAAGAAATTAGAAAACATGGGGTTGAAGTATTTGTAATTAGTGGTGGTCCTGAAAAGGATATTATTAAGTATATGCATCGTTATCATATTGAGTATGACCATGTGTGGGGGATTTTAGATTATTATGAAACACAAGGTCAGGTGGCTTATTTTGATGATGGAAGTTTTCAAGTTCCTACAGAATTATGGAATAGAGCTAAGGCTGAGTATTGTGCAAAAGAGGGGATAGAGTTTCATATTGATGATTCTAATGTTTATGGTAAGTATTTTGTGACACCGTACTGTAAATATGATATTAGCGGTGGTGTTTGTGAACTTGGAGATAGGTTAAAGGTTGATTTTAATAAACCTATAGAAGCTGCGCAAATAATTGCTGAGTTCCTAAAAAAAGCCTAATCTTGCGATTAGGCTTTACTTTTTTATATTTTATACCTATTAAACAAGGCTTACTGCTAAATATAATGTGCCAATTGTTAAGGCAAATAATACGTATAAGCAGATGAAGTTTAGAGATTGATCTTCGTATTTTGCATCTTTGTATAATGCTTCGCCATATTCATTCTTTTTGCTATCTCCAGTATAAAATAATGTTTTTATCATAAATTTTGTACCATAAAATAGAACAGAGTAGAATAATGTAATTACAAAGATACTAACTATCATTGATAGATAAGCATAACTTGAATTATCCATATTTAATAAAGTGTAGCCTAAGATACCAATAGTTGCAGATGCCATAAATACTGGTTCTAAATATTTTTTCCATGCTAACTCGCCTAGGTCATGCATTCTTCTTATTAACATAGAAAATGTTGGTATTAATGGTAAAAATGTAGCAACAGCAAAAACTATTTCTGCTATAATGATATTATTTTCTATTTGCTCAATACTGTAACCTCGTGCATAGGCTTCAGTTAAAAAGCGGTCAGACATTATATAGCTAGCTCTTAATTGTGCAATTACTGCTAAAACAGAGTTTACCAATATAAATGTCCATAGTTCAAAACGTGAGCTTCTTCCTTGTAGGATAAAAGCTTTTTTCCATCCATCAAACCATACTTTAATTAAAACGAGAGCATTTAATTGCTCTGTTTTTTTTGTGGTTTTGCGTGGTGTTTTTTTTGTTTTTGAAGTGTTTTCAGTCATAGTAGTTCTCCTAAAGTTTAGGATAGTATAAGGGTATATTTGTTAATTTGAAGTTAATTTTATTATGGGGGGATGTGATAAATTGCCATCATATGAGCGTCGGCACTTCTTTATGGGGGCTTTGTCTAGCAGGTATCATGATTGCGGTTTTAAAGTTTCATGTACGCTTTTT
This sequence comes from Alphaproteobacteria bacterium, assembly GCA_045578445.1. Lineage (GTDB taxonomy): Bacteria > Pseudomonadota > Alphaproteobacteria > RF32 > CAG-239 > CAG-267. The sequence goes on from JAZNKG010000002.1 coordinate 5,212, forward strand.
ATGTACACATCAACTTTAAAACCACTTCCAGCATACCTACTATCCAAAGCCATTGCTTGTTTATTTATGGGGCTGTGATGAAGGGGGATTATGGTGGTATAAGTTTATAAAAATTTTTGTAGTTTATCCCTTGACAAAAACATCATTTAGTCTATAATATAAGTGTTAGTGAAAGGACTTTGCAAAATGACAAAGATGATTAGAGTTAAAAAACTTTTGCGTGTATTTAGGCGTAAATGGTTAAAAACGTTGGTTTATGTTAGTATAGCAAGTATGTTGACGTATATTATCGTAGGAGATATAGTTATACGTAAATATAGTCTTTCTTCTACTGCACCTCATTTTGTAATTTCGCATATTGATGAAAGATTTGATAAAATTGAATATATGCATATGCTGTTAACTATTCAAGAAATTAATAAGACAGTATTAAAGCATGATTTGAAAAAATTTGTTAATTCTCCTTTTCCTGCACAATGTCCAAAATATTTGAAAATGCAATTATATAAAATGAACTGGGAACCAGCTGCATTTCAAATCAGGGTTCAAAAGTTATCTAAGATGTATGAAATTTATGACCAAGTAGCGAGATTGGAAGAAACTATTGCTATGCTTGCAGAAGAGAGTATGACTTCTAGTGTATATCCTATTTTATACCAACAAATCCGCTCTTTGGAGACAGAAAAAAATCGTATAATAGATAATTCTTTAACCAAGGCTGAATATGAATTTATTAAAGAATATGGTGGTGTAGTTCCAAGCTTGCAAATATTAGAAGAAAAGTAGGTGGATAATGGTTGTTCACATAAAAAATCCTGTAGAAGCGATAAAGCTTGATGCAGAAATTAGGCAAAATCGTAATAATATAACGCCAGAATATGTGTTAGAGGTATTATCTAAAACTAATAATTATGCATGCATAAAACAGTTGTTTAAGGAATTGTTGCATCCTTGTCAGGATAAAAATAATACGCAAGAAGAAAATGCTCTTATATTACAAAAAATTGCTAAAGAATATAAAGATGTATTGTTGATGATGGTTGATGCAAGAGAGCATAGTCCTAAAAATTATGAGACTATTAGACAGATTGCGTCTGCAGGTGGATATTTGGAAGAACTAGAAGCTGTTGATAGTAATTCTAAAATTTATAGTGCGCGTTGTAATAATGTATTATATACAACTGATGCAAGTCTTAGTGATAAGGCTTTTCGGGGTGAAATAGATTTAGATTTGTATGATTCTATAATTTTTGATACTCCAAAACAATCGGTTTCATTATGCTTAGAAGAAAATCTTCGATTTATAGAATGTATAGATGTATTTAGGGCTTATTTTCAGGATTGTGATTTAACGAAAACAGAGATTAGAATTAATCCAGATGCTAATATGAAGATAATGAAAGGGGCTGTTAGTCAGAATATATTAGAGAAAAAACTTAATTCTCTTACATTAATTTCGCCGGTTATAGAATTTGAAGGTTCGCCTTCAAGAATAAATTTTAAAGCTAAAAATGTTACGTATCTTCTTAATCCGTGGAATCATGAAAATCCGAAGATTTTGGATTTTTCACAAACAGAAAAAGTTGTTTTTGATACAAAGTCAGACTTAAAAGGTGTAGAAGATTTAATTTTTATGCCAGGGTCAACTGTATTTATGAAATATTGTGAAAACTTTCCTGAAAAATTAGATTTTTCTATGTGCAAAGAAGTGTATTTGGAAAATGCTGATTTAACAGGGGTATCTGAAATTAAGTTTAAAGACGAGGAACAGAAAAATAGGTTTTTGACAGATGCAAAAGCTTATAATGACATTAGGTGCGTGTATACTACTAATAATTTTACAACTCAATTTTTTAATACGTATATGAATCACTAAAAAAGCAGATTTCTGCTAGTGGTAGAATGGTCAAAATGATATAAAAATATCTTGGTAATTTAAATTTATTTAATAGCTATTATTTTATAGCTATGGTATATGTTTTTTTAGCTTTGGTTTATGCTTTGTTTAATGCTGTTTATTTGGAGTATAATAGTAATAAGCATTTTAATGCGTATGTGTTAGGTATTTGGAGAGGGTTTGGTATTGCTTTTCTTACTTTACCCTTTGCTTTTTTGATTAGTTTTGATTTATCAGTTGCATATTTTATGGTGCTTATTTTACAAGGAATATTAATTGGTATTTATGACAGTCATCTGTTTTTTGCTTCTTCAAAATATGGAAGTAAGAGTTGTGCAGGGTTTATGGCAACCTCCGTGTTGGTTACTGCTTTTATGTGGTGGGGAATTGAATATACCGAGTTTGTTAAGCTTTTAGACAATACCCCTAAGTTTTTGAATATGATGTTTGTGTTGAGTGGCTTTTCGGTTTGTTATTGGCAGATGATGAGAGTACATTTATCCTATAAGGCTGAAAGTTATTTGTATCCTGCGGTGTTTGCTTTGGCATTAATGAGCATCGCAACTCGTTATATTGCCCTTCATGGTGGGGAAGCTGTACATGGGGTAGTTTATTATTTGGTTATATCTTGTTTTGTGAGTGGGGTATATAGTTTAATTCGCTTTGTATTAGGGCGATTTAAAAATAAAAAAGAGTTGTTTTTGGCTCCGCTTAAACATGGTACTTTTATATGGTTAATTTTTTTTAGTATGATTTTGATTGTATCTAAAATGTTGGCTTTTAGGATTGCGCCGAATCCAATTAAAGTTATGGCTATGCTTTTGTTAACGCCAATTTTTTCTGAGATTATTTACAAGCATAGAATTACTTTTAGTTGGTCGAAGGTTGGGGTTTGTTTCTTTTTGTTTTTACTCCTTTTAGAAGGGTAGGGGTGTGCTAAAGCGCCATCATGATTGTAAATTTGCTTCCTTATGTACCTCTTTTTGTACACCGCGGTCGCAAATTTACTTCCAGCACCGCACTTTATCCCACCCGTGGCAACGCTGTCGCGTTCGGTTTTAAATTGGGGGATGTGCTAAATTGCCATCATATGAGCGTCGGCACTTCTTTATGGGGGGCTTTGTCTAGCAGGCATCATGATTGTTGTGTGAGTTTGTTTAAATTAATTTGAAGATCCCTTGACTCAAATGCGATGCATTTGAGAGGGATGACGGTTTAAAAGTTTATAGGTGCTGGGACGTGGGGAAAATAAGGAGTGCTGGCGCACTGGTTTGTGGATCCCCGGTTCGCACTGACGTGCGTCTGAGGGTGACCGAAAGGAGCGGGGTGTTTGAGGGGGACTAATAAAGTGAGATTTGTTTTTTGGATAAAGTTAAATTTAAAGATAAAAAGCTTAATCTATGTTGTTGTATTTAAAAAAATCTTGCAATTTTGTGGGAATGTGGTAATAAATCTCTCGATAATTAAATAAGAATCGAGCAGGAAGGACGGAGTTTGGCTGATATATGAGGATTTTCCTTAATATTTTGGCTTTTATAGACTTTTTGTTTTTGCCTGCTGTTTGTAACTTTAAAACTTAATTTTAAGGATATTTATAAATGTCAGATGTAAAGATGAAAATGATGGATGGTAACGAAGCGGCCGCTTCTGTTGCTCACCGCATGAACGAAGTCTGCGTTATTTACCCAATTACTCCATCTTCTCCGATGGGTGAATGGGCTGACGCATGGTCTTCTGCAAATCAGAAAAACCTCTGGGGTGTTGTTCCTTTTGTACAAGAAATGCAATCTGAAGCTGGTGCTGCTGGTGCATGCCATGGTTCATTGCAAGCTGGTGCATTAACAACTACTTTTACAGCATCTCAAGGTTTGTTGTTGATGATTCCTAATATGTATAAAATAGCTGGTGAACTTTCTCCTTTTGTTATGCACGTTGCTGCACGTTCACTTGCTTATCACGCGCTTTCTATTTATGGTGACCACTCAGACGTGATGGGTTGCCGTCAAACAGGTTTTGCAATGCTTTGCTCTAACTCTGTTCAAGAAGCTGGTGATATGGCTGCTATTGCTCAAACTTCAACTCTTCGTTCACGTGTTCCATTTATGCATTTCTTTGATGGTTTTAGAACTTCTCACGAAATTAAAAAAGTTGAAACCATTTCTGACGATACATTACGTGGCATGTTAGAAGGTGTTGATTATAAATTTAATGTAAAACATGCTCTTAAACCTGAAGCTCCTGTTATTCGTGGTACAGCTCAAAACCCAGACGTATTCTTCCAAGGTAGAGAAGCTTGCAATAAGTTCTATGATGCTGTTCCAGGTATTGTTCAAGAAGAAATGAACAAATTTGCAAAACTTACAGGTCGTCAATATAACGTGGTTGACTATGTTGGTGCAAAAGATGCTGAAAACGTTATTGTAGTTATGGGTAGTGGTGCTGAAACAGTTGAAGAAGCGATTGAGTACTTAAATGCTCATGGTTCTAAACTTGGCGTATTGAAAGTTCGTTTGTATCGTCCTTTCCCACAAGAAGCTTTAATTAAAGCATTGCCAGCAACTGCTAAAGTTGTTTCTGTTTTAGATAGAACTAAAGAATCTGGTTCTTTAGGTGAACCTTTATACTTAGATGTTGTTACAGCATTGTCTCAAGCATTCTCTAATGGTAAAATTGCTAGCCTTCCTAAGATTTATGGTGGTAGATACGGTTTATCTTCTAAAGAATTTACACCAGCTATGGTTAAGGCTGTGTTTGATAATGCAGTATCAAGCAATCCTATCAATGGCTTTACTGTTGGTATTATTGATGATGTTACAAACAAATCTTTGAGCTATGATGAAACATTTGATGTTGAACCTGATGATGTTGTTAGAGCTGTGTTCTTTGGTTTGGGTGCTGACGGTACTGTTGGTGCTAACAAAAACTCTATTAAAATTATTGCAGAAGATGCAGGTAAATTTGGTCAAGGTTATTTTGTGTATGACTCACGTAAATCTGGTTCTATGACTACTTCTCACTTGCGTTTTTCTGATAATCCAATCCGCTCTGCATATTTGATTAATAATGCTGACTTCGTTGCTTGTCACCAATTCCAATTTATGCAAAAAGTGGATATTTTGAAAATTGCTAAACCTGGTGGTACTTTCTTATTGAATGCTCCTTATAAAGCTGATGAAGTTTGGAACCATTTACCTAAGGAAGTTCAAGAACAAATTATTTCTAAGAAATTGAAGTTCTATACTATTAATGCAATCGAAGTTGCTCGTGCTACAGGTATGGGTGCTCGTATTAATACTATCATGCAAGCTTGCTTCTTTGCAATTTCTAACATTCTTCCTAAAGATGAAGCTATTGCTCAAATTAAAGCTGCTATTAAGAAAACTTATTCTAAGAAGGGCGATGCTATCGTTCAAAAGAACTATGCTGCTGTTGATGCATCTTTAGAGCATATGTTTGAAGTAAATTATCCTGATCATGTTACTTCTACATATAACAGATTAGCTCCAGTTCCAGCAAATGCTCCTGAGTTTGTTCAAGGCTTGACTGCAAAACTTATTGCTGATGTTGGCGATAGTGTTAAGACTTCTGAACTTCAAGAAGTTGTTGACGGTACATGGCCTACAGGTACAACTCAATATGAAAAACGTTGTATCGCTACTGAAATTCCTGTTTGGGACCCAGAAACATGTATCCAATGCGGTAAATGTTCTATCGTTTGTCCTCATGGTGTAATCCGTATGAAAGTGGCTAGTGATGAAGAATTAGCTTCTGCTCCAGCTACTTTGAAACGTGCTGATTATAAAGGTAAGGAATTTGCAGGTAAGAAATTTATGTTACAAATTTCTGCTGAAGACTGTACAGGTTGTGGTGTTTGTGTTTCTGCTTGTCCTGCTAAAAATAAGGCAAATCCAGAACTTCACGCTATCAATATGGATCATATCGAAAATCATTTGGAAGAAGAAAAAGCTAACTGGAAGTTCTTTGAAACTTTACCATACGTAAAACGTACTGAAGTTGTTAAAAATCTTCCAAAGACAACTCAAATGATTCAACCATTGTTTGAATTCTCTGGCGCTTGTGCTGGTTGTGGTGAAACACCTTATATCAAACTTTTAACTCAGTTGTTTGGTGATAGAATGGTTGTTGCTAATGCAACAGGTTGTTCTTCTATTTACTCTGGTAACTTACCTACAACTCCATATTGTAAAGATGAAAAAGGTTATGGTCCTGCTTGGGCTAACTCTTTGTTCGAAGACAATGCAGAGTTTGGTTTGGGTATGAGAGTTTCTATCGATCAAGGTCAAGTTATGGCTAAATCTTTGTTAGAAGGTTTGAAACCACAACTTGGTGATTTGGCTGATAAGATTTTGGCTAACCCTCAAGCAACAGATGCTGAAGTTGATGCTCAACGCGGTTATGTAAAAGAATTGAAAGCAAAATTGGCTACTATCAATTCTGATGAAGCTCGTCACTTAGTTGAATTCGCTGATTATCTTGTTAAGAAAACAGTATGGATTATCGGTGGTGACGGTTGGGCTTATGATATTGGCTTTGGTGGTCTTGACCATGCAATCGCTAGTGGTAAAAATGTTAACATCTTGGTTGTTGATACTGGTGTTTACTCAAATACTGGTGGTCAACAGTCTAAGGCTACTCCAATGGGTGCATCTGCTAAGTTTGCAACCGCTGGTAAAGAATTACCTAAGAAAGATTTGGCTATGATTGCTATGTCTTATGGTAATGTTTATGTAGCTCAAGTTGCTATGGGTGCTAATGATACTCAAGTTATTAAAGCGATGAACGAAGCTGAAGCATTTGATGGTCCATCTTTGATTATTGCATACTCTCACTGTATTAACCAAGGCTTGAATATGGCTGATGGTTTATTACACCAAAAAGATGCAGTAGAAACTGGTTCATGGCCATTGTATCGTTATAATCCAGACAATGTTAAAGAAGGTAAAGCTCCTTTGATGTTAGACTCTAAGGCTCCTTCAAAACCATTGGCAGATTATATGTCTTCAGAGACTCGTTTCCAAGTTGTGAACAAGTCTAATCCTGAACGTTATTCTGCTCTTCTTGAAAAAGCTCAAGAGGGTGTGAAGGCTAAGCGTTCTATTCTTGAACACATGTCTAACTATAAGTAATTTTGTGTACTAATCTCTGGATGGATGCCTGTCCCAAAATGCTCACGTACTATTATGTACGCTCCGCTTTAGGGCAGGACATCCGGAGTTATTATACAAAATTAGGGGGATTGATATAGCACCTATCATAGGAGTGTCGGCACTCGCTTATGTACTTCTTTTTGTACACACTTATTGCGTAAGGGTTGTATGCTTAGGCACAACCCTAACTTCATTTCGGTCAAGCAACTGTAACGCTCGTTTTAGTTGTCTTACGACAAGTCACTCGCTAACAGTAGCTGTAGCTCTCGCAAAAAACGTTTATCAAACGTTTTTTTGACTGCGAGCCCTTGACTCAAATGCGATGCATTTGAGAGGGATGACGGTTTAAAGGTGCTGTGTTGGGATATGAATTTAAGCTTGTCATTCTACGTTCAGCGGAAGTCTGAACGTCAAAGAATCTTCGATATTGTCACTCCCCTGCAAGTAGGGGAGATGGTGGGGTAATATGTATCCTTTTTTTGTGTAAGATGAAGTTTTGTGCAGTTGTGTGAGGTTGTTTAAATTAATTCGAAGATCCCTTGACGTTTTGCTTATCGCAAAACGAGGGATGACGGTTTAAAGTTTGTTTATAGGTGCTGGGGCGAGAGTGTTTGAGAGGGATGAAAGCCAGTCTTTGTTGCATGAGTATTATTAATTTAGAATGTCATGCCTCCGAGCCGAATGGCGAGGTCAAGGCATCTTCGAATTAGTTTATTTTTTATCCAAAAGTTTTTATTTGTTCTGATAAATCTTCCCAATTAGGATTAAAATTTGTTATTAATTTTTCTTTTGTCTTTCTATAGCATTTTTTTAAATATTTTTCTCTTAGAATACAGCCTTCTATATTTTCATCACATTCATAATATACTAATTTATGCAATAAATAACGACAGGTAAAGCCGTCTTGTATACCCTTTTTGTGCTGTTCAACTCTGCGTACTAAATTATTTGTCATACCGACATATAGCGTGGTATGATTTTTATTTGTCATTATATAAATATACATTGATTTCATGTTGTTAGTTTATTTACTTTTTTTATTTTGTAAAGTTTTAAATTAATTCGAAGATACCTTGACTCAAATGCGATGCATTTGAGAGGGATGACGGTTTAAAGGTTTGTGTGCTGGCGCACTGGTTTGTGGATCCCCGATGTGCTGTGACTGACGTCACGCCTCGAGGATGACCAGTGGGGGAGGTAACGTGAGCCCGAGGATGACCGTAGGGGGGAGTTGTGCGCGAGGGATGACGGTTTAAAAGTTTGTTTATAGGTGCTGGGACGTGGTTACGGTTTAAATGGTTTATAAGTGCTTGATTAGGGGGGAAAGTTTTTTTTGTGAAAATGTTGACAAAAGGTCAAAAATGTGGTATTCTAATGTTGCTTACTAAAAGTGTATGTCTATTATTTGGTTGTTATTAGTCTAGGTTTCTGAGTTCTGCTTAGTTTCTGGCTTGGTTGGCGATTGAATATGGAGAAATACTTACGGTAGGGGTGGTTTAGCTGTGCTACAAGTATAAAACACCTAAAACGGTAACGGAGGGCACCATATTTATTAACCCATTAAAATTGTACAAAAATGGGAAAATCAAACTTTATCGCTAACTTCTGCGACGGAGCAAAACGCTTCGGAAAGAAGGCATGGAAGGTAACAAAGAAATCAGTCCTCGTTGTGGGATTGGTATTTGCAATCATTTTTGGAGTTGCGTTCTTTGTTATATCAAATCTGGTGAGCTTTGTCTTCTCGCCAGTGTGGATGCCGGTGGCATACATCATCAATCCTGAATGGCTGGCAAAGAAAATTGCTCAGCCAATGGCAGAGGAACCACAAGAAATGTTCTTAGAAGGACGACATCTTGCAGTATTCATCTTCGGATGGATCTGGAAGTGGTTGGGAACTCGCTCTTGGGCGCCAAGAAAGGCTCGTTATGAGTTCTTGAAGGAATTCGGAACTCTTCGAGAGAAGCCGGTGAAGGTTCAAGTACAGTTCTGGGAGGACTGCGATTTCAAGACAAACAACTTCCGAATTGGTATCTCGGAAGAGTCTCGTATTGCAGTTCTGAGGAATCTTCTTTGGAACGGGGACTATGAGCAGTTGAGAGCACTCAACGAAAATGTCTCTGCTGAAGATCGCGGAAGGTTCCTATCTTCAGTGCTTGATGCTCTGAACTCTATTGACGGAGCAAATGAGAAGGCTCTTGTGTCAAAGGTAGTATCTTCTCTTGGGGAGACTGATATTAAGAACCTCACAGAGCAGGAGCTTTGGCAACTGTGGGAGATCTCTAATAACATGAAGCTGTTTGTCCTCTTGAAGAGTGGGCTTACAGTGGAGCGTTTGCAGAGGCTTCTGGAGATGCCAGATAGAGCAGTGGCTATCAGAATCCTCGATCGCTATCTTGATGTAAAGACACCTAATAATCAATCGGTGTCGTTCTTGCTCAAGAAAGCGGAGGCAGATGACAGTCTGTTCCCTCTGCTGAAGAAGACAATCCTGAAGAACGGGTTGTCAGAAGACCTTATTGATATGGTCGTATCCGAGATGGATGGCGACTTTGAAGATAAGGTGGTTGATATACTGAAAGCGTATGCCGATAAGGCTATGCTGAGCAATGGTAATTTCGACAGAGATCTGTGGAAGAAATACTGCGGTATGCAGGAAATTCATCCGCTGGCTCAGATTGAGATGAACTATGCTCAGTATAACATATACGCCGAGGCAGGTCGTCATCTTGATGACGAAGTTTTGAAGAATATGATTAAGAAAATTGATCATCCTACTTACTTCGCTGAACTTATTAAGAATGAGTTCGAGAACATCGACGATGACCTTGTCGCTATCTGTATGTCGACACCGTGGAAGTATACCATTTTGGTACAATTCGCGGCGGAGAAGCAGGAGGCTGAGAATGCTGAGGCTGAGAAGGAGGCATGAGATGCTTGATGATGAGCAGGAGGCTCAGAACTACTAAGGTGAGAACCTAGGCTATGATTGACGTCTTCCCCCCCCCGTGGGGGAGGACGTTTTTTGTTTTTAAATGGGTAAATTTTAGCATTAATTTGCAGTTTTATGTGTGAAATTAATTCGAAGTCTTGTTACGTAAGGTTTACTATTGTAAACCAACTTCACTTCGGGCAAGCAACTGTAACATTCGCTTTGTTTGTTTTACAACAAAGTCGCTCATTAACAGTAGCTGTAGCTCTCGCAAAAAACGTTT
>JAZNKG010000003.1:0-1550 GCA_045578445.1 Alphaproteobacteria bacterium
TATAGCAGACAACAAGACAACATTACGGGTTGTCTTGTTTTTTTTTTGATTGAGCATAGAGGGCTATGCTAAAATTTCTTTTATCGTCATATAATGTTTCATGGAACGCGGAATTTTTATATGTACCTTCAATAAAAGAAACCTTGTAATCTCTTTAGATTGGGGCAATTTCTAAAAATTGTTTTGCAGGTGATTTACGGAATTTTGCTAGAAAGATTTCAACTTTCTTTTGATTGAGCATAGCGGGCTATGCGATTGAAAAAGAAATAGAAAGATTTCGGTGAAAAACGTATAGCACGCAAAAGTTTCAAAGAAAGTTCTTCAGTTATTCCGAAACGTGGAATTTTTAGAAGTTGCCTATAGACATTCTTTTTTGTCTAAAATATTGTTATGAAACATTTTACATTGCGACACTTTCTGATAGAGTCTCATTAGTTTTTTTTGCAAAAGCTATACACAAATAGCAAAGGAAAATATTTAGAGTAGTACTATTAATTGCTTTGCATTTTACACACTAAATATCTTTATTCAGGATCTGGTATAACTGTAGATTTAGGTGTTAATCCTTGAGCTTTTTCTTTATACATTATGGATTTTTGAATATCTTGTTCTACCCAAATTCCTTCTTTATATAGTTTCGATAGTTTTAAACAACAATTCCAATTATTTAAATCTGCACCTCTAATTAGAAATTTAATAGCAATTTCTATTAAAAATGTGTCAACATCAAGTTTATAATATTCATGCAATGTGGAGCTAATTATATAATACACATCAAAACATGCAACACCATTGTTATAAATACTTCCCATAATTATAGAATACGGTAGAAGTTCGATACTACCAAACATAGTTTCAGAAATTTCATAGTAAATATCATTATTTCCTTTTAATATTTGACTTTCAATGAAATCTTTTTGATGCATAGTGCTATATTTCTGGGCATTGATATTTTTATAAAACACCATAGTTAGCATCATAAAAATAATAAATTTATATTTATTAATCGAATGATTGTCTATGTCTCTCTTGATACATCGTCTCATATTTCTCAATTGTTTTTTCAACATTATTAAAAAGTGGTTTTGTTTTTCCATCAAAACATTCCATTAGCTCTCCTTTATAATACACATTCCACACACCATCGTTTGAAACGTTCTCTTTATAACCATCTGGTGATGCTTTACTAACACCAACATCCTCAGATGGAGCAATTATTAGAAGATTTAAGTCTGCTGATGCCTGCTGAGCAATAGACCCTTGTTCACCTGTTCGACAGGAATGCAATACTAAAATAGATGTTTTAGAAACTTCACTTTCCTTATTATTTCGTCTATATATAGCACTATTATCTCTAAGATATCCATCTAATTCTTGTGGATCTAAAATCGCATTAGAAATGTCGCCATCTTGATAGGTCAAAAAGCCAACACATTTTTGATTTTCTTTGTCAATTGCTCCATGAGCAAAAATATGAATAACTCCGATATTTCTTGTATAATGTCTAGCAGCATCATCTAAAAAACGCTCATCTTTTCGTTTTAATAAAT
>JAZNKG010000004.1:0-30701 GCA_045578445.1 Alphaproteobacteria bacterium
ATAACTTTTTTATAGATAAGAGTATTGCTATATATTGTATTGTTGTTGATGATAATTCTATTATAGAGGCAAAAAAGATTTGTAAGGACATTAGCAAAAATAATAGAAATGCTGTATTTTCTGATATAAATAATGTTGGAAATTATAATTTATATGTTGCTTCTGGTTACAAAAATTTACCTAAGAATATTAATAAAGATGCTATAAATATTTTATATATTCCATTTTTTGATGATAAAGATACTCCTGAACTACTACGTGATTTTGATGTTATTGTGGTTAAAAGTGCCAGTTCCTTTGGGCATCTGAAAGCTATAAATGTTCGTACTGCATATATTCCTAATTCTATTGATATTAATGAAAAAACAGAATTTATACCGAATGAAGAAATTGTTTATATTGGTAACAATGAGGATTTCTCTTTGGCTCTTTATTTGATTAATAATTTAAATAAAAAGATTGATATATATGGCGAGGTTAAAAGTAAAAATCTAGGCAAAAATAATATTATTTCTAAAAATATTAATTATTCAAAATTAAAAAAATATAATCTTGTATTAATAGACCAAACTGATGAAGAAATTATACATGAACTTGTTAATAATAGGATTTTAGAGATTATAAGCCAAGGTAAAATTCCTTTTGTTAGATATAATCCTGGTATTAAAAAGATGTTTGGCGATGCTGTTCCTATGTATTATAATCCAGAACACTTCAACTTTGAACTATATAGACTACTAAAGTCACCAAATGAGCTTATGCAACGTTTAGAAGCAATTGCTAAAATTTCTGATATCTGGTCTTCTGATATGAGAGCCAAAAAATTTATTGAACTATTTGACATTATGCAGAAAAAAAGAATTTAAATTTGACTCTTCAAAAAGAATACTCTAACATTTTGATGTATTTGAATTATTTTATCTAAAAAATTAAATATTATGCCTAAGATTACAAGTATGTACAAAGGTACTGTTGTTTCGGTACCGATTATCATCGACAGAGATGTTGATGTAGGAACTTTTCCTCCAGCTTCTGCTGCTCCGCGCAAAATTTTGCGTGAAAAAATTGTTGTATTGTATGTTAAATTTACTCCTGCTAATGGGTATTGTACTAATAAAAAGCTTTATTATTCTATAAGGCTTGGAACAGAAAATACCAGTAGCAAAGCAAGAGATATTGCTTTATCAGCCTTTACAACAATAGCCTCTGCCAGAATGGGGGATAGTGTGCAGTTTATGCTTCATGTCCATAAAAGAGAGCCTTCTGAGTCTGATTGCGAAATTGCATATTTCAAAAATCTTACATTAGTTGATGATGATGTGCTTGGCTTTTAAGTAAGCTAAAACGTTTTTAAAGGGACGATTGCTCGTCCCTTTTTTTATTTTTCGATAATAATTTTATTATTATTTATTGTAGCTGTTCCGCCTAATGGTATTGTAAGTAAAGGATATGTATGTCCAAAATCTACATTAGCAATTATTGGAAGATTTTTTAGTTCTTTTTTAGTATTAATTATATACTCTAGACCTTCTTTAGTTATTTTTGAATCTTTTTGAAAACGACCAATAACAATACCTTTTACATTTTTGAAGTCTTCTTGATGAATTAAAGCTTGTAAATCTCTTTCTATATCTTGAAGCGGAGCACTTGCTGTATCTTCAATAAATAATATTGTGTCTTCTGTGAATTTTCTTCGATATGGAGTGCCTAGCAAAAGATTATACGTGCATAAATTGCCTCCAGCAATAACTCCTTTGGCTTGTCCTTTGTGTATTATCCAATAGCCTTCATTAGCATCAAAATCTCTCTTTTCTTGATCTAAAAACCATAAATCATCACTCCATACTTGTGATGGCTCTATTTCATCTGCATTATCTGTTGTTAGCATTTTTACAAAATGCTCAAAAGTATAATCACATCCATATTTCATTCCAAGTGAACTATAATGTGGGCCATAATATGTTTGCAGACCTGTTTGAGCGGTAATAGCATTTAATAAAGCAGTTATGTCTGAGTAGCCACAGATAATTTTAGGATTGTTTCTTATCAATTCATAATCAAGATATTTTAATAGTTGATTAGAATTAAATCCACCAATTACCGTTAAAATAGCTTTTATAGAATTATCTTTGAAGGCCGTATGAATATCTTCAACACGATTTTCTATAGATGATGACCCCATATAATCCCAATTAGCATCTGTGGTATTTGGAGCAAAAACTACTTCCAATCCTAATTTATTTAATCTTTCTGTTGCTATTTGACGCACATCTTGCCCTATTATTTTGAGCCCTCTTGCCGGAGCTATTATCATAACTTTGTCGCCTTTTTTTAATTTTTCAGGAATTATTTTTTGCATCAATTCTCTCCTTTTATATTGATATCTATATTTTCATCTTCTTCCCAATGTATATGAAGTGTTGTTACAGGTTTTATATCTGTTGAATTAAAGACTCTCTTTCTAATTTGCCCTCTAATAAAATCTTCAATTGAATTTCTATTAGAATTTTCTTCTAATCTAGCTTCAACTAAAGGAATTACTGTAGATAATATATTTTCTGAGAGCAAATACCATTCATTTTCTTCTAAAATATCTATTGAACTCATTTTCAATGACTTGAGTTTATTATCTTTACTAATTACCGCACTGATGAATAGTGTGCAGTTAAACATTATTCTGCGACGATTTTTTACTAATTCAGAACTAAGAGATACAGCTCTTCCTCTATCTACTGCCATAATTTCTGATGGAAATTGTTCGATTAATTTTATCTTACCGCGATTATATAAGCAGATATCTCCATTCTGAGCAGAAAATACGTCTTTTACTCCACAGCTAAGGGCAAATTTTTTATGTTCTCTAATAAACTTTTTATCGCCATGTACTGGTAATACTATTTTAGGCTTTAACAGTTTATACATAGATTGTAAATCATCTCTATTAGCATGTCCTGATGTATGTACTAATCCGTCTTCTGTAGTAATTATATTTACACCTTTAGCTAATAATTTATCTTGTAAACGTTCTATTTTTTCTTTGTTTCCAGGAATTATTTTTGATGAGAATATGACATTATCATTTTCTGATAATTTGATATATTTATGCTCATCATTGGCAATATTTGTTAAAGCACTACGATAGTTTGCTTGAGAGCCTGTGCAAATATAAAGAGCTTTATCTGCTGTTATTCCTTCTACTTCGTCTATATTATGTATTTCTCCGCAATCTTTTAAGTACCCGCAAAGATGAGCTATTTTTACATTTGTTACTAAGCTTCTACCTACTAATACAGGAGTTCTTCCTGCTAAACGTGCAGCCATTACCAAGCTTTCTAAACGCATTATATTTGAAGCAAAACAGGTTGCAATAATTCCGCCTTCTAGAGTTGGGACTATTTCTAACAAACTCTTACGTACATCTTCTTCACTGGCTTGTTTTTCGTTTATCATTACATTGGTAGAATCACAAACAAATACACTAACACCATCTTTGGCTGCTTTTTTAAGAGCATCAAAATCTGTTTTTACAGTAGATAATTTATTATCATCAAAACGCCAATCTGTAGCGTGCATAATATTACCATATGGAGTTTTGATATATAGTGCTGATGTTTCTAAAATTGAGTGAGCAACAGGGATAAATTCTACTTCTATATCTCCTAAACTAACTTTTTTATCATTATTAACAGATACAAGTGGAACAATTTCTTCCATTTTATATTCACTAAGTCGTTCTTTTACTAATCCTAGCGAAAAATCTGTTCCATAAACTGGACATTGTAATGATGGCCAAATTTGTGCTATTGCGCCTAAGTGGTCTTCATGACCATGGGTTATAAACAAACCTAAGATATCTTCTTTATAATTTTCCAAAAAATCTGGTGAAGCGTAGCACATATCCATACTAGGATAATCGTCATTTAGAAAACCATAACCTGCGTCTACAACTATGATTTTGCCATTTACGACGTAAGCAAACATATTCATCCCTATTTCGTCTGCCCCACCTAATGGAATAAAATATATGCCCTTTTTACTAAAATCACTCATTCTGATTTTCCTTATTTAGATAAATAAATCTCCGGCGATAATTTTTTCTTCTCCTTTATTTGTTTTTAATATCAAATATCCATTATCGTCAAGCGTTAAAAATGTTCCTGTTTTAATTTCTTTTTCTGTTTTGATAGTAATTTCTTTTTTGTAATTTAAAGCTAATTTTAGCCAATTTTGTTTTATTTGAGTAAAACCTACATTTTGATATTCTTGGTACTCTTTATAAAAAACTTCTAGATATTCTTTTAGTAAGTCTTTTCGACTTATTGGTATATCATTTTCCTCTAATGATGTTGCTTGATAATTTGAGTTATTTAATTCTGGATATGAGGTTATGTTTACCCCTATTCCTATTACCCATAAATCATCTTTGATATTTTCTATAAGAATTCCAGATACTTTTTTGTGTTCTATAAATACATCATTGGGCCATTTAATTTGTACCAACTTACTTTGGGTATGATTTAAGAGTGTTTTTGCTAGACTTAAACCTATAAGACAAACGATTTGGCTTATTTTTTCTGGTTTGAAATTTATAGTATAACTAAAATATAAATTCCCTTTATCGCTATGCCAAATACGCCCTCTTCTCCCTCGCCCTTTAGTTTGCTCTTTTGTGCTTAATGCAATATGTTCTTTGTTATGTATAAGATTTTTTATTTCATCATTTGTAGATGATAAAATATCTGCATCATACCATTCCCATAGTGCTATTTTTTCTTTATAAGAACACAACATAGAACATATCCTGTATTATTGTTATTATGTTATAAGGATTAAAAGCAATTGTTATAATTAGCAACATATTTATTAACATACACAACAATAAAGATTTATTTATTGTATCATAATTTTTGGATTTAGGTTCAAAATAAGCTATTTTTATTAGTGCCAAATACACTCTAGCTAAAAATAAAAAGCAGAAAAAGATTATTCCTAACTGGATGTATGCTCCTGCAGAGATTAAATCGATTAAAAGATTTAATTGACCCAAAAATCCAGCCAAAGGAGGAAAGCCAATGAATGAAAAGATACTAATTAATAACATTCCTGTAGAAAATCCTTTGGTTTGCGATAACCCTGATAGTGATGTAACAGATGAAAGATATTCGCCATGACTTCTTAAGCTATATAAAACTAGATATATTCCATTTAGAGCTAGTATATACATTAATAAATATATAAAGGCAGAGAAATACATTTCTTGACGATTAAATGATAGCATAATTAATATAATACCAAAATGATAAATTGAGGCATGGGCGAATATACGATGAATATTAATTCTTGAATTAGCGCCAATAGCTCCAAAAAACAATGACATAAAACCAAATGCTAAGTATGAGTGCGAAAGTATTTGCGAATATTCTGAGAATACTTCTATATTTAGTTTTAAGAATACACCCCAAAAGGCAATTGGTGCTATTAAGGCAAAATAATGTGCTACAGGCAAAATTGCTTTACCTGATTTTTCTTCTGCAAATATGTGAAAAGGCGCAATACCTAAAGAATATAAAAATGGAATAATTATTGTTATTATCGCCAAGTATATTTTGGGGTTATTTATATTAGTTAAATAAAGTTGTTTAATGGCTATAAATGTAGGTAAACTAGCTATATTTAGTTTTAAATAAAATACTCCGCCTAAAAACATAGTGATAATTAATAATGATATTAATAAATATTTTGAGGCTATTGTTGAGGGGATTTTTTCATAACTTATACCTAATAGGCGATAATTTATCATTATCAATATAACATAACTTAAAAATAATGAGTATAAATTTATAGACGATAACATAGCATTAATTGATGCTAACGCCATTAAGATAAATATATAATATTTACAACCAGTTTCTTTTTGCGTTGCAAACCATGACGGTGTTAGTAATAGTAGAACATAACTCAAAGCACCAACAATTATTCTAAATAATAGGGTATAGGCATTGTTTTCAAAATATGCCATATCATGTATTTGACTATGAAATACTATAGAAAATAATAAAGATATAAGTAGCCAATTGCGACTTATATATGCATATTTTTTGGGAGATTCTTCTCCTAAAAAATAAAGTATACATAGATGTATTACACCTAGTAAAAGAGAGATTTCTGAAAATGTATATAATATAAAATTTAACACGACTATCTCCCTAAAAAACAAACCACCAAGGTTTTACAAACGAAAAGAATAATATTATCAAGCAAATTACGCAGGTATAAAAATCTTTATTTGATAAGTCTATATTTTCTTTACATATTACTGTTGCATAGCTCTTATCTTTCATCCTATATAACTCTTCTAACAGTGAAACTGCTATGAAAAATAAAGATATCATTACTGCTGTGCCTAAGATGATATTATAATTAGCTATTTCTGATATTATTATAAAATTATTCCAAAATAATGGAGTTATTGGTAGCCCAATACAAGCAAGCACAAATAGAGTTATGCATTTTGATGCTCTTGGCATATAGCATAATACTCCTGATCCGGCATATAAACTTAAATTTTTCTTTTGCTTTTCTATATAGCTGATTAAAAATGATAAAACCGTTATAATAACAAAAAATGAAAATAGCGAATATGCAATATTTATTTTTAGGACACTGGTTGGTAAAAATACTCCAATTAAATATAACAAATAATAAATAGTCATATATGCATATAGTTTATACCTAAAATCTTTGTGACTTAGGCTTACTAAAGACATAAACAGCATTGTAATTACACACACTGCAACAAAAAATGGAGCATATAAAGCTATTGTATCTGGTACTGTATTAGGCCAAAATTTAATAAAACCATATAAACCTACTAATGGAATTAAATTTCCTACTATAAAAACTAAAGGATGTTTAAGTGTTGAATTTATTGATGATATCCAATAGTGGAAAGGCCATATTGGCATATGTGAAAGAAAGGCAAAAAATATACTAAACCAAACAAAATACTCTAATGTATTAGGTAGATTTATATTTGATACTGTATTTAGAGGAATATTCATTGATTTGTAGCTATAAATTAGAACAATTGCTATGAATAATAATAAGCTCCCAATAAAACTGTATAAACTAAATCTAATTAAAATATTTTTCTTTCTTATACTTCCATAAGTACTTATCAATATTATCATAGGAATACTTATTGATGCAAAAAATATATAAAATGAAATTATATCTGCAGCGATTAAATATCCATTTATTAAACTTACAAATAATAGTGTTGATACAATTAATGTTTTTGCTTGTTTTGTATCTCTTCTTAAGTAGAACTGCGCTATTAAAAAAGAAAAATTAATGCTTAAAATTAGTAGCATTGAAAAAATATCTACACCAATAAAAAGTTCGGTAGGAGGATATTTTAACCAATTATACTTTTCAATAAGTTGCAATCCTGTTTTTTCTAAATCTAAATATGAAAAGGTATATAGTATTAACACTACATTAACAATCATTGTCCAAATTGATATATTGTATACATTTTCTGATGATAAATTTTTATCTTCTTGTGCTGTTAGGGCAAAAAATGCACCTATTACAGGAATAGACATTATTAGAAGCAATAAATATTCTTGCATCAACGCCCTCCTCTAATAAATGAAATGATAAAAATAGCAATACCTAGTGCTATAAAAACTATGCCTGAAAGCCCTTTTTTAGGATTAAGCTTTAAGAATATTGTAATACACTGACGATTTATTGTTTCTATGGCTGATGTTATAATTTTTTCTGAAAAGACAAAATCTACCATTACCCATAATGTTTTGCTTAAGTGTTTTATTGGAACATAGAACAAATAATGGAATATGTATCGACTAAAATCGTCTCCTTGTAATACTTTACTAATATATAACATTCTTCCTTTTTGAAATAATGCTATATTTATTAAGCACAAGAATAGACCTATAAACAATATATTTTGCAAGGAATATGCTTTAATGTATATTGTAAATCCAAGCAATACTAGAGTATTTACAATATACGAAACTATACGTAAGCTATTATGATTTAAATAATCTAGCCTTCTATTATGGGGTGATTTATATATATGATTTAATACAATTGCCATTGAAAATATTAGTATTATAGAGATAGGTAATACTGTATGATTATTGTAATTCTTTGTAAAATTTAATATTAGTGAGATAAAAATATTCATAAACAAAGTAATCTGCAACAAAATTGTTTTTAATGACGTTGAGTTTATGACTGTGGCATTTATCATATTACTTACATTTTCTTCTCTATTTTGGTATAGATGTATTTTGAACAACATTAAATTTAAGAAAAACATTACTAAATAATAGTAAGAAAATGTGTTTTGCCATACAAAACCTGCCTCCTTCATCATTAACAATAATAGAGAAAAAAGAGATATATTTAAATAAATCGTTTTTTGTAATATATTATCTTTAACAATAAAACCATACACTCCGATAGCAATACTTAAATAAATTAACGCATCATAAAGCGGTAAAAATAAATCAGACATAGTTAGTATATTATGTAATTTTGCCAACAAAATTATGCCACAAAGCGGAGAGAATAGTAAACAAATAGTATTCATTCTATGGAATCGGGCTTTTGCAATATCTAGCAAATAGCTATAAAAAGGAAATATACCTATTTTAATAAAAATTGATATCGCAACAACAAGCGACACATAATCTTTATGCCTTCCTATTTGTTTATAGCTCAACAAATGACTGATATCAAGACTTTGCAGTTTTCCACAAACTAATGCAAAAACAGAAAATAGACACATATCTGCAAAAAAATTGTATATAACATATCTATGAGACGAATCGACATCCTTTAATAAAATGTATCCCAATATGTCTGAAATAAATAAAGCTGTTAATATTTGCACATAATTTTCTGATGTTATCAGCAGGCACAAAGATATAGAATTAAATATTATCAATGAATTAAACATACACCGTCTTTCTTCATAATGAAAGATATTATTATTCATAATGGACACTACTGACAATATGAGAATCGGGATAATTATATAATTTGAATATGTTTGAGGAAGAAATGATATATAAAGATTTCCCAGCTTGGTTTTGCTCCAAAGATATTGAAAACCTTCATTAATTCCAGAAAAAACGTCTATACAATAGTTATAAACAATTACAGATGACGCAAAAAACATCATCCAAGAAAATAACCTATCATAGCGCATACGGAATCTGGGTAATCCGACAATTCCTATTAAAAGTAAAAGCACTAATAGATTTATACCCATAATTTACCTTTTCCTTAGGCAAAAAAACAAATAACTACTTAACTAGAGAAGATACATCCTTAATTATACGTACAGGGACCTCATATTCTCTAGCAACTTCTTCACCCTCAACCTCTACTATAAGCATATTACTAACTGATTTCAATGGCATACGAGCTTCTTTTGCAATTCCATTAAATATAACCGCAATATCTTTTGTACGATATAACAAAGCAGTATCTCCACCATCATAAACAAAGCGAGGATTTTCAGGACCTCCTGCTCTAGCACCAATGATGATTAGAATCTCTCCCTCGTCATTTTGAAAGATATCATATCTGCTTTCTTGCTCTAAATCTTTAACTGTGGACATTTTTACCTCTTTTAAAATATTGTTATTACGTTGTTTAGGTTTTTAATATCATATAAAAGTTAACAAATAAATAGCTAATTTAAAATTTTTTATATTTTTTTATTGACTATCTAAATTTTATACTTTATAAGTCGTCTTCAGTTGAGTTGAGGGCCCGTAGCTCAGTCGGTAGAGCATTTGACTTTTAATCAAAGGGTCATGGGTTCGAATCCCGTCGGGCTCACCAATAAGAACGGTAGTTGTTGAAACTACCGTTTTTTTGTATCTAATTATGTCATCGGGATTCGAACCTAAAGGTTCGTTCAATTCCAACTAAATGTTTTATTCACGACGACTATCGTCTTGTTCTAAAACATTAGTTTCATTGTGTCTCCTCATAAAAAGTGCATTATAGCACTTTTTATTTCGGCCATCCGTCGGGCTCACCAACACCGCAAAGGGTTTGAGAGATTTCTCAAACCCTTTAGTTTTTTTCTGGTGCTACGTCGGTGCTACATTTTTATTTTACACTCATATAATGTTTGCAATAAAAATATTCTTGACAAAAAACTATTTTCTATTATAAATAATGTGTGCTTGTTGGTAAGCCCGCTCACTCGTGTAAAGATTTTGATCAACCAACATATGACTAATATAACCTTTTGAGGGGGTATTTGTCGCAAAAAGATTACGAGTGCAGATATAAGACAAATCACTTCTCTAGATTAGAAAAGGATTATATTATGTTTATGAAAGAAATTAATTACTTAAAAATTCAAGCCAAAAATTTATATCGTGACTTCCAACTTGAATACAAACAAGATGATGAAGAATATGTTATTGCCTCAAGATTTTTTGATATAAATGCCATTGTTGAAGATTTTATGGTAGATTTAGATGATTTTTCCTTAATGAAAGCTCAGCATATTATTGCTAAAATGTTAGGCCTTAATTCTTGGAAAGAAGTTATTGATTGTCCTGAAGATATTTTAACAAGTCGTATTAGCTCTTTTAACACAGAAAACCCATATAAAATTAAAAGAATGAAAGTTTATAATATTGATTTAAGTGGATACGAAAAAGTTGATGAAGGTAGAGGTGGAGATTATATCTTAAAGTGTCCAAGGTTACCTGAATTAGTTGAAATAGTTGAAACAATCAAACCTACTGGATATTTTCAATCTTGTGGTTCAAAGTGTTTAGATCTTATTGATAGTGATAAAGAGCATTTTTATGTTAATGTTACGCCACGTTGGTCTCAGATTAGAGTTGCTGTTCCTGGATGTAAATGGCCAAATGATTATGTGGCTGTAGTTCGTAATATTGGCAAAATGTAACACTATCTAATATATTATAATTAGAGGGTTTGAGAAATTTCTCAAACCCTTTAGTTTTTTCTTGTTATTTTGAAAAGAGAATAAAAAAGCTCTACTTCATTCTGCTTTTAAACTCAATAAGCTTTTTTTTCAAATTCTCATTTATGATATTTGCTTTTTTATTTTCTTTAATTAAAAAACTTTTATCTACTTCATTAAAAAGTTCATAGACATCTATACCTAATTTATCATCCAGGTATCTTTTGTTCTTTAGCATATTATTTAGAGCGAACTCAGGCATTCCTCTTCCTTTGTTAAGCGCTTGAGTTTTTTCTTCAATTGTAACATATCCTTTATCTGAGCTAACAAAATCTGAAAATTGAATAATTCTATCAATATCTGTTAGTGGAGAGTTTTCCAATTTTTCTCTAACCAAATTATAGTCATTTTCTTTATAGAAAAAGTACCTATCCATTTTATCGTAACCCTCTATTTGATTTAGAGGGAACATGTGTGTTAAACAAATATCACTTGCCTCAGGGTCTGTATCTTTCAAAATATTATAACCTAAAACCCCGTGAAAAACTTCTTTTCTTCTTTCTGCAACTTTACCTAAATCGTGCAAAAGAGCTAATACATATACCCTTTGAGGATTTTCTATTCCCATTTTGGTTGCAAGCATTTTTGTCATCTCTGCCACGCCATGTACATGATTATGGTAACTAACCAAAATTTCCTCCGGTGTTCCTATACTTCTACCATATTCCTTGGCACATTCTATAAGTTCTTTTGCTTGTTCAATGCTAATCATATTCTCTTCCTTAATAAATATTACCTTATTTACATCATTAACTTTATTATTATTTATTAAAATTATCAATAATTTTATATATTAAAAAGCCAACAAGGCATTATAACCAAGCAAACAAACTTAATATCTTTAATTATTGTTTTATATAAAATTCACAGATTTTGTCATAGAATCGGATAACTTATATAAGCAGAGATTATGTATTTAAAATAAAAAAGGAGGAGTTATCTCCTCTTGATACTTATATTATAAACTCTTTCTTTTAAAAGTCAAGCGAACAATTAGACAAAATGTTTAAAATAAATATTGCATAATATCAAATAGATACATATCTTCAAGTTCTGACTTTGAGCAGATTTTAATAATTTATATAAAATTCATATCATTTTGTTTGTTGTACTTTGTGCAAGTTATATCTGTATAAACATTAACTGGTGAAAGGTTTTGTTATGATATATATAAAAGTCTTTATTATTGCCCGATAAAATTCAGCTAACTGATTTAAAATTTTGTAACCATTTACATTCAACAATCTTTTAATTTAGGTGAAAAAACAATGTCTATAGGCTTTTTAAAGATATTTGTTACTATGTGCTGTTTATTTATTGCTGCCTTTGGCGAAGGAGATAAGAAAAAAGACTAACAATTTGTTTATATTATAAATTCGTTCATTAATTTGTGTTTTACACTCAAGTATTAATGGTCTAAGAACCATCCGGCAATAGCTTAATTTTAGGCAAATAGTCGCCGATTAGTAAAGGGATTGATATTTTTTCAATCCCTTTTTGTTGACAAAAATATTTTTATACTATAAAGAATCGCGTGAGTTGGGCAAGCGCTCGGTATGTCCGCCAAAGTGATACATTGCCGTTGAAAATTTTATATAGATTTCTTTTGGGTAACTTTACCAAGCTAATCGGACAGGCTTTATGGTAAGTTATTGAGAAAGGAATTTGATATGAATATTGGATTTTTTAAATCTATAGTTATTTTGTGCTGTTTATTTGTTGCAGCATTTGGCTCTGAAGATAAAAAGAAAGATTAATTCCCAAAATAACACATTATTTTACATTAATAAAATATATTCAATGCAATGAATTTATTTTTTGCATAAGATGTATATAAAAAAGGTTTGAGAGAGTTCTCAAACCCTTTTTTATTTTTAGATTTTTTGTATTTTAATTAGTCTTCATCAATAGCTTTTGCCATAAAGATTTCATCTAGGTATTCGCCCTTGATTTTTATGGCTTTTTCTCTTGTTCCCTCTTTATCAAAATCCATCTCTTCAAAAAACTCTACGGCAGGATCATTATCTTCTACAACTGTTAATTCCAGTCTTTTTATTTCATTTTCTTTTGCCCAATTTTCTACATATTCCATTAGTTTTGTGCCAATCCCTTGCTTTTTATAATCATCTAAAACGCCTATCATTAACTTAGCAACATGTCTTAATCTGGCAAAATGCACTCTTTTTATACCAATAAAACCTACAATTTTATCGTTTTCTAGAGCTATAAATACCTTTTTTAATTTATTTTCCTTTTCTATATGTTTTACAATTTTTTCTGTTTTTTCGGAAACTTCTTCAGGCGCTATTGGTAAATATTCACATTCATTGGCCAATTTTTCGTAAAACTCTGCGAATTGCTTCGAATCTGAAGTTTGCATTTCTCTTATTTCCATAATTCCTCCTCCTTTTGATTAATTTTTTAGGTTACAGCCAATAAATAGTATTAAAATTTGGTATTTTTAAGCTAATAAATGTGTATATTTGCATAAAAATTATGGCTATATGCATTTTTTTTGAAAAAATATCCCAAATACTGGGGAAAACCTAGTAAATGGCTTTGACTTCTTTATTTTTAAGGGATTAAGTAAAGTCAATCAGGAGAACATTCTGAGAAAATATTTTATTAAGGAGAATTTTCATGAATAAAAATGATTTAGTTGCAAATATCGCTGCTGAAGCTGGTTTAACTAAAGTTGATGCTGCTAAAGCTGTTGACGCTTTCGTTGCTTCTGTTACTAAAGCTTTGAAGAAAGGTGACGATATCCGTCTTATCGGTTTCGGTACTTTCGCTGTTAACAAACGTGCTGCTACAACTGCTCGTAACCCACGCACAGGCGCTACAATTAAAGTTCCAGCTAAGAAATTAGCTAAATTTAAAGCTGGTAAAACTTTACAAGATGCTTTGAACTAATTTATCCTGATAAATTAAAGATAGAGGCAGAGCTTATAGGTTCTGCCTTTATTTTTATGCAATTTTTTGCGATTGCAGTGTATTTTTATGACTGCCTAAGGTTGTTGAAATTGGACGGGATATTGTTTTTAATATTTCTATAACTTCATTACGAGGTTGATAAGTTTTCTCTTTGTTAGGATATAGTTCATACAATTTGCGGGATATCGCATCTGTTACATTTGGCATAATAACATTAGCTCCTGATTGTAATGCCATAATTCTACCTTTTGGATGCAAAGCCTCCATAGCTGTTGTAGCTGGAATATTTATATCTGGTAGTATTAGACGCATTATAGCCATTGTTCTTAATGAAAGATATAAATCTCCCCCTTTTTCTTTAGCCAATGGAGTATCTTGATGAGGAATAAACGGACCAATGCCGGCCATATCTATATTTAAGTCTTTTAAAAACAATAAATCATTAGCAATGCTTTCTATTGTTTGTTCTGGAAGTCCAACCATTATTCCCGAACCTAGCTCGTAGCCTAATTCTTTTAGCATTAATAAACATTCATAACGTTGTTGCCAACTCATATTAGGATTTAACTTATGGTATAAGTCTTTATCAGTTGTTTCTATTCGCATTAAATATCTATCTGCGCCAGCATCTTTAAATGATTTGTAGTCATCATAAGAGCGCTCACCAATACTAAGAGTTAATGCTACATCATTTTTTTTGATATTCTCTATTATTCGACACATTTTATCTTTTGTAAAATATGCATCTTCCCCTGATTGCATAACTATGGTTTTAAAACCTTCATCTATAGCATTTTGAGCAGTTGATATAATATCTTCTTCATTCATTCGATAACGACAAGCCTTAAGATTTCCTCTTCTTATACCGCAGTACATACAATTATTACGGCAGATATTAGAAAACTCTATTAGTCCTCTTAGGTGAACTTCATCGCCAACATTTTTTCTACGTATAGAATCGGCTTTTATAAATAATTCATCTTGATTTTTTGTATCTGATAAAAGATTTATTATTTCTTCTTTATTCATGTATCTATACCTTATCTATAAAACCACCGCCTAATACAAAGCCATTTCTATCATAAAAAACTGCAGATTGTCCCAAAGCTACTGCTTTTTGTTTTTCAAAAAAGCTTATTGATACTGTTTTATCATCAATAGGTGTTAATTCTGCTAATTCAGGTTTTTGAGAAGAGCGCAATTTCACTAAAATTTCCATATTTTGCGCTGGAGCTTGAATTGATACCCAATTTACATCTGTTGCTATTAGTGACTGCTTATAACATTCTTCTTCGTAGCCTAGTATAACTTCGTTATTTTCTTTATTTAATTCTATTACATATAAAGGTCTATCTGCACTAATGCCTAAACCTCTACGCTGTCCAACTGTATAATTCCAAATACCTTGATGTTTTCCGAGAATTTTACCTTCTTTATTTACAAAATTTCCTGACTGTGGAGCTTCTTGTATAATATCATTTATATCTCCATTATAAAAATCTTGACTGTCTGCCTTATCACTTACATCTAAACCATATTTGCGTGCAATATCGCGCACTTCTTCTTTTGTATATTCTCCTAATGGCATCAAAATTTTTGATAATTGCTCTTGTTTTAGACGATGTATAAAATAGCTTTGATCTTTTTTAGCATCTTGTCCTTGTTGGAGTTGATATCGGTTTAATTCTTGATTATATGAAATTTTTGCATAGTGACCTGTAGCAAATTTATCAAATTCTATACCTTGTGCTTTTGCGCCTTGTGGTAATGCTTCAAACTTGATTGATGCATTACATATTACACATGGATTTGGGGTGCGACCTGATAAATATTCCGACTTAAAGTTATCTAAAACTAATTTTTGATATTGTTTAGTACAATCTACAACATAGTACGGAATATTAAGTCTTTCACACAATGAACGTGCTGATTTTATGTCTTCTTCTTCATGAGCGGAAAAACAAGCTCCTTTGTTTGGCATTATATTCTTAAATTTTTCTTTATCCCAGATAGACATGGTAGCACCAATTACATCATAGCCTTTATCTTTTAGGATACATGTGGTTACTGCGGAATCTACACCACCGCTAAGTCCAACTAGTACTTTCATTTATTACCTCTTAGTGAATTGACTTATTATAACTCACCAAAGAAACATAAAAATTCAAAGTTTTTACTTTCTTTGACAGAAGTAAAATATATATTATTTTTTATTTTGGCAATATATTTTCTTTAAAAATATGTTATTTGAAAAATATTTTCATTTTCACTTAAACAAAATATTGACAAAAAGAAAAAAATAGAGTATATAAGGCTATCAACTTTGATTATACGAGGTAAAAATGCAAAAAGGTAAAGGTTACTTTAAAAAATCTGATTTAGAAATGATTATAGAAGCACAAGCTTCTATTGTGCCTAATTATGATATTCAAACATATGAAGGACAATGCGCTTTAGCTGTTGAAAGACAAAGCGCTGATGTGTTAGAAGATTATATTGATGGAAATATTGTATTTTCTTCAGATGCTGAAGACTTATTACCTAAATTTTTTTCAGTGTTAAAAAAATCAAAGTATTATAGAATTAAATCTAGCATTGCAAAAGCTGAAACAAATTATAAACGTGGACTTATTGAACAAAATAAACAACAAGAAAAAGTTAAGTATTGGAAGGATACTCAATTTAATATCCTCTCTAAGAAAAAAGAAGTACAAAAACTAAGCTCTGCAGATTTACTACTAATTGGGCAACTAATTAATGAAGAAAAAGGTTATTCTACTACAAAAAATAAAGATAGACTTAGAGGTATTATTAGCTTGAGAATTTCTGATACTTTAAGTGGAAAAAGACCTGCTGATGAAAATTTTGCTGAATTAGTTGATAAATATGGAACTCTTGAACAAAAGAAAAGAACCTCTAAGTCTTCTCAAAAAGAAAAAGCGGAGATTGTTACTCCTATTGTAAAAAAAATTGATACCCCAAAACCTATTAAGGTAATCAACGAAGATAAACAGCCTAAAAGTAAAGAAAAGAAAGTTGAATTAGTTGCTGTTGGAAAAGATAAAAACATATTGATTCCTAAAAATAGCGTTGTGATAGATGATAAACAAGATAATCGTCAAAATCAGAAAAAAGTTGCAACTCCTAATAATAAGAAGGGTAAACCTTCAAATAAAAAACAAGAATCAAATAAACAAGGTTGGTGGAAAAAAGTATGGCAAAAAGTAAAAAGACCCGTACTTATTTTAGGAGTTGCCGCTCTTACTGTTCTTGGTGTTAGAGGGGCTTATAATTCTTTATCATCTTCGAATAGAGACAACAACAATAATAACAAAGACTTTGATCAAACTGAAAATGTTATTACTCCGATAAATGAAGCACCAGCCCCTGTTACAGATATAAAAGATACACAAAATAAATTATCTGATAAGGAAAAAGCTTATGAAGCAGCTAAAAAGAATCGCTTTGATACCGCTTTATCTTTACATTTAGGTGTTGCTGAGCGTGATAAATTATATCAAAAATTAGAAACGCTTGAAAAAGCAGGAAAAATTAAATATGAAAATGGAACAACAAGAGAATGGTATGCTTATGCCCTTACAATACTTGATAAAGTTCAACCAAATTCTAAAGAAAATTCTGTTGCAAAGCACTTCCTAAATGGTGGAGATGTTGATGCTAAATATATTAATGATTTAGTTATTAAAATAAATCCACGTGGTACTGGCATTAAAGGTGTGGGTAAACATAGTGCATACGATAATGCCTCTGATGATATGAAAAAGAAACACAGAGAAGCTCTCAATACATTTAATCTTTTAGAAGCTGAAATGGATATGTAAAATAAAACGAGCCCCTATTTAGGGGCTTTTATTTTAGCTATTTTCTTGTAATTGCTTTAAAATCTTTTGTCCGAGTTCGGTTTGTATTGCTTTTGTAGCAGATAGTTTAAACTCTTCAAAATCTATATCTGAGTATTGTTTTTTATAAGATAATGCTTGAGCATACATGTCTAACTTATCTAAATCACGTGCTAATTTTGCTTCTTTAGTAGAATTAGATGCATATTCTAAAAATAACTCATAGGCTTCGTTAAAAGATGATTTTTTAGCGATATCTTGCATTGCCTTTTCTTCTATTTTATCTTTAGTTGCATAACAACTTTCGTGCGGAGTAATATCGCCAATTATACTTTCAGCCAAATCATGGCATAGGCACATTTTTATAACTTTATTAAAATCATAATCAAATTCTTCTTGATATTCTTGTGATAGTTTCATAGCCATTAAAGCCATATTCCAGCTATGCGATGCGACAGTTTCAGGTGTTGTTACGCCAACTTTTACCCATCCTGTGCGGTTAAGGTGTTTCAATTTATGAGAATATTTTATCAGTTCTTTCATTTTACCTCCTTATGCTTATTAAAATGCTAGTGCAAGGAGTTTTATTTGTAAAGAAAAAAGGAGGCTTTCGCCTCCTTTAATCTTAAAGAACATAAGTCGCTTCATTTCCGTAGCTGTCATAAAAATAGATAATAGCTTGTCCATTACCTGTTGTTATGCTGACGGTTGTATAGCTAGTTGTATAACTTACACTTTGGTTTTGCCAAAGGTTCATATATGAATAGCTACTTCCATTACGGATTTGAAGCTGACCGTTGTATCTCGCAAGAGAAAGGCCTCCTATCTCCAATCTTGTTGGACGGTCAAAGCTACCGTAAAGGTAATAGCCCAACAGACTGTCGAAATATCTATCACGGTAATAACTATGACAGATAAACCGATTGTGGTAACCACCATAGCTATAGTATCTCCACGAGTCCCATATACAATGATGATGGTGGTGGTGATGACCATGGCTAAGATAACCGTGGTGATAGTGGTTGTGTCCACTGTGATGTCTTGGAGGTGGTGGAGGTGTAGGTCTGTTATGCCTTGGGGCTTCGTGCCTTGGTGCATTATTCCTTGGCGGAGCTGACCTAGTTACTGTTCCATTCTGCCTTGGAGCGGTATTCCTAGTTACTGTTCCATTCTGTCTTGGAGCTGTCCTTGTTGGAGCTGTTGCACTCTGTCGTGGAGTTGAACTTCTTGGCTGAGTTGTTACACTTGGTCTTGAAGTTGACCTTGACGGGGTTGAATAACTCTGACGGGGCGCTGTACTTCTTGACGGGGTTGAATAACTCTGGCGAGGAGCGGAACTCCTTGAAGGAGCCGAGTAGCTTCTACTAGGGGTAGAACTTCTGCTAGGAGTGGAACTCCTTGATGGAGCAGAATGGCTTCTTGCTGGTGCAGACCTGCTAGAACTGTGTCCGTGTCCACCTTCTCTTCTTGGCCCCTGCGCGTAACCTTGAACTGCAGGAACTAACATAGCGATGACCGCTATGATTGAGATAATTTTCTTCATAATATATATGTAAATTTGTATTTTCCGATTTATATAATATCAGAAAATTTGCCTTTTGTCTAGCATTTTATTTTAAAATGAAAAATTTATACGATTTTATGTTACTAAAAGCAGTAATTTAATAACAAAGCAATAGCTATAACTGGTAATGTGAGTATAGCAAAAGTAGCCTTTTTACCAAGTCTTTTGACTGCAAGCTTAATCAAATATATGCTCATTACAGCGGTCATAAAAAATTTACCTTAAATTTTTACACAAAACTGTGGGCACTGTATTATAGTATATTTTAATTGTCAACTGATTTTTACTAATGGCTTTTTCGCATTAAATCAACATCTTATCAAACTATAGTTTTTGTGCGGTATATTGGCATTTTTTGATAATGCGGATAACTCAATTAAAAATAGGTTACCGACAACATTACCGCCGATTTTTTCAACTAATCTATCTGCAGCTTTAATTGTGCCACCAGTTGCTAGTAAATCATCTACGATTAAAACATTTTTTCCTTTTTCTATAGCGTCTTTGTGGATTTCTAATGCATCTGTTCCATATTCAAGCGAATATTCTTCTCTTATTACTTCGGCTGGAAGCTTACCAGGTTTTCTGATAATAACAAGACCAGCGCCTAATTTGTATGCCAAAGGAGCACCAAAGATATATCCCCTGCTCTCTATAGCTGCAATATAATCAATTTTTTGGTCTTTTATCATTTCTTGCATATTATCAATTATAGCTGCAAATACTTTAGCGTCCTTTAGAGCGGTTGTGATATCTTTAAATATTATTCCTTTTTTAGGAAAATCTGGTACATTACGAATGTGTTTTAAGATTTCTTCATTTGTCATATTTACCTCCTAGCACTTGTTTTTCGTGATTTATTTTAAATAATAAAAAAAAATACACAAAAATAAAATTATTTTATTGACAACTTTAAAAACCTTGTTTATAAGTTCTTTTCGTTGAGTGCCGACATAGCTCAGTTGGTAGAGCTACTGATTTGTAATCAGTGGGTCCGCGGTTCGAGTCCGTGTGTCGGCACCATTTTTTATTTAAACCACTATCATAGTGGTATTTTTTTTATATAAAAAAAGCCTCCAGAAAATATCTGAAAGCTTTTCTAATCTTGGTTACTGAATTTTTGCAAATAACTCTTGTACTTGGTTTTTGGCTTTTATCAGCCATTCAACGTGGCTATCTACATCTTCATAATGGAATTTTGAGTTATAAATAAAAATCTCACTATTTTTAGATGTATAAATAGCATGCATTATTTCCTTGTATGTTTCATTATTAGCCAAAAAAGCAATAGTATTTTGATTTATTAAAGACAACGCTTCATCTATAATCGGTAAATACTTTTGCATTTGTATTGAACATAAAGCCCCCTCAATCATATCTTTGTGAGTAGATTGCGTCCACCTTTCATTAGAAGAAATTTCACAAAGTATTGAAGTGATTGGATTGCCATCATAGCGTGTTTCAATGAAATGGTATGTACGGCTAAACACCAATCGCTTACTCAAAGAAAATACGCCTAAATTGTCTTTATCTTTTATGGTTAAAAGAAAAACTAAGTACACTAAATGTCTTAAATCAACAGAAGCCTTGAAGGGAAATGCGTCTTTATTAGGATATCCATCCTCGATTTCTTTTGTATGTGCTTTGATGTTAAAATACATTAATTGCAATCTATATACAGTATAATGTATAAGCACTTCTGCTACTATTGTTTTATAACATTTGTTCTCTTTATTTGCATCAAGTAACCTATCAACATAACTATTCATATGACATAAATTTTTAGATTAGTAATAAACTTTTGCTTGTATCATAGAATTATTTAGCAAAAACGCAAGTGTTTTTATAGTACAGATAATTCTTGCTTTAAAAATAATTTAGTCCGGTGTTTTTAATATGATAATTTTAAAGAAAAAGGAGTTCTTGATGAACTCCTTTCGCAATCTATTTTTTCAACTCTTTGTAGCACGTAGAAATCTCTAATATTTCTTCATACTCCAGCTCATGAATACCTAACTTGTCTATGCCCGAATGAAATTCAGACATTTTTTGTGCAACTTTTTGGCCTAAAGGAGTATCTCCATAGTGCTCAACATACGTTTTTATCACCTCTTCGGCTGTACGATAATATCCTAGGTTATCAGGTGCACGATACCCCGTAGGAGCATAAGGATTGAGCTTCCAGTAAAGAAGATTATAAAAAATGTTTTCTCCGGAATTCCGTTCTTTTGCCACCCTAATGAAGGCTTCAGGCCCCAGTTGGCGATTGTGCTGAAGATATTTTGTGAGTAATTCTTCTGCTTTCGGATGATAAAATATCTCTATTTGCCACCCTCTGTTAATATGATATCCTTTAGAAACATATATTTCCAAGAGTTCGTCTTTATTTGGAAGAGCAAAAAGATATCTTAGATGGTTAGTATCAACATTATACTTCTGGATATATGACTTTGCCATCTCACAAGCATTAGGGTGTTGACACATTAGGCGGACACCATCGAAACTCAGAAGTTGGTGTTTTTCAGTATATATCTGCCACAGTTCATACGAATTTGGTTGGGCAAATAGCGCTTCTTCTACACCATTATAAAAGTAAAGACTGTCCTTTTGAACGTATAAGCGCAAAAGTTCTGCATTTCTCGGGTGTTCAAGCATCTTTATTTGAGCTTTAACCAAAAGATGATGATTTTCAATATAAGCTTTTACAAGCTCAAAAGAATTCGGCTGTTCAAACAGAGCCAATTGTTGTTCTTCAGTTAATTTATCCATAAACAAAAAAATTTAGAGTTCATAATACATAATATTTTACATAATTATTTGATTTGTGGGGGCATTTTACAGATTTATTTTAAAAAATCAATCATTATTGTAACAAAAATTTAAACATTTTTGCGTTTAAAACTATTGCAGATATGCTTTTTTTATGATATTATATACATATAAAGGCATATTGCATATGGAGGTTACCATGGAAAAGGAAGTAAAATTAAAAACAGATGAAGAGAAAAAAGCTGCTTTGGAAGCTACTTTAGCTCGTGTTAGACCTGTTGTTAAAGCGAATACAGAAAAGGATAATTCCGTTATGGGTAGATTAGCAAAGTTGGCTAAAGCTGAACCTGAAAAAGAGCAGGAAAATGGTAAGAAGAAAGATAAAAAGCCTCTATCTTTGGATGAGTTAGCTAAAAAACAAGCTGATTTAGATAAAAAAGCTAAGAAACATGGTGTAGATCCTGTTTCTAAAAAGAGCAAAAAAGACGAAAAAGAAGATGATAAAGAGAATAGCAAAGAAAAAAATAAAAAGAAAGATAATGAGAAAAAGAACGAAGATCCTATAGCTAAAAAAGAAAAAGAAATGAAGGCAAAATATGAAAAGGTTGCTCTAGATAGCGGGTGCAAGATATGTCAAGAAGGACCTGCTTGGGTAATGTATAGCAAAGATGAAAAGCAAAAAACTGATATTACTTCAGTTATGGAAGCTATTAATAAGTTTAATCGTGGTGTTGATGAAGCCAATGAACAAAATAAATTAAACGACAAAGCACAAGGTACTACTGTTAAACCTACTAATGCTCCTAAAAAAGATGGCAATACAACTGATATTGATAGGGAAACCAAAATACAAATTGTTGCGGAGGCTTTGCCTAATGTAAAAGACGTTGAAGGTAAACAAGTGTTTAATCCTGAAGACTGTAAAAAAATTGCAGAAATAGCTATTGATTACTCTAATGATTTACGGGAATTAGAAGCTATGAAGAGAGAAGCTGCAAAATTAGAACGAAAAATGGAAGACAAACGCAAAAAGAATGATAGAGATTCTGATGAGCGAAATGCAAAAGATGCACAGAGAATGCAGCAACAAATGCAAAAAATGCAGAACTCCATGTAAAAAAGTAAAAGACCGGTTTAATACCGGTCTTTGTTTTTTGCCTTTGATGAATTAGATTTCATCTGTAAAGACAAGTGCCTTCATCTCTACATTGTGCACCTTGGCAAACTCTTTGAATCTTTCGCTTGAGTGTGCCATAAGGCAGAAGACGCTGACATCACATCCGAACTCTTTAGCTTGCTCTATGTGGCTAGCAAGCTCCTTGCCGGTGTGGAAAGATTGTTTGATGAGAACAACCTTTCTCGGATGAGCACGGAGACATCTGAGGTTCTTGATGTTGCCGGTGGTAAGTGTTTCGACCTGAAGCGATAGCGCGATTTCATTGATTAGCTCTGAGAGATGGCTACCGCACTGAAATGCTGGAATCCATACACAAGCTTTTGTTTCTTTTACGTGCTTAACAACTTCTGCGACGACTACCTTACGGAATTCTACATCATGAGCGAGAGCCTTGAGGTCTACATTGATACCTTTCTCTGTTCTTTCTGCGTAGAGTGCTACTTTTTCGTTTAGATTCATAAAAATTTGATTTAGATAATTATTGGTTACACATAGCTTTAGTACTTTGAGGGTTTGAGTGTCACATTTAAAATACATTTTGTCAAGTTGTTATTTTTGTATCTGCTTAAAAAAAACAGGCTGGGAAATGGTTTGCTTTCCCTGCCTGTTTTGTTGGTTTTATAAAATCCCTGCTTTATTTTATATTACCAAAAATTTTACAGATTTCTCTGAACCTCTTTTATATCCTGAATTCAACCTTTAGAGTTGCTCCGATATAATAACAATATTTTAGCCTGAGGCGAGCTAAAACG
This sequence comes from Alphaproteobacteria bacterium, assembly GCA_045578445.1. GTDB lineage: Bacteria > Pseudomonadota > Alphaproteobacteria > RF32 > CAG-239 > CAG-267. The sequence continues at coordinate 24,110 of JAZNKG010000004.1, forward strand.
CTATCTAATATCAAAATAGTATGCAAATAATTCTTAAATTTACGTTAATCAAATCAACATAAAAAAATCTGCTACTCAAGAAAAAAAATTACTTATTATAGCAATTATTTTTGCACTAATTTTTAAATCATTGATTGCATAGAAAAAACACTCCTTGTGGAGTGTTTATATTTTTCTTTCTGTGGATAATTATTGCTGATGCATAAATGGAAAATGTTCTTTCATACTATAATACCCATGAGTACTAATAACTATATGGTCTTCTAGCTTTATTCTCACAGATTTAAGCACTGATTTTAGATCTCTAGTAAGATCAATATCACTGGTTGAAGGAGTACAATCTCCAGACGGATGATTATGGGCTAAAATTAAGCCACATGCTTTGTTATTTATAGCTTTGCCTATTATATCTCGAGGATTTAAAAATACCGAATCGATTGTACCTACTTGTTCAATATTATCTTTTATGTAGCGACCATGTATATCTAAATAAATTATAAGCAATTGCTCTTCTTTTGCATATCCTATGCAACTACGACAATATTCGACAATTCTTCTTCTATCTGTTAAAATTGGTGCATCTTTATTTTCTAAATTTTCCCAAGTAATCTTTTTAGCACAGGTATGTACTAGAGATAATAAAACAGCAGCATTACTTCCTACTCCAGGAAATTCCATAATTTCTCCTATTGGAGTTGCTAATATATTTGATAAATTAAGATACTGTCTCATTAAACTTTTTGCTAATGGCTTTACATCTCGACGAGGAATCGCATATGTTAGTAGCAACTCTAAAAGCTCATAATCTGGCATAGAGCGCCCCTCATCTCCAGAATATCTCGCTTTTAGTCTTTGTCTATGTCCTACATAATCTGGGGTGATGTTTTCTTCTTCGTTTAAACCATCTTCATTATTTTTTATTCTATTATCTTTTTTTATCATTTTTATAGTCCTTATTTGTATGGTGGTTTATCTAATCCTTTCGGCGAATAGGTAAATACTTCACAGCCATCTTTGGTAACACCTAGCGAATGTTCAAATTGAGCAGATAAAGTTCTGTCTTTGGTAACAGCTGTCCAGCCATTTGATAAAATTGTACCATGTGGCTTTCCTATATTAATCATTGGCTCTATTGTAAAAAACATACCTTCTTTAATGAGTGGACCAGTACCTTTTTTACCATAATGCAATACGTTTGGTTCATCGTGAAAAACTTTTCCTAATCCATGACCGCAAAACATTTCTACAACTGAATAGCCATATTTATGTGCGTATTCTTCTATTACTGCACCAATGTCCCCAAAGCGTGCCCCTGGTTTTATAACATCTATACCACGCATCAAACATTCATAAGTTACGTCACATAAGCGAGTTGCTTTAAGCTTTGGCTTGCCTACATAGTACATACGAGATGTATCTCCATACCAACCATCAACTATTACTGTAACATCAATATTTAATATATCCCCCTCTTCTAACTTTCTATCATCAGGTATGCCATGACAGATAACATGATTGATTGATGTACATATAGTTTTAGGATAACCATGATAGCCTAGACATGCAGGTATTGCGTTGTGAGATATAATAAATTTATGACATAGGTCGTCTAGCTCTTCTGTTGTAACACCTACGTTTACATAATCGGTGATATAATCTAGGCACTCTGCTGCAAGACGACCTGCTTTGCGCATTCCTTCAAAATCAGCCGTATCATATATTTTTATTCCATTTTCATCTACTTTAGCCAATTTTCTGCTCCTTTTAATATTTTGTTCTACTTTTGTTTACATCATATAAATTTAAAATGCAATTTATTTTTATGTTCTGTGATGTTTTTTTTGAAATGATATCTATATTTATGTAAAATTATATTATGGAGAAAAATAATGACAAGCAAGATTTCAAATGCACTTTATAGTTTTACCCTAGTATTTATTACAGCATTTATGGCTAAATATTTTACTTTTACCGGATTAGAATATTTTTATGATTCTTTAGAAATATCTCCTTTTACTCCTGAAAAACATCATTTTTCGTATGCGTGGATGTTGAATTATTTCTTATTATTTGTGAGTTTTTATATTGTATTAGAATCGAAAAAGAGTCTTGAGCAGTTTAAGGAAGCGAATTATTTGTTTATTTTGCTACTTTTTATGCAAGTTTTGTGGACTTTTAGCTTCTTTTATATGGAGCAAATAGTAATTTCTACTGTTGTTATTGTGTTATTAGATATTATTGCCGCTCTAATGTTACATACATTTTTTTATATTAACAAATGGGCGTTTATTCTTTTAATTCCTTATCTTTTGTGGATTTTATTTGCAACATATTTGAACCTATTTATTTCGATGATGAATTAAAAAATGTAACGAATCGAGATTTTAGGTAAATTTAAACTAGACATAACAAAAAAAGTATTTTATTTTTTCTAGGTTAAAACGTTTAATTTTAATTTTTGGGAAGAAAAAATGTCTAGTGTTAATCAAATAAGAAAAACTTTCTTGAATTATTTTGAGAAGAACGGTCATAAGATTGTGCCTGCTTCTTCACTTGTTCCAGATAATGATCCTACATTGATGTTTACGAACTCAGGTATGGTACAATTTAAAAATATTTTGGCAGGTAATGAAACAAGAGATTATACACGAGCCGCAACTTCCCAAAAAAGCGTTAGAGCTGGCGGTAAGCATAATGACTTGGATAGCGTTGGATATGACGTTCGTCACCATACATTTTTTGAGATGTTAGGTAACTTCTCTTTTGGTGATTATTTTAAGGAAGAAGCTATTTATTATGCTTGGGAATTGCTCACAAAAGAATTTATGATTCCAAAAGAGAAGCTAGCTGTTACTATTTATCATACAGATGATGAAGCTCATGATATTTGGAAAAAAGTTTCTAATCTGCCAGAAGAGCGTATTATTCGTATTGCTACAAAAGATAATTTCTGGCAAATGGGAGATACTGGTCCTTGCGGTCCTTGTTCTGAAATTTTTTATGACCATGGTCCTGAAGTTTGGGGCGGTCTTCCAGGTACACCTGAGGAAGATGGTGACAGATTTATTGAAATTTGGAATTTGGTGTTTGACCAATATGAAGATTTACCAGATGGCAGTCGTATAAATATCAAAAAACCATCTATTGATACTGGTATGGGGTTAGAGAGAATTGCAGCTATTTTGCAAGGTGTTCACTCTAACTTTGATATTGATACATTCCAAAATATTATTAAAGCTATTGCTGATATTGCTAATACAGATCCAAGAGGTCCATTGCAAGCTTCTCATAATGTGGTAGCAGACCACCTTAGAGCTATGAGCTTTTTGATTGCTGATGGAGTATTACCTTCTAATGAAGGACGCGGTTATGTGTTACGTCGTATTATGCGTAGAGCTATGCGTCATGCTTATTTGTTAGGCGTTAAAGAACCGATGATGTATAAATTGCTTTCTGTTTTGCAAAAAGAAATGGGAGATGCATATCCTGAGCTTTATCGTTTTGAAAAGTTGATTACTGATACTATTCATATGGAAGAAAAACGCTTCGGAAAAACCCTTGATAAAGGTATGCGTTTATTAGATGAAGAAACATCTGGACTAAGTTCTGGTGATACTCTTAAAGGTGAGACAGCATTTAAGCTTTATGATACTTATGGTTTTCCTCTAGATTTGACACAAGATGCATTGAAACCACGTGGCATTGAAGTTGACACAAAAGGCTTTGATGAAGCGATGGCTAAACAGAAAGAAGAAGCTCGTAAAAACTGGGCTGGAAGTGGTGACGCTGGTACTGAAAAGATTTGGTTTGAAGTAAAAGAAAACCTTGGCGGTACAGAATTTTTAGGTTATACAACAACTAGAAGTGATGGTATTGTAAAAGCTTTGGTGCAAAATGGTAATAGCGTTGAAGTTGTTAATAGTGGCGAATTTTATTTAGTAGCCAACCAAACTCCTTTTTATGGTGAAAAAGGTGGTCAAGTAGGTGACATTGGTATGATAAAAGGTGCTAATTTTAAGGCAGAAGTTTATGATACTAAATGCAAGCTTGATAATGTTCATGTACATTGTTGTAAGATGATTGAGGGCTCTATTAAGCTTGAAGATTTTGCTAACTTTGAAGTAAATGAAGATAATCGCAAAAATATTTGTGCAAATCACTCTGTTACTCACCTTGTTCATAAGGCTTTAAGAGAAATTTTGGGTGACCATGTTACTCAAAAAGGTTCATTAGTTGCTGGCGATAGAATGCGCTTTGACATTTCTCATCCAAAGCAAATTACTCACGAAGAGCTTAAACTTGCTGAGGATATGGTTAATAAGGCTATTAGAGAGAACTATAAAGTAAATACTATTTTGATGAGTCAAGAAGAAGCAGTAGAAAGCGGTGCTATGGCTTTGTTTGGCGAGAAATATGGCGAAGAAGTTCGTGTTGTTTCTATGGAAAAAGATGGTATTGTTTACTCTCGTGAACTTTGTGGTGGTACACATGTTTGCAATACTGGCGATATTGGTTATTTCAATATTGTAGGAGAATCTGCTGTTGCTGCAGGTATTCGTCGTATTGAATGTGTAACAGGTTGTGGCGCTGAAGAATATGTTGTTGATGTAGAAAATAGATTACACTCTGTATGTGATTTATTGAAAACTAATATTAACGACCTAGAAGCACGTATTAACAACTTGTTAGCAGACAAAAAGAAGCTAGAACTTGAAGTTTTCAATCTTAAGAAGACACTAGCTTCTGGTGGCGCTAATGCGAAAGATGAAGCTGAAGTTATTAATGGTGTTAAATTTATTGGTAAAGTTATTCCAGACGTTCATCCAAAAGAGTTAAAAGCTTTTGTTGATGAGATGAGCCAAAATATTGGTAGTGGAGTTATGGTACTTGCTACAGATAAAGATGGTAAAGCATCTATTGTTGTTGGGGTAACGAAAGATTTAACCAATAAATATTCTGCGGTTGACTTAGTTCGCATTGCATCTGCTACTGTTGGAGGTCAAGGTGGTGGCGGAAGACCGGATATGGCGCAAGCAGGTGGACCAGATGCTTCTAAATTACAAGATGCATTTGTTGAAGTTAAAAAATCCTTGTAATAAAAAAGGCGCTCAAGTGAGCGCCTTTAGTTTTATTTTGAATCCTCTACTGGTGTCATATTAATAATAGCATCTCCATTCTCCAAATAGAACATATCTCCTGAAATTGGATCAACAATTAAATAACCGATTAACCCACCAAAAACAAGATTTCCCAACCAATACCATTTACTTATTTTATAATCTATTGTTGATATATAATCTTCATAACTCTTCTTCTTAGCATAAACCCTATATCGTTCAGGACTAAAATATCCACTTTTTGATGTTTTTAAATTAACTGTTGTTGGAGTAGATCCTTCGTAAACAGTTAAACCATCGCTGTTGACAATCTTAATATCTACTCGCTCTGGACTTGAATTTAATGTTATGGGTTGAGTGTTATCTCGCATAATAGTTGCACAAGAGCACATAACTATAGCAAAAACAAAAGTTAATATTTTTTTCATTTGTTTATTCCTTTATAATGATTTTACAGTCTTTAATTTCTGACACTGCTCTTTCTTTATCAGAAACAATATTCAAATACGGCCTACCCACAATCGCCCCCCAATTAACCATTGATGACACATAATAACTGTGTCCCTTCTTAACATTTAATGTTACACTATCTTTATTTTCTATACTTTCAACGGTATATGTATGTTCTCCTTCAGTAGTTTGATGAGGATAATATCCGTTATTATACATAGTTGTAATAACTTTATCGCCTTCTTTTATATCAAATGATACACCACCCCCAACAAATCGGCTTGGTCTATAAAAATAAACAACACCTTCATCTATTGGCGAATTGATTGGTTCATATTGATGTCCTAAATTTGCACATGCTTGTAACAACACAACCATACTTAAAATTAAAATCTTTTTCATTTCTTTGCATCCTTTTTAAAAGTTCAAAATAAAAACCCGCTTTGGATATACAAGGCGGGCGGATGCTAGAAAACCGTATACAAACTAAGACGGCTCGGCTTATTGGGGCAGAGCCTTATTCACCGACATCCACCCCTTATTGAGGTATGAAGTCGGCACAATATTTAAAGTCGTGTGCACACGACTAGTTTGTATTTCAATGGGTTTTCTAGGCCCTAAGTCCCACTCTTTTCTAAGGAATAAGACTTGTCTTTTATATTATTATATGTATTTTGTTTTGCAAGATTTTTTTTATGTTTAACAAAAAACAAGAGCGCCTGTTGGCGCTCTTTTGTTTTAGAGATTGTATTCATCCCAATTCCATGTTCGTCCACACTTTCGGCACCTATATGTTTGTCCTCCAAGGCATACATAATCATCAGATCCACAGCTAGGACAGGTGTCACCAAAAAGAAAGGCAAATAATTTTTTGATCATAATAAATAAAGTTTAGTTTAACATAATGATTGCAAATGCAGAGTGCATTGTATTTTACATTATTTAAAAGTCAAGTTTAATATGCTAAATCGGGGCTATATTATTATATCAATATATACGTTCAATGAGTGGATAGTATGGAGTAT
>JAZNKG010000005.1:0-20726 GCA_045578445.1 Alphaproteobacteria bacterium
AAATTAGCTGATTTATAACCTTGCTAAAATAATTTTTTTACATTATACTCTCACGTATATTTTAAGGAGCTTTTATATGAAAAAAATATGCGTGAGAGTTTTGTTTTTTATCTTTAGTTTTATCAACTTGTCCTTTGCAGAAGCTGAGTATGATACTCGCACCATTGTTAGAACCATATGTAGCGATGAAAGCAAAATCATAGATATTTCCTTAAATTTCATTGATAATATTCAATTGACTGAATATCTTAAATTATCCCGCAAACAACAAAAAGAACTCGGATTATTTGATATTGGTAACAACGGATATGAATTAAAAGAAGACAGTTTCCACAAAAAATGCACCATAGATAATAAAATTTATAATCTAGATTTTCACATCAAAAACCATACAGATAGATATTCCCTATTAACTTTGAATTTTACCCAACAAGAAACTTCGCAAAATAACGAAATTTTTAGCAAACAATTTACAATTTTTGAAGATTACTCAGGAATTCCTGGCTATATACAATCTATAAGCTTTGACACAAACACAGATACTTTTACTGTCAAAAAATTATTTACCACTTATGACATAACAAAAAACACTCATCAAACTACAGCAAAAAATTTGCAAGAAATAAATGATGAAATTAAAATATTCAAATTTCATAAAAAACAAGACTTACCTTTAGACTACACTTCAGATGATAATTTTAAAAACTTTTTTACTAGCAATAAAAAGCCATTTTTTTCAATTATTTGCTCACCTATACTAGAAGCCATTGAAATAAAAAACGTTCAACAAAAGACTACATCCTCACAAGAAACACAGTGTAAAATATCCAATAATATTTACACAATATCAATCGATAAAAACTCAAAATTAACAATAAAAAAAGATAACGAAACTATTATTAAATCTCTAAACTTATATAATCACAATCAAAAACAAATTTTACAATATTTGCGCTACAATCACAATAACTCAATAAATGTTGAATGGATTGAAAATAGTGAAGTAAAATATAATTACATTCTACAATTGCCACAAAACAACCAACCCTTAACAAACAAAAATATATATCTTAAAAAGTCCCAAGGTCCCATATATAAAACATGGTAAAACGCAATAAAATAACTCATCAAAAATTTCTAGATATCGCAAAAAATCATTGATAATTTTATATAATTAATCTATACTCTCGCGTATATTTTAAGGAGCTTTTATATGAAAAAAATATGCCTTGTATTTTTACTTATTTTGCTAACTTTTAATTCAAATGCTAAAGATTTAACCTCTAAAGACTTTGAATTGATACTAGAAAACGCGTGGGGTTGTGACAGATTATCTGAAGAAGAAACAATAAAAGCACAAAACATCTTAAATTCAGCAAAAAAAATTGTCAATTTAGATGGTCCTGTTGCTCTAAATGATATTGATTTTGAAAATGGCATGATTTTATCATCCAATGGAGGAAATTCCGCTCAACATTACTATGTACAACAGGAAAATGAACAAGATTTTACAAATCTTGGAGTACTAATCGGGTGTCAAGTAACAGACCACCATTTACCCTACAAAATTAAAAATAAATTACTTACACTAGAAGAGCGTATTAATAATATTGAAATACAATTATCACAATGTGAAAGTATATCTAGAGAAAATACTTTAACTCCATATCAAAATAAAATAAATTGCCTCAAAAATGTCGCCTATACATTCTTTGAAAATTTTTCAACTAACAAATATCAAACACTAAAAAATAACTTTGATAACTACATATCTTCATATGAACAAATATATCGTGATATGAATTACAATATCAGCACATGCAAAGATTTTTCAGGCAATCAAAATGAAGAAACAATCTCTAAAGAAATGGTTGTTACAATAAAAGATTTAATTATAAACTATATCAATAATCTAAAAAACTGTATTAATATAGACAATAAAATTTCAAATATTTAACGATTAACTAATAGGACCACTGATATGGAATTAATATTTCTTATAATATCATTATTTTTCAATCTAAGGGCAGAAAACACTCCGCCCACTACAGTTTGATTTAAGGAGTTTTTATATGAAAAAAATATGCCTAAGAGTTTTATAGTCCCATTCCATAATTTCTGCTTTTAGGCAAAGAGTATTCGTGTTCAAAATTACCACTATCTAAATAAACAGCAGTACCATTAAAGTTTTTGCTCCAACAACAAAAATGCTCAGCTTCATTTTTTGTCTTAAATACAATCCTTTTTACATTACTTGCATCTGCCATATGAAAATTTGTCTCTTCACACAATGACACATCTATAACTTCTGGCAAACCTGTAGCATATGCAAAGTCAACCTCTTTACAATCTCCTATTTTCAACTCTTTTACTCTACTTAAGTCAGATTTTTTTAAATACACACGCTCTGCACCAGATACATCTATAATTTCTGGCATGCTATTAATCTCTTGCATACTAATTTTACATCTAGGACTAGCACTCAACTTATTTACCTCACTTAAATCTGCCCCATCAAAAATAGCTATACTCCACATAGGAATAGATAAATTACCTCTTAAACCAGAACAATTATTAAAATATATAGTAGACCAAGATGGCAACAACAACTCTTGACAAGTAGTAAAATCTGTATTCACAAAAGACAGCTCAGCATGTCTGCACTCCTTAAAACCACCAACAGTAGGCACTTCATTTTGCATACAATACCTAAACTCTTTGTCTTTATCTGTATAAAAACTCATACATGTATCAAATTTATATATCTTATATGTATTATTAGCTTCATCAAATTCTTCCCTAAATCCGCCCCTTACGGCCATATCCTCAAGCATTTTATATGCTTCTTTACTAACTTCTCGCCCCTCAATAGCCCCTAATACAAAATTCTTATACAAAGCTACATCATCATCTGTTTTTATGCTTTTTTTAATTTGCTGAAGCAAAAACTTTATATTAGCAAAGTGATTAGTCATTCTCAAAAACTCTACCGCCATATCTGAAGTAATAGCTTTACCTTCTGTGCTATCTCTACGTTTTCTTATCAAAGTATCCACCTCAATAGCGTTTTTATCTGTATTATTAATCCAAATCATCTTATCTATCCTCTTTACCTAGGCGTTCAAAAGCCTCACTCAAATAACTTTTAACAAATTTGCATTTTTTATACACTCCTGTACGAAATCTTGCAGATAAATCCTTAAAAGCAATATCTCTTTGCGCCCTATCCCTAAAAATAATTCTATGTATATTTTCTACGTTACGCTCGTGTAAATTAACCTTTCCGCACCTAGAAAAATCTAGAACCTCAGGATATATAGATAAATAAAGTTCTACGTCTCCCCCTTCCTTAAATTTTATTTGTTTTGGACAATTATCTGTAATATCCATGCTTAATTCAACTTTACTAATTTCAGATAAATCTAGCGTTTCAGGCAATCCGCTACTATAACCTCGTCCCCATTGCATTAAAACATTAGCATTTTCATGATATTTAATTTTTTCCGTATTACTCCAATCTACATCATAAAAATCAATCTTCTCAAGAGCCGATAAATCTATTTCTTTCGGAAACTCTCTTACATAATAAAATTTAGCTTTTTCCCCTTCTCTAAATTTAATCTCTTTTACATATTTGAAATTACTTTCACGAAAATTGTATAGGTGATCATATTTATTTGACACAGTAACCATCGATAAATCTAATTTTTCAGGTAAAATTGTATAATCAAAACAAATATCAGCACCTTGCTTAAATTTAATATCTTTAACCTTAGATAAATTGCAATAATTTAATTTAACTTTTACCGCCTCAGAAAAATCTAAAACTTCCGGCAAATTTATTGCTTCTTCTAATAAAATTGTTGATGATTTACCAAATTTAATTTCTTCAACACCCACAAAGTCACATCCTCTCATGTCTTCAACAATAATCTTAGATAAATCCAACACTTTAGGAAAGTTTTTTGCACCTCTCAGATTAACTTTAGCTCCTTCCTTAAATATCATATTATCCCAGTTACTTAAATCTTGCCCACTTAAATCAACCTCATCTAAAGAAGAAAAATCAACTCCAGTATCAACATCACTACCTTTTAGATCAACTGAAGATAATTTAGATAAATTAATACCTTTAGGAGCATTTTTCACATAACTTAAATTAACTTTAGCCCCGTCCCTAAATTGTACATCACTAAAATCTTTTAAGTTACATCCATCTAAACTAACTTCACTAAACAATGTAAAATCAATATTTGTAGGCAAATTCTCTGCGCGATTAAATTTAACTTTAGCCCCTTCTTTGAACTTAATTTCTTCAACTCCACTAAAAACACAATTAGATAAATCAACTTCATCAATATTAGATAAATCTAATACTTTAGGAAACTTTGTTCCCCTACTAAAAATAACTTTAGCCCCATCCATAAACTTCAAGCCACTTAAACCACTCAAATCACAGCCACAAAAATCAACCTCTTTACAAGTTGATACATCAATCCATTTTGGCATTTTTTTAACACCATTAAAACTAACCGATTTTACTCCTTCCAAAGCAAGTTTTTCAATCATCGAATAATCATCTCTGCTACTAAATTTTACTTCTTCACAATTTCTAAACACACAGCGCTTCGGATAATTTATATAATATCTAGAGCCACAATCTCCTGTTCTTTTATCTAATACAAAAGCCCTAAACTCATCTTTATCTGATTTTCCAATAAATATATCATACTCAGACAAATCTACACTAGAATAATTTTTTATCTTTGTAACCCCAGCAATAAAAGCCTTAACATTTTCATCTTTTTCTTCATATATCTTTTCTTTTGTAAAAACATCTAAAAACTCTCTCGCATATCCGCCTTCTTGTGCCAACTTAAATAAGCCCTCAAAAGCATCTGGAGTTGTTTTTCTTCCATCAACAGCACTTAGCACAAACTCCTTAAAAGCCAAACGCTCTTCTTTAGTCTTACATCTATTAATTTCTTTAATCACTTTTTTTATAATGCCATAATGGTTGGTCTTTTTCAAAATGCTCATAGCCTCATCTAAACTAAAGCCATCCTTTCTCGCTTCATTTATCCAAGCATCCAGCGCAAAAACTGATACATCTTCTTTTTTTTCTTCTTTTTCTATCTCTACAAACATCTCATATCTCCCTTATAAAGCTCACATTTCTTTTTCTTGTTTTTGTATTTTTTGTTGTTTTTTCTTTGCATTAGAAGCATTATCATTATATCTAAAATTTGCTCTACACTTTAATTTAAACTTTAATGTTTTTCTAACCTCTTCTTTAAATTTAAGATCATAAAATTTGTATCTTTGCATTTTATTTCTAAAAATAACTTTATTTAATTTCCAAATACTACTACCAAAATCAATCTTAGAACAACCAGATACATCTAATACTTTAGGCATTTTGTCACCCAACCATGAAAACACCAGTTCACTGCCCTCACCTAATTTCATTTTACTAACTTCGCTAAAATCACTATCTCTAATATCAACCTTATCAAAAGCGCTTAAATCAAGATTTTCTAAACAAAACTTACTACTACTAATCTTACAGGTTTCACCTTTTCCAAATTTGATTTCACCTGTATTATTAAAAATACAATATGTAAAACCTACATTCTTTGCAGATGATAAATCCAAAACTTTTGGAAATTTCTTATTAATACTCAGAAAATCAACATTCACCCCATCTTTTAATTTTAATTCATCAATCTTTGCTAAATCACAACATTGGAAACAAACATTATCATACCCAGACAAATCTAAAGTCTTAGAAAATCCTTTACATTCGTATATTTTTATGCTTTTTCCACCTTTAAGTTTTAACTCCTCAACCCCACTAAAATCACAATTTTCCAACTGACTAATATCAATATTAGATAAATCTAGAGTCTTAGGAAATTGGCTACAGTATTCAAATTTTGCAACACATCCGTCTTCAAACTTTAATTCCTCAACTCCACTGAAATTACATGCCCTAAACAATATATTTGTCTCAGAAAAATCTAAAACTTTAGGAAAATTACTCCCTCCATATATCTCAATCTTTGCACCTTTCCTAAAGTTCAATTCATTAACACCGCTAAAATCAACATAATTAATTGCCAATTTATCAAATACGGAAAAATCCACTTTTGAAACATCCAAAGTTGCCCCCATTAAATTAACATCAGCTCCTTCAGCAAAACTAAGATTTTTAACTTTTGTTAAATTACAACCTCTTAAATTTAGTTTTTTAGGCGCATCCACATTCATATCGCAACTCATATTTCTAGCTTCCGATAAATCAACTTCCGCCCCTTCCTTAAAAATAATTTTTTCAACCCCGTCTAAATTTGCCTCTGACAAATTCACCTTATCAAAACCCGATAAATCCAACACTTTAGGTAGCTCGCTTACCCTTCTTAAACTTATATACTCCCCCCCTTGCATATTCCATTCATCTATAGCCCCAGCATAGCTACAAGATAAAATCAAAGACTTTACGTATGGCAAATCTAATTTGCTTGGAGCATAAGTAACATCAAAAGCAATTTCTGCTCCTTCCTTAAATTTTATCTCACAATCATCAAAACAAAAATACTCAAATTTAACTTTATCACAACAAGATAAATCTAATTTTTTAACTCTACTCTTCCCATAAACACCAGGAATACGTGTAAAACGTACATCTGATATATCTTCTAAAATAAGCTCTTTCATAAAAAGGTCAGATTCATTAAAATTCAAAATATCAGCATTTTTAAAAACACAAATATCCGGCACAATTTCATTATTAAAGGCTACGGTTTTTGAATAATCACCATCTAAATCAAAAACAGCCCTATCCAACCCCGTAAAATCAAACTCATTTAATTGTGTCTTTCCACGCACAATAAAATTTTTTGCAATTTCATTAATTTTTCTCAGTTTATAAACCTTAGGACGAGTAAATGCTTCTAAAAATTCTCCGTCATATCCCCCTTCAAGCGCCAAATTATATAACAAATTAAAACTATCAGGAGAAGTATCACGCCCCCACACAGCACTTATCACAAACTCCTTAAAAGCCAAACGTTCTTCAGTAGTTTTCAAACCTTTAATTAATCTTCCCACCTTTTTAATAATGCCATAATGATTAGTCTTTTTCAAAACATCCATAGCATCTTCTAAAGTAAAACCATCCTTTTGAGCATTATTTATCCATGCATCAATTGCCATCCCAGAAAGACCTTCTTCTTTTTCTATCTCTACAAACATCTCATATCTCCCTTATGTAGCTCACATTTCTTTTTCTTGTTGTATTCTTTGTTGTTTTTTATCTTTAATCAATGTTTCTAACTTTCCTTCAACATACCTAAACTTTGCCCTACGTAGCAATCTATATTTTATCTCATTTTCTTTATATGTAAATCTCCTCATTCTCATAGAGCCATCTCTTTGCTTTCTGTTTTTAAAAATCACTCTATGCATTTTTTCTACATCATTATCCATACGAACATAAGAACATCTAGAAACATCCATAACCTTGGGGTATTCTTTTGCAAAAAGGATAAAACGACTATTTTCTCTAGCCTTTAGTTCCTTAACTTTACTAAAATCACACGCCATAACATCAAGATAACTTAGATTTGATGTATCAAAATCCCTTATGTCAATTCTCGTATAAGACATATCACAACTAGCGCCTTCCTTAAATTTTATCTCATCAATATTACTCAAAACACAACTTTTAAACTCTACACCACTTGCTTTAGATAAATCTAAAATTTTAGGAAATCCACCAGCAAAACGCTCAAAAACAACTTTTGCATTATCCTTTAGTTTCAATTCATTAATACTAGATAACTCACAACACTCCAACTGAATACTATCATACCCAGACAAATCTAAAGTCTTAGAAAAACCACAACAATTATCTAATATAATCTTATCTCCACTACCAAACTTTAATTCCTCAACCCCACTAAAATCGCATCTTCTAAGGACATCAACTTTTACTTGAGAAAAATCTAAAACTTTAGGAAAATTTTTAGCTGAAATTATGCTAACACTAGCCCCTTTCCTAAACTTTAATTCCTTAATCACGCTAAAATCAATATTATTTAATTCAATTTTAGAAAAAACACTAAAATCTATTTTAGAAACATCAAATTCTGCACTTTCAAGATTAACTTTTGCACCATCTCTAAAATTTAATTTCTTTTGTTTTGTTAAATCACAATACATCAAGTTTATACTTGCTGGAGCATCTAAATTAATCTCACAATTTAGATTTTTTGCACAGCTCATATTAACTTCTGCACCCTCTTTAAATATAACTTTTTCAACTCCACTTAAATCTGCTTCATACAAATTTACCTTATCAAACCCCGATAAATCTAATACTTTAGGCAATTTTCTACAATTTCTCAAATTTATATAAGTACCACTTTTTATATTCCAGCCATCCCAGTTAGATAAATCACAGAACTCTAATAATATCTCACGTGCCTGCGATAAATCCATTGTTTCAGGAAGGATAGAACGATTATCTGCCTCAAATGTTCCACCTAAACCTACAACTATATTCTCACATTTACTTACATCTACATCCAATATATGAATATTTTTACAACCTCTTGTATTTAAGCTTTGAGGCATATTCTTGCATCCATCCAAAACTAAAGTTTCAACATTATCAAAATTCAAATCTTCAACTGATTTTAAATTAAGTGACTTTAATTTTAAATCCCAAAAATTTTTAAATATACTAACCCTAGGTAAAATACACAGACTATCTACACAAAAATTTTTCTTTTTATTTTCAAAATCAAAAACACCTTTATCTAAATCCGAATAATCATAATCGCCTAAATTAGCATTTTCTGTAACATAAAAAATTTTTGATACTATATTACCATCTCTAAGCTTATAAACCTTTGGTTGTGAAAATGCGCGCAAAAATTCCGCCACATATCCCCCGTCAACCGCTAATTTATAAAGTCCATCAAATGCCTCAGGAGAAGTTTCACGTCCATCTACTGCGCTCAACACAAACTCCTTAAAAGCCAAACGTTCTTCAGCCGTTTTATATTTATTAATTTCTTTAATCACTTTTTTGATAATGCCATAATGGTTAGTTTTTTTCAAAACCTCCATAGCCTCTTCTAAACTAAAGCCATCACCTCTAGCCTCATTTATAAATTTATCAACTGCAAATTCATCTGTTCCTTCTTCTTTTTCTATCTCTATAAACATCTCTCACTCTCCCGCATAATCATATTATTATTTAATTTAGTTCCGTACTCACATTTTCTCTTAAATCTAAATTTATCAAGGCCTCGTTCAAAATGCATCTTTTCTATTATTCTATCACGTTGCTCCTTATTTTTAAAGATAATTTTTTGTATCTCGCCAACCTTATTTACATCCAATTCCACATCCTCGCACTCAGATAAATCTAATATTTTAGGATACTTAAAAGCCCTATCTAATTTAACCCTTGCACCTTTTTTAAACACACATTCTTGCAAGTTGCTCAAATTTGCCATACCAAAATCAACCACATCAAGCTCAGATAAATCTAATCTTTTTGGCACTACAGTATCTGCTTCAAATCTAAAATCTCCGCCTTTGCTAATCTTAAACATCACATATTCATCAGCCAAAGTCTTACACACATAATTATTATTTTTTGATAATCTGATAACTCTCGGCCAACTGGTATATATTCCCTTTTTAATTTCCTCTACATTAGATAAATCTAATTCTTCTAATCCCAACAAATATGCTCCTAACACATCCAACTTCTTAACCTTAGATAAATCCATACGACAAGATATATTCCTCGCATTTCGCAAACAAACTTCTGCCCCGTCCCTAAACTTAATTTCTCTAACATTAGCAAGAATAGCTTCTTCTAAACTAACCACACTAAGACTAGAAAAATCTAAAACTCCACGCATATTACTTGCTCTTGACATATAAAGCTTTGCCCCGTCTTTGAACTTAATTTCTTTATTTCTACTAAAATCAGCATGAGGTATATCCACTACATCAAGCGTAGATAAATCTAATTTTTCAGGCAAAATACACCAGTCAAAACTAACATTTTTATTTTTAGGATACACTATTTTTGCCAAATCATCTTTACAACCATCAATTTTTAAAACTTCACAATCAGAGGCATCTATCTTAGCTGGCATATCACAATAATTTAAAAAAACATTTGCCCCTTTAGCTAAAACAATATTTTTTCCTTTTGTTATGTCACAATTTTCAAGTTGTAGTCTTTTTAACTTAGAAAAATCAATTTCATCAGAAATACCATTACATTTAAACATTAAAACTTCTGTATCATCGCCAAAATTAATATGGGAGTTATTCAACTCACAATTTCTCATATCAACTTCTTCGCAACTAGAAAAGTCCATTTTACATCCCGAAGCATCTACCTTATTCATATGAACTTTTTTACATTTAGAAAAATCAATTTCTCTATTTATTGTTTCAGAGGAAAATTCAAGAACCACACCTTCATCAAAAGTAATTTCATCTAAATTACTCAAATCACATTTAGCAATTTTAACTTTACAATTTTTACCAAAATTAAGCTTTTTAATCTTAGATAAATCTGTATTAAATAAAGAGACATTCCCTAGCATAGATAAATCTGTATTTTCTGGCAATCCCTTAACTTGCCCCAAATTAACCGTTGCCCCTGCTTTGAATTTAATTTCTGTAACTTTAGATAAATCGCATCCATATAAATTAACTTCATCACACATAGAAAAATCTAGCACACCTGATAAATTTTTACATTCATCCGCACATCTACTATTAACAAATTTTACTTTAGATTTTTTACCAAATATTATATTTTCACATCCGTCTAAATCACAACCACTAAAGTTTATGCTATCAACTCCTCTCAAATCTAAAACTTTAGGAAACTTTGTCTTTGTTCTATAACCATTCTTATAAAACGTAACTTCAGTCCCTTCTACAAAAGGCATTTCTTCAACTTTACTTAAATCAGCTTCCGACAAATCAATATCTTTACAATTACCAAACCATACTTCTTTAGGCAGAGAACCAGAGATTTTTATTTTATCAGCTTCTAATACAACTAATTTTTCAATATCTTCAAAAGATTGATACAAAAATAATTCTTTATCTTGCAAAAAACAAACATGTTTAGGAAACTTTATGCTGTGCAGAGGAAAATTGCGACTCATCTTACAATCAAAAATAATACTATCATAATCGCTAAAATCTTCCACCATAAAATCGCTATGATAAATCATAGCCGTCTTAAAACCACAATCTCTTATACCATAAATTTTTTGCTTGGCATTTAATTCATCAAATTCTTTTTCATACCTGCCTTCAACCGCCAAAGCTCGCAACATCGCATACGACTCTTTTGAAGTCTCACGTCTATTAACTGCACCTAGCACAAACTCTTTATAAAGCAAACGTTTTTCAACGGTATCTAGTTTATTAATTTCTTTTACAACTTGCTTAATATTACTATAGTTATTTGACCACTTTAACACTTGCATAGCTTTTTCTAAAGAAAAGCCATCATTGCGCGCTTTTCTCAACCACGTATCAACCACGATTGGGGTAATTTCTTCTTTTGTATCATTATTAATTACCACAAACATCGTCTACATCTCCATATCATTACCAATCTGTTGATTGCCTCGATTGTTTATAATATTTCTTTTTGTTCTATATTCACACTTGCTCTTAAACCTAATCTTATCAATGCCTCGTTCAAACTTCATCGTTTCCATAAATTTATCACGTTGCGCCTTATCTCTAAACACAATACTGTTCATTTCTCCGATTTGAGATGCATCTAATTCCACATTTTCGCATTCAGATAAATCTAAAACTTTTGGATAACCGCCAAGTTTTACCAATTTAACACAACCTGTTCCTTTAAGTTTAAGTTCTTCAAGATTGCTAAAATCATTTTTTCCTAAATATACATTACCTGATGTTGATATACTAAAAACTTTAGGAAACACAGTATCTATTGAAAACCTCACATGTTCAACGGTTGACCTTAAAATCAATTCTTCACAGTTTTTAATATTATCTTTTTGAATTACCTCTAAAAGATCACCCAAACTTACCTTTTTCGGTAAACAAGTATACTCACCAAAGCAAATAGTATCACAAAAACACTCTTCCATAGAACTTAAATCAACACCTGATATATCAATATCTTCAATATTGCTCAAATCTATATTAGAGGAGACATTTTTAGCAAAACTTAAATTAACCTTAGCTCCTTTTTTGAACTTAATCTCTTTAACTCCACTCAAATTACAATAACGTAAATCCACTTCATCAACTGTCGATAAATCTAATTTTTCAGGAAATATAGTATCTGAAGTAAAGGCAACTTTTTTCACTGTTGGCTCAAATATAACCTCTTCGCAATTTGCAATATTCTTGCCCGAAATATTAACTTCTCCAGCGCTAAAGACCATCTTCTTTGGTAAAATTGTATTTCCATCAAACTTTACCTTATCCCAACCCGTTGGCCTTTCTTCCATATAACTTACATCAAGACCTCTTATATCAATATCTCCTATCATACTCAAATCTATATCAGGAGATAAATTCTTTACATTTTTTAGACAAACCTTAGCTCCTTTTTTGAACTTAATCTCTTTAACTTTACTTAAATTACAACAAGATAAATCCACTTCATCAACTGTCGATAAATCTAATTTTTCAGGAAATTTCGTTCTTTTATCAAATACAACTTTTTTAATATCAGGATCAAACTTAACTTCTTCGCAATTTGAAATATTTCTTCCTACTATATAAGTATAATCAGGAATTGTATTCCATGGTTCATACTTTACAATATTTTTTATTATTCCCTTTTTAGGGAAACAAGTATCTTCATCAATCCAACATAAAGTCCAAGCCTTTGGCACTTCATCCATATAGCTCAAATCAAGACCTGATGCATTAATTATTCCTATCATACTCAAATCTATATCAGGAGATAAATTCTTTACATTTTTCAGACTAACCCCTACCCCGTCTTTGAACTTAATCTCTTTAACTTTACTTAAATCACAACAAGATAAATACACTTCATCAACTGTCGATAAATCTAATTTTTCAGGAAACTTAGTAGATGAACAAAATACGACTTTTTCAACTGTTGGCTCAAATATAATCTCTTCACAATTTGCAATATTCTTGCCCGAAATATTAACTTCTCCAGCGCTAAAGACCATCTTCTTTGGTAAAATTGTATTTCCATCAAACTTTACCTTATCCCAACCCTTTGGCATTTCATCCATGTAGCTCAAATCAAGACCTGATATATTAATATCTTTTATCATACTCAAATCTATATCAGGCGATAAATTCTTTACATTAGCTAAATTGACCCTAGCCCCTTCTTTGAACTTAATCTCTTTAACCCCGCTCAAATCACGATTAGATAAATCTACCTCTTCAAATTCAGATAAATCTAAAACCTCGCCCAATATTGCCTTTTGACCACAAACAACTTTTTTACCGCCATTAAGCTTAATCATATTTATTTTGCTTAAATCAATCGCGCCCAAATATACATTTTTTACACCAGATAAATCTAAAAACTCTGGTAACAACGTTTTACTTGATATATCAACAGCATCGCAATCTTTAAAAAACAAATCCGTTTCACTTAAATCTGCACCGTTTAAAACAACCTCTTTACAACCTATAAACTTAACTCTTTTAGGTAATCTTTTAGCCCTTGAAAAATCCGGTTTTTTTACATTTTGAAAAACTAGCTCTTCCATATCGCCCACACTATCCCCAAAAGTAACATGCCATAAATTTCTTAAAATAGCTTTTTGGGGAGTATATATGGACCAGTCAAATAAATTACGTACATCACATTCACAATCTGCTACAACTTTATCATATTCCTCTTTAGTAAAATCTGGTGTAGTAATTATCGGATGCCCATCTCTATTAAGTTTAATCATATCAACATAAACAACGACATTACAATCTCTTGGACCATAAACTTTAGCATTTTTATCTGCTTTATCAAACTCTTCTTCAAAACCACACTCAACTGCCAAATCTCTCAGCATTTTATGCGCTTCTTTAGATGTTTCTCTCCCATCAATAGCCCCAATAATAAAGTCTTCAAACATCCTATATACTTTAACATCGTTATATCTTCTAATTTCTTTTACAACTTGTTTAATATTACCATAATAGTTTGTCCACTTTAATACTTGCATAGCCTCTTTCGGTGTAAAGCCATCCTCTCTAACCTCTCTTATCCAATTATCAACTGATATTGGACTAACATCACCTACTTTTCTTTCTATCTCTACAAACATCTATTAATCCCCCCTATCCCATAGCTTTGAGAATTTACTCTTTGGCTCATTAATAAATGTAGCTTTTTTCTTTAGTGTAGACATTACTCTCTTTTGCTCTTTTCCATCTCCAATAACAGATTTCACAATATCCTGCAGTTGCGCCATATCCTTAAATACAATTTCATTAATATTATCAACATTATCAAAACTAACTTCAGAACACATAGACACATCTAATACTTTTGGATACTCGCGTAAATAGCAAAACTTAACCTTCGCTCCTTCACCAAAGCTCAATCTATCATATGCACCCAATTCTCCACCTAATATCACCTCACTACATTTAGAAAAATCTAAATTAGCAGGCATATCAAAACCAATCATCGATGGAGCACATATACCATCAGGATCATACATAAATGATGGGAGTATACTAACTTTTGACCCTTCTTTGAATTTAATATCCTCTATCTTACTAAATCCATAAGAAGCCACTATTCTAACATCATCAAGATGAGATAAATCTACATTTTTAGGAAAACTACTACATTCATCAAACAAAACTGTCTTAGCTCCTTTTAACGAAGCTATGTCAAAACATTCTAAATTTACACCATTAAGAACCAATGTATCAACATTATCTAACTCACATTTTATATGTCTATTATGATAATCTCTTACTGATATTGCTAATCTTTTAACATTCTTTGCTATAATTTCTAAATCTTTAGTATTTGCCTTATCCCCATACATACTAAAATCAACACTATTACAATCAACAAATTCAACACAATTTGTATCCGCATAAACAGAATTTTCAAGTACTGCAATATTTTTAAACCTAAATTTTTCAGCTTCAATAAACTGAGACTCATTTTGGCGAAAACCCATTCTTGTTGCATTTTGCACACAGCACTCTTTGCAAGAAAATTTAATAACAGGACTTGCATATTGCTCATTATACTCTGCATAATCCAAAACTACTCTATCATAATCTCTTAAATCTTGAGGCAATTCATCGTGTTTGCTTTTGCAAAGAATATGCTTTGTCTTAAAATTGCAATAATCAATACCATATTCTTTGGGCTTATTATAAGCTTCAAAAAACTCTACATCATAACCACCATCACAAGCCAAACCATATAATAACCTAAATGTATCTGGTGTTGTTTCTCTTCTTTCCACCGCTCCAATCACAAAATCTTTATAAGCCAAACGCTCTTCATTAGTTTTCAAACCTGCAATATACTTAGCCACTCGCTTAATATTACCATAATGATTGGTGCTTCTTAAAACTTCCATAGCAAATTCAGGTGTATATCCAGCATCTCTTTGTTGCATAAATAAGGTATCCATTTTTATCGGATCATTATTCTCTTTTTTTGTAATCTCTATAAACATTTTTATGCCCTCCTTACAATATACCCTATTTTATCACAAAAAATAGCTAAAGTAAAGTTAAAACGCCCCTCGAAAAATCAAATTTCCGTCATTTTTTACTTGAAAAATATAAATAGATTGCTATTATGCGACAAAATACCAATTTTTATGTCAAACTAAAAAAACAATACAATATGAACGTATTAATTATTATTTTCGCATTTTTATTGCTGTTGATAGAAGTAATAAGAATTTACTTCTTATCAAACTACGGCAACACAAAAACAATCTTACGAATGCTTGTCTCGGCTTGGGTATTTACAGTTACCATGCCTCTAACATTCAAACTACTGGCATATCCTCAAGGATTTTTCTTCGGCGCAATTATCGTCTTGATATACCCATATTGCGCCATAGAAACAAAAATCCCTAAAGATGAAAATTCAAATGCCTACATTCTAAGAAAAAAGTGGTTACATACATATCCAATTGTCATATTTTTATACGCAATTGCCACCACCGTAGCCTACCTCCTCTAACAAAAAAAGCCGATACTCTAACGTACCGGCTCTTTTTTTTATTTTTTAGCAAAACTCTTGTATGTAGCAACTGCTAATGCACAAATTAAAACTCCCCAATATGTATATGCAATAAATTGCAAATATTAAGATTTAAACCTGTTTTCCAAATGTTTTCATAAACACTATCTCCTTTTCAACGCATTATGCGTTTATATCTGACATAAGCACATAACAAAGATAAAATATTTGCCACTATAACAATTATACCTAAACAAAAAATCTGTAACGAAAATAAAGCACCATCATATCCTAAACAATAGTAAATACCCGAAATAATTATTGTTACCAATATTACAAAATACGGTATCCACCCGATAGATGCCAAATAATATGATACTTTAGGATAATTCTCTATTGTTTTTGAAATAAACTTCGGTATTTTATTAAAGCAAAGCAATACCATACAACAGATAAAAACAACAAAGAAAATATCTGTAACGGTTTCAAATCCCAAATACGTGAAAGGAGTTTCTAAAACTCCATACATTCCTCCTAATACCAAGGCTTCTTTTGACCATAATTTCATAGCTTATACTCCTTTCACTATATAGTAGACACTTGCTAAAAATAATCAACTATTTTTTTCGACGATTGCTACAGCTTTCTTTATAAGCATTAACTCCATGTGCAACATGAACACCCATTTGATGTGGAGTATTAATAACTTTCATAGCTTTACCAATTCCAGGTAATTGAGATAAAGCAAAATCTGCAATATTAGACCCCGTAGAAATAGGCTTTTTTACTTCAGCATCTTTTCTGATTTGTAAAAAATTTTTAGCAACACCTACTATCGTACAATTTTTATTATACCTAGATTTTATAATATTTGGCATTTTATATTCCTTTCAAATAAAAATTAACATAATGATAGCGCTATCAAACATTATATAGGTTTTACCAATGCATTCGCAAGTGTTTTATATATTTTTCTCTATTTTTATTTGTATTTTAATATAAAAATTTATTTTTTTCACAAAAAAAGCCGATACACTAACGTACCGGCTATTTTTATTACAAAAACTAAAAAACTTATCAATTGCCCATACCGCCGTTCCAAAGATTGCTCATAGATGCAATATTAGTCAAATCTCCAGACATTGCCTTATCACGCAAATTATTACGTCTACTCTCTGTTTCTTTTTGAATTGTTTTATAAAGTTTTCTTAAATCTCTAGTTTCTTCTTTGGTATTACTTGTCATAAAATAATCTTCTACATTTCCTATTGTTCTATGCGCACTATCAACAACTCTTTCTCCCGTAGCTTCCAAACTTTCTCTATCCCTTTGCACAAGTCTCATAAAAGCTTGCACATCTTCAGGATTTTGCATTTCTTTTATAGCTAAAATGTGTTGTTGTTTTTCCCACTTATCATTATGTTCTTTTATTACATTTGGGTCAGAGCTATTTAATAATTCTTGCCCTCCTCCATTATTAAATACTTCATGATGTTCCATTATCTTTTCAGAAGGAAGCATAAAATTATCCGTAGAATAAAAACCTAAATCAATTTCACGATTATCAGGAGTTAACATTGTCAAAGCATTTTCTGTTCTGTCATTTGTGCCATACGTCTCATACATAACATCATAGCCATTACCTATATCTTGAATAAGAACAAAATTTGATGATATAAATGATGCATCACCATAATTCATACTTGTCATTTCACTATAACTTCTCATAGAATCATCATAAGAAACAGATGTCGAATGCACAACGTTCATACTCGTATCATTATCTGCACCTCTATTATTCTTAGCCTGTGCATTCAACCCACCAAAAAGTGAAAGTCCAACTAGAACATATTTTAATGCTTCTCTTTTTACTTTTTTCAAACGTTCACTCATCTATAATCTCCCAATTTCTTAAAAGGATATCATATTTTTAAAGAATTGTCAATATTATACAACTATCTTTCTTTACGCACATTCTCTATAAAATTCTCAAGAGCCATCACATCTTTGATATTTTCAAATTCCCCTTTTGCCTTCTCTAAAACATTTTTTATATAATTACCATCTTCAACACTATTATTCCCTTTTAACTCCGTACTGTCAAAGAAATCACAATTTAATACCTTGTTTTCTGGTGTAACCAATAAAAGAAAATAAAATGTATCAATCAAATTAGGCGTTTTATCTTTCATCTCTGACAAACTAATCAAAACTTCATACATAACATGCTCATCAATAGGAAATATTTTTATAATTTCATTATTGATTAATTCTTTATTTTCATTTCCCACAACCAAATTAGACTTTCTCGTTATCGTTATTGGTCTTTTTTTAGAAAAACTATTTAGAACTTCATCATTATTTATATACTTTTTTTCTCTAATATCAGAAAAAAGCATATTATATAAAATTTTATTTATTTCATCTTTTAAGCAAACCATCCCAATCTCCTATTTTATTTAATAACCGTACTACCAATATATTAAAAAAAACTTTAAATACAAAAAAAGCTCCATA
Source organism: Alphaproteobacteria bacterium (assembly GCA_045578445.1). Lineage (GTDB taxonomy): Bacteria > Pseudomonadota > Alphaproteobacteria > RF32 > CAG-239 > CAG-267. The sequence goes on from JAZNKG010000005.1 coordinate 18,776, forward strand.
ACGGAGCTAAGAACTGGTGCCGATTGGGAGATTCGAACTCCCGACCTGCCCATTACGAATGGGATGCTCTACCAACTGAGCTAAATCGGCACTGCAAAATTTTCTAACACTCCATATACCAAAATGCAAGCCTTTTTTATCTATTTATACCCGTATTAAAAACTTATTTGTAGAGAATACATTTAAAATGCTTGAAACTTTATTTAAAAAGTTTACCTTTATAAGCGATTTTTTAATATGTTTGAGAGGCTTTTTAATGAAAAACATTCTAAAACTTGCTATTTTAGGGCTATTTTTTGCTAATAACAGTTTGGCAGCAGTAAAAACTGATGACGTAAAAAAAGTAGAAAACTACCTTAATTCGATTAAAACTCTATCAGCAGATTTTGTGCAAATTGCCAGCAATGGCGAAAAGGCGGAAGGCCGTATTTATATAGAAAAGCCAAATAAAATCCGTATGGAATATAACCCACCATCAAACATTTTAATTGTAGGCAACGGCGATTATATCGTATATTATGACAAAGAATTAGAGCAAATTACTAATATTGACTATGATGATGTTCCTGCCGCTATGATTTTAGCTAATACGGTAGACCTTGGCGGTAAAGACCTTATGGTAACCGACCTATATCAAGACCCAGGAATGACTAGAGTTAGCTTACAATATACCAAAGATGAAGATTTAGGACCTTTTACATTAGTATTTACCAATAATCCGTTTAGCTTAAAACAATGGAAAGTTATTACCCCACAATCATTAGAGGTTTCACTTTCTTTGTATGATACAGTAGTTGACGGTAAACTTAATCAAGACCTATTCAAATTCAGTAAAAAAGAAGCTGAACGAGGCAGTAAGAAAAACAAAGCCCGCAGAAAATAAAAAAAGATACCCCCGCGTAAAACGCGGGGTTCTTCATATAATGCCGACCATAAAGCCAGCATTTTTTATTAATCAAGTCTAATTTTCAAGATATACTGTTTAGTCCATCTCTTTTGAAACTTTAGAGCATTTTGAAAAATCCACAGATTTTGGAAGTTTTCCTTTAACAGAAACAGCTTCTTCTTTTTCTGATGGATATTTTGGCAATTCTGTAGCAGTATTATCTTCTTTAAATTTTAGTTCTTTAAATTCACTAAGGTCAACCTCAGGAAGAATAATTTTCTCATTATTTTTCTTCTCCCTAATCCTATCTAAACTTTCTTGAATTTTTTCTTCTTTAGTACTCATTGTTCTTCTCCCTAAAATATATTGCGTTTAAACCAACGTTTTTTTTGCAATATAATTAAGTTTTTTTAAGAGAAATAAGCTCATACTAAATGTGACGTAGAAATATTTGATTTAACTTTTTTATTGCATAGTTGAAAAAAATATGATACAATAACAATGAACGTTGCAAAAAAACGTTCCTTTTTTTTGCAATATACCAAAACTCACTCAACCCCAATATTTCCAACACTTACAAAGGTAAAAAAATACCTTTTATTTCTCACCCTACCACCTATAAACTTTAAACTGTCATCATCTCAAACACCCACGTCCCAGCTCCTATCAACTTTAAACTGTCATCCCTCCATTCGGTACAACCGAATGGTCAAGGGATCTTCGAATTAACTCCCCTTTACTGTCATCCTCGGACACTTCTCTCCCCTCGGTCATCCTCGGGCACAACTTCTCTCTCCCCTCGGTCATCCTCGGGCGCACGTCAGTGCGAACCGGGGATCCACAAACCCAAAGCCGAAGGCTTTGCTATTCCTATAAAATTAATTATGGAAAATTAAATTAATAGAAAAAGATAACCCAAATTAGAACGATTTATACTCTCAAATAATATAAAATATTGCACACCTTCGGTGCCTGTCTTTTGGATCCCCGATGTGCTACGGCTTACGCCGTGCCTCGAGGATGACCGAAACAATTATTTTCATTCAATAACATAAAAAGCGTACA
>JAZNKG010000006.1:0-8610 GCA_045578445.1 Alphaproteobacteria bacterium
TTATATAGATAATACGTTTATAAACTAATTATCTGTAAAATAAATTTTGAGAGGTAGTATGAAAAACTTGTATGAAGATATTTGTAATCAATGCAATAATTATATCTATGATACTAAAGATATGCATCAGCATCTGTTTCAACGCATATATAATGCATCAACTATTTTATATTTTAAATCAAAATTTACAAAAAATGAAAGTATTAAAGAAAATAATAAGTTGAAGACTGTTATGTTGAAAATTGATGAAGTTTTGAACGATATACTTTTTCCTGAAGAGAAGGAAGAAAATATTCGCAATATACTAATAAACAGTGGTTTTGATGCTGAGAAACTACTTGTTGAAACTCCAGATTTAAATGTCACAGAGTATAATAATGTATTGTCATGTGAATAATATAGCTGAAAACGATAACATTTATACTTAAAACCGCAGAATTATGCGGTTTTTTGTGTGTAATATAGATTTTAGTTTGATTTTATTAAAAAAATATTTTCAAATTTAATTGTGAATAAAATATCACGTGGTACTAATTTTTTTTGGGGAGAACTCCTATGAATAAAAACGAACTCGTAACAAGCATGGCTAAAGAAGCTGGTTTTACAAAAGTTGCTGCAGAAAAAGCTTTAGAAGCATTAATGGCTTCTGTAACAAAAGCATTGAAAAAAGGTGATGATGTTCGCCTTGTTGGTTTTGGTACATTTTCTGTAACAAAACGCGCTGCAACAACTGGTCGTAACCCACGTACAGGTGCTGCTATTAAAATTAAAGCTCGTAAACTAGCTAAATTTAAAGCTGGTAAAGCTCTTCAAGATGCTGTAAAATAATTATAGCAGTAAAGATGAAAAAGGCAGGCTCAATAAAAAGTCTGCCTTTTTTGTATGTAACATATTGAAAATATGTGTAAATAAAAAATGTGAAAAATTTTTAATTTTTTGCTTGCAATATAAAAAAATATCATATATAAAGTCTCTTGTTGAATGAGATGGGCGTTTAGCTCAGCTGGTTAGAGCATCTCGTTTACACCGAGAGGGTCGGGAGTTCGAATCCCTCAACGCCCACCAATTAAAAAGACTGCTGAAAAGCGGTCTTTTTTTGTGTGGAAGTCGGGATTTGAACTCCCGAAAAGGGAGTTTGACTACCAGCGAAAGCCAGACGGAGTATGGCGGTAAGCTGAAAGCTTATGAGCGCCCGTGCGGACAAGCCTTTTATCAAAAGGCGAAGGGTAGTCCATCAGGGCCCACCATTCTATACAACCTCTTGTTTCTGACAAGAGGTTGTATGTTTTATAAAGGCAATAGAAAAATCTATGATTCTGTATATTTTAAATAAAGATTACCCCTCACAACAATAAAATTGTGAGAGGTTAGTAAATGCTCAATGTTTCTTAATGTCATTCTCTAATTCTTCAGCTAAATCTTTAATAGCTTCATCCATTTTGTCATGTTCTTCATCTATTTTATTTAACAAAACACCATAAGCAACAAAGAACAGAACAATAATAAAAGCAACAAAGAGAATTATAGGAAAATTTTGAAGCAATTCCTTCATTCCAAAACACATCGCAGATATAAAGAGTAATAACAAATAAACGATAATTAAGATAATTATCGGAATGAAAAATAATTTATCATCAAGTTTTCGTTTCATAAACAAAGTGTTAATGGTTATTTACTCATTTTCAAAATCCTCTATTGCAATCAATGTTATGTCAAGGCACTCATTGCAATTACGGGACGAACAGCATTTTCATTAACTTTTGGAGTATCAAAAGAAACATTATAATGAAAATCCATAATGAAAGCATTTTCTTTAAGAGTAAGACATTTTGAACAAGACCATTGTCCTCTACGACGAGGAGATTTTGACATCTCCATAACTACACGTTCTATCTTCATAGAATAATATTCTTTAATTTTAATCAACTGATAAATGTCATACCAAACTATTTTTTCGTTATCTTTACAAGGATAAGAAAACTCTTCAAAAAACTTTTCAGCATTATCGTAAGATAATCGTTGCTCATCAATAGGGAAAATCTCGGATACGGTTAAGTCACCATATATACAGTCTTCTTCAACAAGCTCAACAATAGCTTTGACCTTTTTATCGGGTATCCTTGATTTTGAGAATGTATCATCTTCATACCAATAATACCCTGGCTTAACTCGTTTCTTTTCAGCTTCTTCAGCTTTTCGTCTTGATTTTATAGCGTCATAATGCAAATAAACACAAATGAAGCATGTCATTACAACAAAAAACGTTGCGACAATAAAAATCCAATTAGTTTCCATAAAATAAAGTTTTTAATAGTTATTTACTTTTTTTGATTTCTTCGATTTGTTTATTTATCTCAGCAAATTGCTCTTCTTGCATACAAGCCCAAGCAATTATAAAAGCAACAAACACTACTATGGAGAGACCACCTAAACAATAAGCAACTATTTCCATAATATATACATTTTTAATTAAACATCATAATTTTTAATAGTGGGTAGACAATAATCTACTTTGATTTAAAATGCAATAAAAATATGGCTAAAATCCATCATATGAACTCTTTTAATTGGTATTGGAACTCCTCATAATAGGAGATGATTTCAGTTAGTAATTCATCAATATTCCACCACCAATTAAAAAGACTGCTGAAAAGCGGTCTTTTTTTTTGTGAGGAAGTCGAATGTTTAAATGTTTTGATTAAATTGCAGAATAACTATCGATTCTTTTTATTAAAAAATAAATTTGACACAGTTTAATTTTTATGGTATCCTACACGAGTATTGTAGGAGAAAGTTTGATGAAAAATGTGTTAAATTTAGTATTTAATAAAGTAGCGACCACCCCAAAAGTGGCGGTTTTCTACACACACACACACACACACACACACACACACACTAACTAACCCTGCCGAGAAATTTTTTAATCAAGCCTTAAAGGTAATGAATACCTTTGAGGTTTTTTGTTTTTAAATAAAAGGAGAAAGAAAATGTTTTTTGAAATAACCAATAAAGACTTAAGTGTAACCCAAATTGGGGAAGTTATTGCAGAAAAGAAAAAGAATGGTCTAACACCGGAAGATGCGATAGAAATTCTTGGTATGACAAATCACTATACTCATATAAAATCTGTAATAACAGAAATCAATAAGCTTTCTAAAGAAGATCGTCTTGCGTATAAAGATTTTGTATTAGGTGCAGTTGATAGCAGAAAGGTGTCTGATGAAAATTATGGACAACTGTTGCGTTTGGCAGATGAGAGTGATTATTATTTGGAATTTAGAGCATCTAATATGAAAGAAAAATATTATGATGAAAAAACAGCGCAAACAGTAGAAGGCGCTGAGAATGGTATGATAAATATTGAAGCGAGTCAAATTGCCGGACTTTTAGGTGAAGGGTTAAAAGTGCAAGTTGAAAGTTATAGAAGTGATATTTATCTTGAGGATATGGATTTATCCCGTTTTGATTATTTGAAAATGGCTAAGAAAAATTCAGTGTTTTTAGGAAGAAGTGATGCGCTAAATGATTATAATAAAGAGTATTGTGTAGATAGGGATTATTTTATAATGCCTCGTTGTTTGGATGTAGGTGATACAATAGGCGTTCATTTTACAGGCTGTGACTTTTCAGAAACTGAAGAATTAAATATTAGAGAGGTTGATTTTGTTCGCTTTAAAGACGTCTTCTTTCCTAAAAAATTAGACTTGTCAAAATGTGGTGAAGTTTCCTGTGGAGATGCTTTGGATGAGGAAAAAGAATGTTTAGAAGGAATTGAGGAAATAAAATTCAAAAACAAGGCTCAAGCAGATGAGTTTTTTGAGAACACAAAAGATTTTAATGGTAAAATAATTTATGCTGATGAACCTCAAAATCCTGTGTCACAAGTTGTTAGAGATAATGATATTGATCGATAATCATTATCTAACTTTTAACAAAAAAAGCCTCTCAATTGAGAGGCTTTTAAACATTGTATTTAAAAATTTAAACAATGTATTTAAACGATGTATTTAAATTCTAAATATTTCTTCAGCTTTACGCATAGCTTGTGATGAAACAAATAAAATCAAAATATCTCCTTCAAGAATTTTATCGCTTTTTGAGGGATATAATATCTCTTCATCTCTATAAATTGCAGCAATTCTGCATTTATCAGGAAGATTTAATTCTTCAATTGTTTTATCAGAATTTAAGCTATCACTATCAATTCTGACTTCCCAAACTTCACCCATTCCACGACGTAAACAATAAGCGTTATTTATTTTGGCTTTGCGCAATTCTTGCAACATAGCAGATGTGATAACTAAAGAACGTTCAATAATTATATTCTGATTGTTCTTATCAACAATATTATTGAAAGACCTTGAGTTAACCAAAGATAATGTTTGTTTTACTCCATATTTTTGGGCAATAAGAGAAGCTATAATATTATCTTTATCTTGGTCGGTAATGGCTATGGATATATTCGCATTTTTTATATCAGCTTCATCTAATATAACATCGTTCATCATGTCGCCAATAATAACGTCTGTTTCATTCAGATTTTCAGCCAATTCTTGAGCTTTAAAACGGTCATTTTCAATAATTTTACATGTGTTTACCATATCATCTTTTTCAATAGCGTTTGCAATATAATATGATATAGCATTACCGCCAAATATAACTAAACGTTCATTCTGTATAGCCTCTATGCCAAAGTCATGCAATGTGTCAAAAATACAATCTTTTTCAACCAGTACAAAAATTTCATCATTCGCTTTAACTGTTTCTGTAGATTTAGCAAAAAAACTAGCATTGTCACGTATAATATGTATGATTGGACTGTTGTAATATTTTTTTATTTCACTGATTTCATTATTAATTAAAGGGCAGGCGCTATCACACCTAAAACCTAGCAAATAAAGCTTATCATTTATTAAAGGAAATACGGCAGTAGTACCGGGTATTTCTATTAAGTTTAAAATAAATTTTGCAATTTCAACATCTGGAGAAATAACCAAATCAACAGGCAGGTTTTTGTCGCTATATAATGTATTCCATAAAGGATTTAAGAAATATTCAGAATCAACACGTGCAATTTTTTTAGGTACTTGAAACAGTGTATACGCAACTTGGCAAGCAACAAGATTTACTTCATCATTACTTGTAACAGCAATTAATATATCGGCATCTTTTGCCCCAGCTTTTTCCATAACACCTGGGTGAGAAACAGAGCCCACAACAGTCTGCACATCAAACTCTTTAGCTAGTAATGAAAGTTTTCTCTTATCTGTATCTATAACAACAATATCATTATTGCCTTGTGCAAGATATCCTACAATACTGCGTCCAACATTACCAGCACCACCAATTAATATTTTCATTACTCAGTTATCTCCTCTTGTTTAGAAAAATAATCATTAATAGTTTGAATAGCTATATCATAATCATAAATTTTAGTATACATCTCGCGGAATTTTTTTGCATCACGAAGGTTTTTTGAATACCAACATACATATTTGCGAGAAATTGAAACAGCCATCTCCTTGCCATAAAAATCAACCATATCATTAATTTGTTGTAAGAGGGCATCTCTTATTTCAAAAACAGAACTTATTTTTTTATATGAGCCTGTTGCTAGATAATCATGAGTTTGTCCCAAAAGCCATGGATTACCAAGACATCCGCGAGCAATCATAACCCCGTCAACACCTGTTTTATCGATCATTTCTTTTGCTTTTTCAGGAGAAGTAATATCGCCATTTCCTATAACAGGTATTTTTATAGCATCTTTTACTTCTTTAATAATATCCCAGTCAGCAATACCTGAATATCCTTGAGCTCTTGTTCTTCCATGTACAGTAACATAGGATGCTCCACTATTTTCGCACATTTTTGCAAATTCAACTGCGTTTATAGAATTATTATCCCATCCTTTTCTGAATTTAACAGATACTTTCAAATCTGTAGCCTTTACTGTTGCTTCAATAATTTTTGAAGCAAGAGATAAATCTTTCATTAGAGAAGAGCCAGAATTATTACCAACAATTTTTTTTACGGGACACCCCATATTTATATCAATGGAATAAGCTCCTAAATCTGCAACAAGTTTAGCTGCTTCAGCAAATAAATCTGCATTATTTCCTACAAGCTGTACAATAACCGGATATGGCTCTTTACTAACATCTGCAATTCTGTATGTTTTAGGATTTTTGCGATTTATAGCATTAATGGCTACCATTTCAGAATATAAATTAGCAGTCCCTTTTGAAGCAACAAGCTTACGAAAGGGATAATCTGTAATACCGGCCATGGGCGCTAAAAAAACTTTGCTATTTAATCCTATAATATTAGTCATATTATTCCACACTATTTAATGCTTTTACTAAAACAAAATAAACTTTATCTAAAGCCGAATTAGCTGAGAGGTTTATAATTTCATTTTTTGTTATTTCATCAGAATTTAAAACCTCTTTTATAGCCAAATCCATCAAGAACAAATATTTTATAACTAAATTATGGAAAAGAGTGTTATCATCAAAAGCCTTGCGAATAGCCTTAATGTTTTTATTTGATAAAGAGTTGCTTATAGCATCAATGAAAGCTGTTTGATTACCTTTTACATACTCATCCCATAAGTCAAACATATCTTTTTTCTGATATATTTCATCAATAGAAACCCCAAAAGATTTTAGTATTTTATTTATATTCTGAGCAACAGAGCTAAGTTCTTTGTAATCAAGCGTAGGCTCAACAGGGTTAATCTTTATATTATTATCTTTTATTGTTTCGTATCTATTTATTTGTTTTTCAAATCCGGATAATGTAACAGATACATCATTAGAAACATCTTTTACATCACTACGCAACCCCTCTAATTTTTCTCTAATTCTATCAATATTAGAAACAGTGTTGTTAATATAAAAACTTTGTTCTTCTAGTAGTTTAACTCCTTGCTTTCCACTATCAATCACAAGATTAGAAGATGTATTAATTTTGTCTGTACTCTTAGCAATAATTTCACTTGCTTCTGTAAATTTATCTATAACTTCAACTGCTTTATCTTTAAGGTTATCTGTTTTTAGAGCAAGTTTGTTACTTATATCGCCAATCTTATCAACAATTGTTTCGGCAACATTTTGTAAATCAAAATTTTTAGCCTGTGTGAGAGCTGTAAATGATGTAAGTTTTTCTGTTTCTTTGTTAATAGCAATAATAACATTTTGCATGCTGTTGATAGCATTTTCGCATTTGCGTTCAATTTCAGAGCGTTTTTCATCAAATACACCACCAATATTTAATACAGATTTATTTGTTTCGTTGCTAATTGCTTTAAGTGTATTGATTTGTTGTTTTGCAATTTTTTCAATATCAACAGAATTTTTAACAAGCTTTTCAATTTCTTCAGAAATAAGTTTGCCATAGCCGTTAAGTTTATCATTAAACAATTCAGAGTTTTTATTGATTAATTGAGATTGATTATAGATTAATTGCTTTTGGTCATCAATTCTACCTTCAATACCAGATATACTGTTATCTAGTTTTTTATAAAGCATATCATATTCCTCGGAAGCTTTATAAAAAGAGCGTTCAATACGAGAAATATTATCATTAGTTTTAGCTAAAATATTTTCTATATAATCTTTGCTGATATCAGAACATTCTGCAATTTGTGTTTTCATATCTGCAAGGTTTGAACGATTATCCGCGATATTATTCTTTATATTTGCAGAAAGTGCGGATATCTCATCAACAATAGGATTAATCTTACTTAAAAATCTATCTGAGTTTTGAGTAATAATTTCAGAGCAATCTTGCATACGATTGACTGATACAACCGTTTTATCATTAATGTAAGTGCATTTATCAGTAAGATTTTTAATTTCATCATTAAGTTGGGTAAGAGTATTTGCTGAATAATTATCTAAAATTTGCAAAATTTTCCCAAATTCAGAAATTCTCAAATCTAAATCACTTTTCAATAAGGTTGACTGCTCAACAATTCGTCTGTTTTCTGTTTGAAGTTTAGTCATTTGTTCTAAAAGAGCTTTGGAAATTGCGGTTGCAGTTTTGCTAGCTTTGTCATCAGGATACATAAGATTATCAATATAATTATGAAAAAGTTCTGCATTTGCATCTAAACTACTGCTACGCTCAATATATGCTAGAACAAACCAAAACGCTAAAAGAGGTAATGTTGATAACAATAAGAAATAAGCAAAATCTAAAGGATTTAATGCCCCAATAGATGACCAGCCAATAAAATTATGTATATAATAACATAACCCAACAAACCAAGTTAAAGTTATCATAGATAGGCAATAAGCGAAATTTTTTCTAAGCCACAAAAATTTTTTTACAAATTGCGACTCTGATGTGTTTGTACTAGGCTTGCTATTCATACGAGACATTTATTAAATCCCAAAAAGTTATTCTTAAAAATTTGTTAACATTATTTTTTGATATTTTCAAACAAATTATGCGTTTAAGTCAATGCTTTTAAGAAAAAACAAAAAAAAGAAAAATTTTTATTGATTTTATAAAAAGAACAGCTATTCTAACAATGCAATCTATGAAACGGTTGTGCTATGAGTTGCAGCAAGTCATTGATTGCTCTTTTTTATGCACATATGC
>JAZNKG010000007.1:0-85649 GCA_045578445.1 Alphaproteobacteria bacterium
GGGTTTCTTTTTGTTTTTAAAGAAAAAATACTTATTTCAATTACTTTTATTTTGTTGACATATACATCATTTTGGGTATATCGTTCTACTTGATTAGAGATAATTTAATATCAGGAGGTTTTATGATTGATATTTTATATGGAATTTCAACGTTAGAACTCTTCGAACAATATGCTATATTCGGAGTTTTAGCGATTGCTTTTATCGGATTATGGTATACTTGGTTTTTAAAAAAACAAGTTATGGCTAATGATACTGGTACAGGCAAAATGGTTGAGGTTTGGACTGCTATTAAGCAAGGTGCAGATGCTTACCTCAAAAAACAATTAAAGTCTATTTTACCTATGATTGGTATTTTAACAGTTTGTTTGTTCTTATCTGTTTACATTGTTCCTGTTTCACAAGAAGCAAAAATCAGATTTTCTAATTATGATGATGAAACTGTTAAATTAATTATAGCTTTTGGACGTGCAGGAAGCTTTATTTTAGGTTCTCTATTCTCTTTGATGGTAGGACAAATTGGTATGCGTATTGCAGTGGCTGCAAACGTACGTGTTACTGCTGCATCTAAACGCTCATTCGGTGAAGCATTAAAGATTGCTTATCGTGCTGGTACTTGTACTGGTATGCTTACTGATGGTCTTGGTTTGATGGGTGGTACTTTGATTTTTATTATCTTTGGTGTTGCTGCTCCTGATGCCTTACTTGGTTTTGGTTTTGGTGGTACTTTAGTTGCTTTGTTCATGCGTGTTGGCGGTGGTATTTATACAAAAGCTGCTGACGTTGGTGCTGACCTTGTTGGTAAAGTTGAAGCAGGTATTCCTGAAGATGACCCAAGAAACCCTGCTGTTGTTGCAGACCTTGTTGGTGATAATGTTGGTGACTGTGCAGGTATGGCTGCCGATATTTTTGAATCTTACGAAGTTACTATCGTATCAGGTTTGATTTTAGGTCTTTCATTATGGCATGTTACAGGCATGTATGAATGGATTGTATATCCTCTTTTAGTACGTGGTATTGGTGTATTCTGCTCTATTATTGGTACTTATGCTGTTAGAGATAACGGACTAAAAGGTAATGCAATGAAAGCTATATTTAGAGGTTATGTGACTTCTGCTACAATCTCAATTGTATTGTTTGCTCTTGTTGCTTACTTCTATTTACAAGGTATAGTTGGTGGTTGGTGGAGACCTTTCTTAGCCGTTAGTATTGGTGTATTTTTAGCTATGGCTATTGATAGAGTTACAGAACACTTTACAGGTACTACTGGCGCTCCTGTTCAAGAGGTTAAAAAATCTACAGATACAGGTTCTGCTACAACTATTTTGAGTGGTCTTGCTTTAGGTCTTGAAAGTTCTGTTTGGTCTGTTTTAGTTATTGCTATAACTATTTTTGCTTCAGTGTTAATCTTTGGTACTATTGATGGACTATCTGCAGCAGAAAGAGTTACATATATCTTGTACGGTGTTGCTATGACAGGTATTGGTATGTTAACATTAACTGGTAACAACGTTGCTATGGACTCATTTGGACCTATTGCTGATAATGCTAATGGTATTGGCGAAATGGCTTGGCATGATGAAAAAGGTGCTAAAACTAAAAAAGCTCGCCAAATTATGGCTGACCTTGATGGTGTTGGTAATACAACAAAGGCTATTACAAAAGGTGTTGCTATCGGTTCTGCTGTGATTGCGGCTGTTAGCTTGTTTGGTTCTTACATGGTTGACGTAAGTAATGTACAATCAGCTTTAAATGCTTCTTGGGCTAAAGAAGGATTAAATCAAAGTTTAACATTGCTTAAAGATATCGGTATTGTTGTTTCTAACCCTGTTGTGTTTGTTGGTATGCTTATTGGTGCTGCTGTACCATGGCTATTCTCTTCTTTTGCTATTAATGCGGTAAGACGTGCTGCTAGCTTGATTGTTGAAGAAGTTCGTCGCCAATTTAAACTTGGTATTCTTGAGAATAAAGCAAAACCTGATTATGACACAACTGTTGCTATTTCAACTGCTGCCGCACAGAAAGAACTTGTAATCTTAGCTTTACTTGGCATTGTTTCTCCAGTATTTGTGGGACTATCTCTTGGCGTTGAAGCTTTAGGTGGTTTCCTTGCTGGTATTATTGTTTCAGGTCAACTACTTGCTGTGTTTATGTCTAATGCTGGTGGTGCTTGGGATAATGCGAAGAAACTTATTGAAGACGAACCAAGCAGTATTGCAAAAAATACTGGTAAAGGTTCTGAACGTCATAAAGCAAGTGTTGTAGGCGATACTGTTGGTGACCCATTAAAAGACACTGCAGGTCCTGCCTTGAACCCAATGATTAAAGTTGTTAATATGGTGGCTGTGATTGTGGCACCTATTGTTGTGGCTTACAACAATGAATATACCAAACTCTCTGCTTGGGGTTGGTGTGTTGTTGTTGCTTTACTTGCAATTTTAACTTTTGTAATTATGAAGAGTAAAAAACAAGCTTCTTAATAATTATATAAGTTAGATATTTAAGCCCTATGTAATTTTTACATAGGGCTTTTTTTGTTATGTATTTTATGTTTTAGCTTTTACCGAAAACCTCATTTAGTTGGCGGTTTACACGATAAAATGTCGTGCATTTAGGAATATCTTTTAGGCGACGAGCTCCAATGTATGACATTGTTGAACGAATTCCTCCTAAAATTTCTTGAATAACTAGTTCGGCACCACCTTTATAAGCAACTTCTACCACTTTACCCTCTGATGCACGATAGCATGCCATTCCACCAAAGTGTTTTTCTTGTGCTAATTGTGATGACATACCGTAAAACTGTTTATATTTTTCTTTTTTTCTTAAGAAGCAAAGTTCATCCGGATTATCCTCATTTGGTACTAATTGATTGGTTTGAACGATTTTTTCAATTAATTCCCCTGCGGCTTCATCTGTTCCTGCAAGCATTCCGCCAATCATCACAAAATCAGCACCTGCGCCATATGCTTTTGCAATATCTCCAGCACATGTACAACCACCATCGGCACATACTAAACCACCTACACCATGAGCAGCATCTGCACATTCTAGAATAGCAGAAAGTTGTGGACGCCCTACTCCAGTTAATTTACGTGTTGTACAAACAGATCCTGGTCCAATACCTACTTTAACAATATCGGCACCACTTAGAATTAAATCTTGTGTCATATCCCCTGTTACAACATTACCAACCATTATCAAAAGATGAGGAAATTTTGCTCTAACCTCTTTTACTAAATCTAATAGCTTTGGAATATAGCCATTAGCTATATCTATACAAAGTTTATCAATTTTAAGTTCTTTATCAGAAAGTAAAGCAAATAAGTGTTCTTTATCGTCTTTTAAGCCGGTTGAAACAAACGTAAATGAATTATTTTGGCTTTCTTCTTTTAAGCTGTTTTGGATAATATATTGGCGATTTTCTGGATTAGAAAAATCATAATGTTTATGTAGGCAAGTAATTGCCTGAAATTTTTGTAATACATTATTGATAGCAAATGTGCCTGTTGTTGCCATATTGGCGGCCATAATACCACAAGAATTGATTGTATGAGGATAATATTTAAACTTATATTCCCTAATAACATTGGCTTCACTGCGTGAATTTAGTGTTGTACGTTTAGGTTTGAATAAAACATCACAAAAGTCTAACTCTGTGGTATCTTTTATTTGGGTCATGTCCGCTCCTTTTTTTAATAGTTATTACTTATCAAGGCTAGCAGTTATCATCCAAAAGACAAGTATTTAGTTTAAACTATACATAGTTTTAATGATTTATGTATTTAACTTACTTATACATTAAATCTTAGTCCAATTTATTCTGAGGCTGGCTAATTCTCTATTATCGCTTAGTGCTTTTATGGAGTGAATTGTTTGTGTACCATCAACTTGTGAAACGATATTTACATCTTCGCCTAAATGTCCTTCTTTTTTAAACGATATTTCTATTTCTGAGGGCACATATTCATCTCTGAAGCTATAATCCAGTGTTTCACTAGCCCATAGCGGATAGAGAGAATTATTTACATGCATATTTATATCTATATCATCAAAACGTATAGAAAAGTTTTTTTCTACATCAGCTCTTGTAGGAGCTGGTATTTTTTCAAAATCAGACACCATAGAATGTTCATTGATTACAGTATATTCAGGAAGATTATCTTTTAAGAGTATCGGACGTTTGCGAGCAAAATCTATTAATATCCACTGACTTGTTGCGGTTATAATCAAATTATCACTGTCATCATATACGGCAAAGTCACGAATTACTCCTATTTTTCTTTCTTCTGACGGCCAGGTTATGATTTTTATATTTTCATGTAATTTAGGCATACGTTCAATTTTTATATGGTAGTTTGCCCCGACCCAAGCAAAACCTTTAGATAGGCAATATTCCATACCTAACCCTAAATCTGTAGCATGAGAGTCTGCCATATCTTGAAGTATATTAAATAAAGTTACAAAGCGCAGATAACCGTTTTTATCACATTCGTATGTGCGAAGGTTATATGATTTAGTATATTTTTCCATGGTAATACCTCTGTTGTAATAACTTTATTTTAGGCAATATATAGCTCTGATAATTGCGTATTATCAGAGCTAATAATGAATAAACCTAAATATTAACTTGCTTTTTTGAGTTCTTGAGCTTCCATTTCTGCAAGAACATCTTTTTTCAAGGTAATATTATCGGTTTTACCTGTGGCAAGTGTTGGTATGCTATCACGATATAAAATTATACGTGGCATAAACAACTCTGACAAACCGTTGTTCTTAATATACTCGTGTAAAACGTCTGATTTCACTTGAGTATTTGTAGTGACTAAAACAATTTGTTCACCTTTGCTTTCGTGTGGAATCGCTACGACACCATAGCCAAAGTCCGGTCCCATCCACTCATAAGCTTTAACAACCATATCAAGTACTGCTGTTAATGAAACCATTTCACCACCGATTTTTGCAAATCTCTTGATACGGTCACGGATATACACGAAACCGATTTCATCAATTTCTACTACGTCACCAGTTTTATACCAGCCATCTTCTGGTGGAACCAGTACTCCTGGATTCTCTGGTAAATAGTAGCCTAACATAATATTTGGACCTTTAACCCAAAGTTCACCACCATTTTCTATTCCTGGAACCGGTTCAATTTTGTATTCTATTGATGGTAAAAGCTTACCAATAGAGCCAAATCTATTAAATACGCTATTGTTACCTGTAACAACTGGTGAGCACTCTGTTGAACCATATGCCTCCATTAATCTAACACCGATACGTTCCATCCACATATTGCGAGTGTCTAACTTAACAGCTTCAGCACCACCATACATAAAGCGGATATTATGGAAATCATAAGGGTGAGCAATTTTACCATATCCTCTAAAGAATGTATCTGTACCAAACATAATTGTTGCACCTAGCTCATATACTAACTCTGCAATAACACGATAATGTAATGGTGAAGGATACAAGAATAAACGACTTCCCTCAAATAATGGGAACAATGTACCTACTGTTAAACCAAAGCTATGGAACATTGGTAATGCATTAAATACTAAATCTTTAGTATTAAGTGTTTCAATAGTTGCCAATTGCTTGATGTTAGCAAGAATGTTTGCGTGACTTAGTACAACTGCTTTTGGTGCCCCCTCTGAACCGGATGTAAACAAAATAACAGCTTTTTTGTTACCACCATCTTTGTGAGGCACTCGTTTAACTTTATAACGTAAGAATCCACCAATTTTAGCCATTAGTCCAATACTTTTAGCAAACGACTCTAAGTAAATTACTTCAATACCTTTAGCTTTAAGTAATTCTATCACTGGTTCTAATTTAGCTGTTCTAACGAATGTTAAAGATGTAATTACCTTTTTAACTTGAGCTGTTTGGCACATTGAAATAACATTTTTTGCGCCAACAGAGAAGTTTAACATAACAGGTACTCTTTCATATGCTGACAAACCAAAGAAAGAACAAACTGCAGCAATTGTATTTGGTAGCATTAAACCAACGTGCTCAAAGTGACCTGTTATTTTCTTTAATGCTTTACCTAATACGAAAGATTTAACAATTAAGTCTTTGTATGAATTTTGTTTTCTGTTAATATCTTCAATTATGCGCGGACGTTTGAAAGAAAAATCTTCTTTAGCAAGCACTTTTCCGGTTTTCATTAATTGTGCGAATAATGAAAGTTTTGGATTATAAGTAATTTCAAACTGCATATCACGTAAAATTGTGTATACTTCGTTACTGATGTGGTCACGTTGACGACGTAATTCATCTTTTAACTTAAATGGTCTAGGCTCGCCAACCGTAATGCGTATTTTTGGCATTGGACGATGTGGCAATTTGCCTTTTGTTTTTGAAAAATAACCATATTGTGGACCATTAATCCATACAGGAATGATTGGAGCTTTTGATTTATCAGCTAACAATCCCGGGGCTTCGTAAATTTTCATTAAGCCACCATTTTCTGTAATTCTTCCTTCTGCAAATATAACCACCAAACGACCGCTATCTACTTTAGCAATTAATTCTTTTAAATCAGCTGGTTCAATCGGGTTAAACAGCATTGTATCTGCATATTTCATTAAATTTCTAATCCAACCACGACGGTATAGGTGTCCATTTAATGCAAAAACTGGGTTTCCAGGTAAGAATGCATATAATAACAATGGGTCTAAATATGAAACGTGGTTAGATACGTAAACACCCTTCTTTGGTAGTTCTTTTAAATCAAAACGAATTTTACATCTACTCTTAACTAAAATAAAGAATGTTCTTAAACAGAATTTTATAAAATTATTCAAAGGTAGTCTCCTTCTGTTGCGACATACATTCTTGTATACAAAAAACTGAATTATTGTAAAGATAAAAATATGTGGGCAGTGGATTACTACTTAGTATCCCCAAGGTAACTATTTGTTTTTTCGACAGAAAACGAAACTATCAACTTGTTAATTCATTATTTATTGAATTTTTACTTTTTTTTGTATATAAGGGTTTGGTAACTTTTTATGTACGAATATTTCGAACTTATCGAAATTATACAATAATTATTCTTATATAAGGATTGAACGCATATTAGTTACTTTCGGATTAACAAAGAAAGTTATATTAATGAATAAAATTTTAACTCTAACAGCATTAGGAACTGTTTTATTAGCAGTAAATGCTCATGCCGCAGGTTTTCACTTGCGTGAACAATCAGCTGCAGCTCAAGGTAATGCTTTTGCAGGTGCAACAGCTGGTGCAGAAAACAATTCTTATGCTTATTTTAACGCTGCTGGTTTAACTAGACAGAAAGGAACTCAATTTAACGTTGGTGGAACATATATTGCTCCTAAGGCTGAAGCTAAAAACGTTAGATATTTGAATCAAGATGGTAGTGATGCGGGTAGACGCGGAAATGATGTTAGTAACATTGTTCACGCTGCAGTTGCTCCAAATATGACATATTCTCATCAAATTGATGATAAAAAATATGTTGGTGTATCTTTAAATGTTCCATATGGAATGGTAACTAAATATGATAGCGGTTGGGCTGGTTCTGACCATGGTATCACATCTAAGGTTACCGCTGTTACGGTTACTCCAATGGGTGCTTATAAGGTTAATGATAAATTATCACTCGGTGCCGGTTTGCAAATGCAATATATAAAAGCTAAATTATCTAACTCGGTATCAGCTTATCAGGTTGAGAAATCTCGCTTAGAGGGAGATACATTTGATATAGGATATCAATTAGGTGCCATGTATGAATTTGATGAAAATACTCGTGTTGGTTTAGGATATCGTAGCAAAATTAAACACAAATTAAAAGGTGAAATTGAGGCTTCTCTTATTCCTCAACATCCTGCAAGTCCTTTACTTAACCAAGATATCAGTGCTCGTTTAACAACTCCTGAAATGTTATCTTTAGGTGTATTCCACCAAGTTAATGACAAATGGGCTGTTATGGCAGAATATCAAAGAGTATTTTGGAGTTCATTTGAAAACCTTACAATTAAAGGTGAAACATTAAATCAACCTACAGGTTATATATCTAACGTTAAAGAAAATTGGCGTGATACAAACTTCTATGCTGTTGGTGCAAATTATAAAATTGATAATCAATGGACATGGCGTTTAGGTTTGGCTTATGACCAAGCTGCTGCTCGCTATGCAAATAGAACTCCTCGTATTCCTGATTCAGATCGTTTGTGGTATTCTACCGGTCTTAGCTACAAATATAATGATAAGTTAACATTTGATTTGGCTTATACTTATATTTATGCTCACAAAGCAGCTATGAACACTCATACTACTGGTAATGCGGGAGCGCATGCTTCTGCAGATTACACAAACTCTGTTCAGTTGTTTGGTTTTTCACTTAACTACAATTTCTAATTTAAGCGAAATTAAAGAAAAACACCCTCGCATATATTGTGAGGGTGTTTTGTTATAAAATAACGTGATGTTTTAATTTAAAATATTTTGGTGTATTAGAGTCTATTGTATTGATATTTTTTTAAATGTAAATGATTTTATTTACAATTTTTTTATTCTCTGATGTTGACTTTTCTCTTGTTTTGTTGATACCCTCATACACGTAATAATAATTCTTATGTCAAACAATTAAAAATTCTGTAAATTATGCTAGCATTACTTCTTACAGGCTACTGTGCTACAGTTGGTGGCCTTGCGTGCTGGGCGATAGCCAAGGACGATACGAAGTACGACAGTAGCTATCGTGATGGTCAGTACGATCCATGGTTCGATGACCCTAGCTTCTAGTTGTGCACTTTTGACCTTTATTTTATAAAGAGGTTGCCTCACAAGCCTTATGGCTTAGACTTTTAAGCGGTTTAAATATCTTTTGATATTAAACCGTTTTTTTATTTTAATAAGCAAGAAATATAAATGAGAAGCCATAAGTGGAGCGGATAGTATAAATAAAATATCCACCAAGGTTTTAATAATCTAGGATAAACTTTGTTTTCTTTTATTTGTAATAAAAATAGCGTAGATATAAATGATATTATCCACCAATAATGGCTAGTATTTATTAATATTGATAGGATTAATACCATTATATAATTAATACGACTCGGTCTTTTATAGTAAAAGTATATCATTAATAGGTAACAAAAACCTGATATACTGTATTGGGTTGTTAGCGAGATTAAAGAAAAGCATATAAAATTAAATATTAGAGCGAAAATTTTTAGATAAATTGTTACATCTTCCTTTTTTATCCATTCATAGGCTAGTATGGCTAATACTGCATTTAAGAATGTAAACATAATATTTAAGGGATATATGGGGCTTTGCTCTGTTATTCCATGATATGGAAACAATATGACTAAAGTTAAAACTCCAAAACAACTCAGGCGAATAGCATATTTTTTGAATATTTGTTTTTGGCATAAATGTTCCATTAATAAAAATGCAAATATTGGAAAACTTGTACGGCCAATATATCTTAAAATATCAATATGAGGTATAAAATTAAAATATTGAGCAATATGATCAATTGTCATTGTTACCAAAGCAATTATTTTTAAAATATCTTTGTTTATTGATATAGTTGGTAGTTTCATTTTATCCTCTTTAATATAACAATATTATCTACATTGTGTTCGCCCAAGGGAATTAGTGCGACAGCGTGTTTTATTACCATTTTGATCTGTATAAGTGGTTACTCCTAACGAGTTGGTATGAGATTTTATGGTATTGCCCATATTGTCTTTATAAGTTGTAACACCTAAAGAATTTGTGTGAGAGCGCCCTCTTAGACCATTATTTCCAGTATATGTTGTTATGCCTAAAGAGTTTGTTCTAGCTTTTACATTATTGCCATGATTATCAGTATATGTTGTTACTCCGAGTGAATTGGTACGTGATTTTATGTTATTACCAAAGCTGTCTTTACAGCTTGTTACTCCCAATGAATTTTTTGAGCAATTTATATCTGCTAGAGCTTGAGTGCTAAGTAGCAATATTGTTATGACTATGGTATATATTTTCATTTTATGTACTCCTTTGTTTTTTTGTATATCAGCTTTGATAAAATGTAAACAAATTTATATTTACTTTAAAAAAAGTTTATTTATAATCACTCTTGTTAATCGATAATTATTTAAAATATATATTATTATGAATAAGTTTAGAGATTTTGCGATTGAGAGTATTGATGACCAGTTATGTTTTCAATGTAATGTTAATCGTCGTAGTTCCAGTATCGAAGAACTGCTTTATATTTATGTGATGTATAAAGGAGCATCTGTTAATGAAAGTCAGTTCATTATTTGCCCTAGGGAAGGCACACACTATTCTCAAATAAGTTTGCTTTTTAATGTTTGTCGCTTAAGCTACAAAGATGAAAAATCTTCAAGCTTATTTGATGTATTTTCTTCATGGCACTGCGAAAAGAAAGCTACGGTAATGTCTTGGTATATAAACGGTCCTTTTGTTCCGGCTAATATCTTGGCTTATGATTGTTGTTATCCAAAGGAAATTTTCAAAATCCATCAGGATGAAAAAATTTTTCCGTATGACTACAGTCGAGAGATTATCAGGGCGATAAAGGAATCTGAAATGTTGCGTCCTTATGTGCTTATGATTGATGAAGCATATGAAAAAGGATTAGCACAGAAAGAGTTTGGAATTTCACAAAGTTTCAAACTTCCACAAGAGCTTTTTGTTGAGCACATGTTTAAGATTAATCAACATTACTACCTTGACAGGCAGGAATTCAATCTCCAACGCTAAAGTTTAGAGAACAGTAGTTACAACTACTGTTCTTTTTTTGTTTATAGATAAATTTTTATTTTTTCTTGTTTTTATTTTAGTTACGTATAAAATTTTTTATATAAATTTCGTTGGAGAGAGAAGATGAATAAAATTGGAGTTATTGGTACAGGTATTTGGGGAACGGCTCTTGCTTTAACGGCTAGTCGTGCAGGAAATGATGTTCTTTGTTGGGCAAGAAGACAAGAAATAGTCGATAGTATAAATCATTCTCATGTAAATAGAACATATCTTCCTGATATTCCTCTTCCAGATACAATAAAAGCAACAAATAATATTAAAGATATTTTTGATTTTGCAAAAATTATTCTTTTAACTGTTTCTGCTCAATATACTAGAGAGACATTAAAGTTAATCAAGCCCTATGTACAAAAAGATACTGTTATTGTGATTTGTGCTAAAGGAATTGAAGCAGACAGTGGTAAAATGTTATCTCAAGTGGCTAGAGAAGAAATTCCTGATACAACTATTGCTATTTTATCTGGTCCTGGTTTTGCTATTGACGTTGCTGAGAGAAGAATAGCCTCTGTTACAATAGCCTGTGAAAAAGAGGAAATTGCTTCTAAAATTACAGATATGCTTGGAACACAATTCTTTAGACCTTATTATACAACAGATATTATATCACCACAAATCGGCGGTAGTGTTAAAAATGTTATAGCTATTGCATCTGGTATTGTTGAAGGGGCGCATTTTGGAGATGGCGCAAGAGCAACTCTAATCACACGAGGTTTTCATGAAATGTCTAAGCTTGCTAAAGCTTTAGGCGGAGAGTTAACTACTATTACTGGTATGTGTGGTTTGGGCGACTTGGTGATGACTGCTAGTTGCTCACAATCTCGTAATTTTAGTTTTGGATATGAGATTGGAGTTAATGGAGAAGCAGAAAGTGTTATTAGAGCAAATACTCGTACTGTTGAGGGATTGCATACAACTAGAGCGGTGGTTAAAATTGCTAAAGAATTAGGCATTGAAATGCCTATTTGTGAGATGGTAAATCGTTTATTGTTTGAAGGAATATCTTTAAATGATGCAATGATTAAATTGTTATCTCGTCCGTATAAAGAGGAAGGATTTTAATTTTTAGCGGTGGCTTTTTACCACCGCTTTTTCTTTATATACCATATTTATCTGCAATAAAATCTAGGTCTTTATCACCTCGCCCCGATAAATTTACTAATATAGTTTTATCGTTTGGCATTGTTTTTGCTAATTTTGTAGCAAAAGCTAATGCGTGTGCGCTTTCTAATGCAGGAATTATTCCTTCTGTTTTAGGTAATTCATAAAAAGCTTGTAGACACTCTTTATCATCTATTGCTACATATTTTACTCTATTTATAGTATGTAAATATGCATGTTCAGGACCAACTGATGGATAATCTAAGCCACTTGCTATTGAATAAACTGGGGCTGGGTTATTTTTATCATCTGTTAGAACTAATGATTTGAAACCATGGATGATACCTTCTTTTCCAAAAGTTATAGTTGCGGCGTGCTCGCCTAATTTTGTCCCCTTACCTAATGGTTCTACTCCATATAGTTCAACACTTTTATCTTTTATGAAACCGCTAAATATACCTATGGCATTGCTTCCTCCGCCTACACAGGCTATAACTGCATTTGGCAATGATCCTGTATCTTGAAGCATTTGTGACTTTGCTTCTTCGCCAATTATTGACTGATAATCTCTTACAATAGTTGGGAATGGATGTGGTCCTACGACTGAACCGATGCAATACAAACTATTTTCTACATCTTTTAAATATGCTTCAAATGCGCTATCTACAGCTTCTTTTAAGCTTTTTTGCCCATGTGTTACGGGGACGATTTTGCATCCTAATAATTTCATGCGCAATACGTTTGAACGTTCTTTTATTATATCATTCTCCCCCATATGTATTTCACATTCTAGTCCTAAATATGCGGAGGCTGTTGCTAGAGCTACACCATGTTGCCCTGCTCCTGTTTCTGCAATTACTTTCTTTTTTTTCATAAATTTAGCTAATAGAGCTTCTCCGATACAATGATTTATCTTATGTGAACCGGTATGATTTAGGTCTTCTCTTTTTAGATATATTTGTGCTCCACCTATTTTTTTAGTTAAATTTTTTGCATATGTTATTGGGGTTGGTCTTCCTTGATAGGTACGTCTTATATATTGCATATCTTCAACAAATTGGGGATTATTTTTTAGCTCAATATAAGCTTGTTTTACTTTTTGCATTTCTTGGTTTAGTTCTGCAGAAATATATGCTCCACCAAATGGACCGAAAAATCCTGATAAATCTTTCATGTTATTTTCCTTATATGTATTAATATTATGTGATTTTTTGCCTATTAGGTTGGCTAGACCGTATAATAAAAATGTATAGGTGCGTTAGCACCACCAAAACCATACGTTGGTAGAGTTTAATATTTTAGCAATAAATTTCGTTTTGCATATCTTCATGATGTTAATTATATGGTCTCTTTTTTATTAATCAATACTTTTGATATAAAAAAATATTTATACTAAGCTTGTTTTTATTTTTTCTATTACCATATTTAGCTTTTGTAATAATAAAGGTGATAGTATGAAAAGAATTTTGTTTTTATTTGTGTTTATCTTTGGTTTTATAAATATTGCTATTGGTCAAGTATCTGATAAAGAGTTTAATCTAACACAAAGCAACAAAATTTTAGATAAAATTTTCAAAGAATTAGAAGACAAAAATATTACTAGAAAGCAAACAGCTAATTTTATTGAAGAAATTACTAACCTTAAAGCAACTCTTATTCTTAAAAAAAGTGATTATAATATTGAATTCGAAAATTTAGAAAAAAAGATACTTGCTCTTGGAGAAAAGACTGACAAAACTGAACCAATTGAGATAGCTAAACAACGAGAAGAATTTGCTACAAAAATTGATAAGGTTAAAACTCAAATAGCTCAGATTGATTTACAACTAGCAAAAATTGATGAAATTAATGGACTTGTTCTAAAAATTAGAAATCAACAATTACTAGACAATATATTAGTTAAACAAAGTTCTATTTTTCATCCTGAAGAATTTTGGTATTCTATAGTAAAATTTTCTGAATTTATTTTTGAGCTAGTTAAGTCTCCTTTAAATTGGCATTTACACTTAGATGAAAAGCAGAAAAATATTGTATCTGAAAAAATTTATTTTATGAGCATTAGTATTTTGTTGATGGTACTTATTGCTATTGTTGTAAGATTTTATATTAAAAAGTTTTTTGGATATAATGATTTGATTATAAAGCCTAATTATTCTCAAAAAATTAGCACAGCTATTGGTATGTTTGTTGTTTATAGTTTAATTCCTATTACTATTTTTTTAACTTTTATGTTTTGGTTTAATAATCTTCCATTATTAAATGATGGCGCTTTTGGTATTTTAGTAAAAAATACGGTTTTATATATATTTTATTATTATCTATTAAAATCTTTTTTTAAGATAATCTTTAGCCCTTATGAAAGCAAATGGCGTATTATTGAAATTGATAATGAAAAAGCGAAAACTATATATTCTGTTGTTATTTTTTCTTCTTTTTTAATTTGCGTTGTTTCATTTTTTCAAAATATTGCTAATCAAATCAATTATGATGCGTCTATCGTTTATTCTATAAAAATATTTGCTAATGCTGTTAAGGCATTTTGCATTATTTTGATTGCAAGAAAAACCTTATATACAAATAAAACTCTATCTGATGATGAAATAAAAAATGAGGAAATTATTACAGAGCTTAGTACATCTTCAAAGTTGAGCCTTTTTATTATTTTTTCTATGATTATTGCTTTTATGTTTTCTTTATTTGGGTATATTAGGCTATCTGAATTTATTATTAATCGATTTATTTATTCTATTATTGTTATTGGTTTATTTTATATTTTTGATAAACTAATTAGAGCTATTATACACCAAATTATGTTATTAAAGGTGTGGGTGAAAACTTTTAGAATAAATAGAAGGTCGTTAGTTAAAACAGAATTTTGGATTGGGTTATTATTAAGTCCTATTATGTGGATTGTTGCAATTTTGGTACTATTGGCTATTTGGGGTGTTTCTGTTGATTTATTGATAGCAAAGGCTAAGGGTATCTTTATTGGTTTTAATATTGGGGGTGTTCATATTTCTATAAGTTCTATTTTGTTAGGAATTTTGAGTTTCTTTGTCTTGCTATCATTATTTAAGATGCTAAAAAATAGCTTTATTAATGGAAAACTTAGCCATATTGAAATGAATGATGGTTTACGCAATTCTGTTGTTTCTTCTATTGGCTTTTTAGGATTTATTGTATCTGGAATTTTAGCTATAGCTATTATGGGGGGAAGTCTTACAAATATTGCTTTTATTGCTGGTGCACTTTCTTTTGGCATGGGTCTTGGCTTGCAGAACATGGTTAGCAACTTGGCTGCTGGTTTAACCATATTATGGGCGAGACCTATTAAAATTGGAGATTGGGTAGTTATTAACGGTTTAGAAGGTGTAGTTAGTCAAATAAATATGCGTTCAACAGAAATTAAAACATGGGATAAATCAACTGCAATTATACCTAATTCTGATATTTTATCAAAAAGTTTGATTAACTATACCTATTCAGGAAGAATTGGTAGAGTTGTAATTAAAGTTGGAGTTGATTATAATAATGATGTAAAAAAAGTTAAGGAAGCTTTGTTAAATATTGTTAATACTGACGATAAAATTTTACAAATTCCTGCCCCATCGGTTAATATTAACGGAGTTACTGATGGAAATTTGATTTTTCAACTGATTTGTTTTACTGATAACGTTTTTAATAGAGCCAGTATCAGCAATGATTTGAGAGAAAATATAATTGACTATTTTAGAAAAATGAATGTAACTATATATTTTATATAGTTTTGCTTGTGTCAGAGGTTATTATGATTAACTTTATGAAATTAACATATAAATTAGCTATATTTGTGTGTGCGTATGCATTAATTCTTTATTTAGCACAAGAAAATTTTTATTTACATCCTGATAAAGAATATATACCACCTAGTAAATGTGGAATGCCAAGATTTAAGGAGATAACATTAAAATCCGATGATAATATTAATGTTGTTAATTGGTATGCAAAAGGAGATAGTAATAAACCTATTTTATTATTTTTTCATGGAAATAAAGCACAAATGGCTGAATTTGCCCCAGCTTTATCGCCTTACATTAGAGAAGGTTTTAATGTGATGATGGCTGAATATAGGGGATTTGGCGGAGCTAATGGAAAATTTAGCCAAGAAAATATGTATAAAGATGCATCAAATATCTATGACTATTTGAAAAACAAATTAAAATATAATGATATTTATGTATTTGGATTTTCTTTAGGTACAGCTCCGGCTTCTTATTTAGCAGAAGCTAAAAAGCCTAAAGGAGTAATTTTAGGTGCGCCTTTTTATTCTTTGAAAGAAGTCGCTGGAGAAAAGAATATTCCTCTAGCTAAATATATTATAAAATATGAAATGCCGTCTTATAAATATGTTAAAAATTATAAAGGAGATTTGTTAATAGTACATGGAACTGACGATATGGTGATTCCTGCTCATCATGGTAAAAGTTTATATGAATTATCTTCTAGTAATTCTAAAAAGCTTGTCTTGTTGCCCAAAACTGGGCATAATGATTTATTTTTTAATAATAAAGGAGCTCATCCGCATATTATAGATTGGATTAATTCTCATTAAAATATTCTAGATATATACTTTTTAGTTCTTCTTGTCCTTTAGAATTTAGGTGTACAGCATCTGTATATAGTATTTCTAAATCTTTGGTCTTAAATTTTTCATAGGCATCTATGTATAAAATACTATGTTCTTTTGCTAGATATTGCAACATACGGTTAAATGTTTCTATAGTTTTATTAAATGCGTACTGTGGACTATCTAGCCAAGTTTGATTTGGAAATCTTTTTTCTATTACTGGTAATACAGATTGGATAATAACTTTATCTGCTTTGGTTTTAGCTATGGTTAATATTTGATTATATTGAGCCATTAGCTTTATATTCACAAAATCTTCAGCTTTACGACTTTCTTGTAGTAAATCATTAATTCCAACCGCAATTATAATAGTATTATACGTATTTGTATCTTTGATAAGCTTTTCTAAAACATTAGATGTTGTTTCTCCATTTTGAGCATTTTTAATCTTATTTTTAAAAGCCGTTAAACCATCGAACCAGCTTTTATTATTTGAGCCATATCCATAAGCTATACTATCACCATAAACTGAAATTTTGTAATCCATGCCCTTCTCCATTTTTTAAAGCCACCAATACGGTGGCTTTTATTTATAAATCTATTACTTCTTTAATATGGAAATTTTCGTCATAGATAAAACGTCTTTTCACATATTTTCCAGAAATAATTTCAGGTAAAAAGTTGCGATCTGCTTCTCGCATTTCTTCGTAAGGAACTTTATCTGTATCTTGCCAAAAGGCATTTACTTCTGCTTCGTTTTCTTTTATATTACCAGAAAACTTGGTGCTTTTGAAAACATGAACATAGTAGTCAACACCAGGAAATTCTATATATCCTACTTCAATGGGATTTTCTATTTTGATACCTGTTTCTTCAAAAGTTTCTCTTACTACGCAATCTTTAATACTTTCATTTGGCTCTTTCTTGCCACCAGGAAAATTTATGCAACCTTTATTTATTCCGCGATGATGCCTTATCATAAGATATTTATGATTAATAGTATCTTCGACGATTGATAAAGACGCAATTTTTCTCATTTTTTCCTCATTTGTTGTTTTTGATTTATTCATAATAGTTTAGTTTATTTACCTAATTGTATGTTTGTAAGGGGTAGTGTAGAAAATTTTTTTATTTAAATCAAGCGGTTTTATTGTGTGATTTATTAATATTTTTATTGAATAGCTCTTATTTTATTATATTTTGTTTGTTGTAAGAAGATTATTATGCCAAACCTATAAAATACATATTATTATGAGTACAAATAGCAATGGTTCAAGCGAGAGTAGCTCTTTGCTGGACAAGTTTTTTGGATGGCTCGATAGTATAGAGCTGTCTCCGTCTACACGTGAATGGATGGAAGCCTACAACGAGGCCAGTGATAACTTTAACAATGGTTACATTGGCGGTAACTTTGGTGGTTTTTAGTTAACCACTTGCTCTCAGAAAGGCTTTTTTATGGTCTTTCTGAGAGTTCTCTGATAATCACATATCATCCTTAACCTATAGCTTATGAAACTTGGCACAAGAACTAATAAAAAATCATTCTTTACAAGGTTTAAAGAGTGCTTTTTTGCATTTCCTATGTGGATTATTGAGTGTATGAACGCGCACAATCGCTTCGTACAGCCTGATAATAAAAATTTCAACTATGGTGGTTGGTAGTTTAGTGTGGTTGGCTCTGAAATGTTTCTGTTAAGAACGTTCAGAGCCTTTTTTATTAAAAAATTCCCCAATGATTGCAAATAACATTGGTACAAACAATGTGGCTATAAATGTTGAGAATATCATACCGCCTATCATTCCTGTACCTATTGAATGTCTACTTGCTGCCCCTGCTCCAGTTGATATAGCCAATGGTAATACCCCAAATGTAAATGCTAATGAGGTCATAACAATTGGTCTAAAGCGTAAACGAGATGCCTCTATGGCTGCTTCAACATAACTTTTGCCTTCTTCTACTTTCATAACGGCAAATTCTACGATTAAGATAGCATTTTTTGCAGCTAAACCAATTAAAGTTACTAAACCAACTTGAAAATATAAATCGTTGTCAATTCCTCGTAACCAAACTGCACATAGTGCTCCTAAAATAGCAAATGGCACTGATAAGATAACAACAAAAGGTAATGACCATTTTTCATATTGTGCTGATAAAATCAAGAATATCATTATAAGACCAAATATAAATGCTTGAGTTGAGGTATTGCTTGCTTTTTGTTCTTGATAAGCTGAACCTATCCACTCTAGACTATAATCTGAGCCAAGTACTTCTGAAGCTACGTTTTCCATAGCTTTAATGGCCTGCCCTGATGAATATCCCAAAGCAGGATTGCCCAATATTTTTGCTGCAGGAAATATATTAAAACGATTGACTAGCTCTGGTCCTACTACCCTTTTTATCTTTATTAGTGTTGAGAGAGGAACTAAATTACCATTTTTTGATTTTACATATACATAGCGTAAATCATCTGGACTTCGACGAAATTTAGCTTCTGACTGCAAAGTTACTCTAAAGTTTCTTCCCATATACGTAAAATCGTTTACATATAAACTGCCAAATGTTGATTGCATTGTTGTAAATATACTATTAATTGAAACATTTAGAGTTCTGGCTTTTTCTCTATCTAAATCTATCTGATACTGAGGTGTACTCACTGAAAATGTAGTTTTGACGTCTGACAATTCTGGACGTTTGTTAGCCTCTTCTATAAACTTTTGTGTAATATCCATCAATTGTTGTGGAGTTTTACCAGATTTATTTTGAATATATCCTTCAAAACCACCTGTTGTACTCATACCTGTTATTGGTGGCATACTAAAAGCATAGGCTATACCTTCTTTTTGGCTCATACCGATAGCTGTAAATTGTTGTGCCAAAGCTTCTGCTGATTGGCTTTTTTTTGTACGTTCATCCCAATCTTTTAATGTTATAAAGCTAATAGCTGAATATGTATTTTGGCTAGATGATAACATATTAAAACCATTAATAGTTAGAAAATCTACAACATTAGGATTTTTACGAATTTCTTCACCAACTTTGGCTGTAAACTTTTCTGTTCTCGAAAGTGATGTCGCCTCTGGCATTGAATATGCCATTAAAAGATTTCCCATATCTTCATTTGGGACAAGACTTGTTGGTATAATCTTAAAAAGCGATAAAATTGATAGACATATCCCAATAAAGCACACTATTGCCAATTTACGATGAATTAAAAAATATTCTACTCCCCTTATATACAAATCTGTTAACTTGCTAAAGCCTTTATTAAACCAGCGAAAAATAGCTATCGGTTTATAATTTTCTTTTTTGGCTCTAATAATTAATGAGCAAAGTGATGGGGTAAGTGTTAAAGCAACAATGGCTGAAATTAATACTGATATAGCAATAGTTACGGAAAACTGTTTATACATAACACCTGTCATTCCTCCTAAAAAAGCAATAGGTAAAAAAACAGATGATAATACAAGGGCAACGGCTACTACAGGACCAGATACTTCTTGCATTGCTTTTATTGATGCTTCTTTGGGTGATATGTGCTCTTCTTCCATAATTCGTTCTACATTTTCTAATACAATAATAGCATCATCTACCACAATACCTATGGCTAATATTAAACCAAATAATGTTAGTAGATTTATCGAAAATCCCAAAAGATACATTCCTGCGAATGCTCCTATAATAGAAACTGGAACTGCTAAAATTGGTATAAGAGTTGCTCGCATGCTTTGTAAAAATAAATATACTACAATTATAACAAGTATAACTGCCTCAAAAAAAGTATGTATTACTTCTTTAATTGATGCATTCACGAATATTGTTGTATCATAAGGAATTTCATATGTTATACCCTGAGGAAAATTCTTTGATAATTCTTTCATTTTGGCTTTGATAGCATTTGCTGTTTCTATGGCATTTGCTCCTGGTTGTAAGTATATAGCAAATGCTACGGCTGGTTTTCCGTTAAAAGTTGAGGTTACACTATAATCTTGAGCTCCTAGTTCTATACGTGCTACGTCTTTTAATCGCAACATTCCTCCATCTTCGTTGCTTTTTAAGATAATATTACCGAACTCTTTTGTATCTACTAATCTGCCTTTGGTATTTACAGAATACGTATAAGCAACACCTGTATCCGTTGGTTCTTGTCCAAATTGACCTGCTGCAAATTGTGAATTTTGCTCTTGTATAGCGGATACAACATCAGAAGGTGTTAAATCATAATCGGCTAATTTATCTGGAGATAACCATATTCTCATCGAATAATCTTGGTTAGCAAAAAGAGAGGCACTTCCTACTCCTTTTATACGACGTATTTCATCTAGGATATTTAGCGAAGCATAATTTGAAACATAAACTGTATCGTATTGGTTTGAATTTGACCACATTGTTATAACTTGTAAAATAGAATTTGACTTTTGCTCAACAGTTATACCTTGTTTTGTTACTTCTGCTGGTAATTTAGATGTTGCCATTTGTACTTTATTATTTACATCTATTGTTGCTTGGTCGGGGTCTGTTCCAATATCAAATACAACACCAATGGTTAGATATCCTGATGAAGTTGATGTTGAATACATATATATCATATTTTTAACGCCATTGATTTCTTGTTCCAATGGAGCTGCAACTGTATCAGCTAAAACTTCTGCTGTTGCACCAGGATATACTGCAGTGACTTGAATTTCTGTTGGGACTATGTTTGGGTACTGTTCAATTGGCAAAACTTTGATTGACACCAGACCTGCTAATAATATAATAAGCGAAATAACTGTTGAAAATATAGGTCTTTCAATAAAAAATTTTGAAAACATCTATTGATTCCTTTCAAAGTGTTAAATCTTGTAATTAATGTTGTACTTTAATATAATTAGGAATTACAGACATACCTTGTCTTAACTTCATTAAATCGCTTATAATTACATTATCTCCTGCTTTTAGTCCGCTATCTATTATCCAATCGCCATTAGGAGTATTCAATCCTGTTTTAATAAGTACCTTTTTTATTATATTATCGGTGTTTATACAATATACATATGAACCATTGACATCTTGCATTACAGCACTTTGCGGTATTACAAGAGCATCTACTCGTACTAATCCTTCTAATATTAGACGTAAAAATTGCCCTGGGCGTATGCTATTTTGTGCGTTAGGAAATACCGCTCTTAATGTTACAGTTCCGGTTGATGTATCTATATTTGGAGTTATAAAATTAATTTTCCCATCTTCATTATACATACTACCGTCACTTAACTCTAATTTAGCATAAATATCTTTGCCACCATTGGGATTTTTTACTTTACCACTATCAACCATATTAGTTAGTGCCATTAATTCATTTTCTGATACAGAAAATAGTACATATATTGGATTTATTTGAGTTATGGTTGTTAAAATACCAGATGAACCTGAAGTAGAAATTAAGCTTCCTTCTGATTGAGCTTCTAAACTTGTTAATCCGCTAATTGGCGCTTTTACTGTTGTATAACTTAGATTTAACTTAGCTTCATCGACGTTTGCTTCAGACATTTGAACTGTGGCCTTGAGCGAATCGGCTTTTGCTATAGCATCATCTAGCGTTTTTTCACTTGCATATCCCTTTTTGAATAAAGTTTGTGTGCGATTTAATTGTGATTGAGCATTTTTTAATTCTGCTTGATTTTGAGCTAATTTAGCTTCTGCTTGTTTGAGGGCTATTTCATATGGTTCAGGGTCTATTTCGAAAAGAACACTACCTTCTTCTACTTCTGAACCTTCTTTATAATTGCGTTTTAATAAAATTCCCCCGACTCTAGCTCTTACCTCTGTTTCTTTATACCCTTGAGCGCGAGCAGTAAAAGAAAAAGAGAGTGGGACATTTTGAGCTTTAATTTTTAATACATCTACCGTGGGCAAACTTGTTTGTTTTGCTGATTGATTAGTATCATCACATCCGGTAACAAGCAATGTTAAAGTAACTAGGATTGAAAAGATCTTTTTCATATACATTGTGACCTCACTATAATTTATATATTTTACAATATATTACTATTATGTGATTTATCTAGTCAATCCAAGTTGAAATATTTTTAATAATTTTTTCTACAATTTCGTCTGTATTCATATTTTGTGGAGTTTCATCTAGCAACATTTCAACGTTAAAACAAGCTTTTACTTTAGCTAAAGATATGGCTTTTAATAATCCTGCTATTGCTAGAGCATCAAATACATTTGTTGTTTTATACGTATATACTGGCTCTGGGCTTCCTTCATATTTTATATTTAGAGTATTTTTTGCATAACTCCTTTGGATATCTAAATCTAAGTACCCTAGTTCTGATATACTTTTATATATTGCTGATGGACTTTCATTTAACCACTTTAATACATATTTTATAGCGATAGTTAAAGCAACATAGGGATAATAGTTTTGACGAGCTTTATTTAAATCTTTTACCTTAAACACAGCATTTTCTAAGTTTGTTTCGTTTTTTATTGATTCTACAAACAAGGCTAGAGATAATTTGTTTAACGAAAAATTTTCATCTTTTATGTAAATTATGATGGCTTTTTCTTCTTGATACAAAGAAATATAGTTACGAGCTAGTTCTTTATAATTTTCCCAATTATAGTTATTTTGTGATTTTATTTCTATTATAGGATATGTTTTACCACAGAACTCATTTCCCTCATTAGCGTCTAAAACTATTTCTATCATACTTTTGCTTTCTATTTATAAATATGTTTTTATGTGGTTTGTGAAAATATATTACATATGTTTTCTGCACATTTTCAAGTACATCGCTTGTAAATTCCTACTAAGCTTATTACCTTTTCTTTCTTTGTCAATCTTTTCTTTGCGTTCTTTTTTACTTAATTTTTCTATTTCTTTTGTTTTGAAAGGATTATCTTCTGAAAACTGTAGTGCTTCATCTATTTTTTTATTTTCTTCTTTTTGTTGAGTGATTGGTTTGGCTTGAAAAGTAATTTTTACTGTTTCTTCTTCTTTTTTACTAGTTCCAATCTTGGATACTTTTTTCTTTATTTGATTTATAGCTAGCTTAGCTAAAAACTTCTTATCTTTTAATATTCCACTTAAAACATTATCAGATATTGTGTGGTCAAGCATACCAGAATTAGCTATTGATGATATTATTTGAACAAAATCATTTGCTGTTAAGCTTTTACTTTCTTTTATGACCTTACCATTGCTATCTTTTTCTTCTTTTTGATATTCGCAAATATCAGCTAATGCAATACATCCTCTTTGAATGTCTGAAATATAAGAGGCATCTTTGCCTTGCTTTTCAAGTTTTTCAACCTCTCTAAACATTACATCATTAATCTTTTCTCCGTTTATAACAGATTTTATAACTTCAGCATAGAAATGTGCTGATGATAATTTATCTTCTTCGCTAGGTGCTTTTCTTAAAGCTCCAGTATCAAAAATATTAACGTCTACGCTTGTTATTTTACCGTTTTCATCACGATTAACATTGAAATTTTGTTGTCCTGCATGTCTATCAATATCCCAAGCTCGACCGCTCAATAAAATTCCTAACTCTGTGGTCAAATATCCTATGGCTAATATTTTTTTCTCTTCTGGGGTACAATCTATTTTAGCTAAAGACTTACCGTCTCCAAATTCCATTTCTTTATATCCTGAACCTGTTTCTTTATTATAATTCCAGTCTTTCCATGGACATAGACTAAGATTAAACTTAACACCATCAACTTCTAGTTTATCTACCATATTGTAATTTTTATATGCTTCTACATATTGAGCATAGCCCATTGCAATATCAATTTCTGTCTTTGCGCTTTCTTCTGCTCTAGCTACAATTGTCTTTAAAACAGAGTATTTGTTATCTTTTTTAGATAATTCTTCTATGGTTCTGCCTATTTTTTTAAATTCATTATATGCATCTTTGGCGGCATTTTGACGCATCATTTGTAATACACTTTTTTGACCTTCTTGGTCCTCTACCTCAACTGATATATAAAATGAACCAGCACCAAGAACTTTGCCAACTCTTTTTATTGATTTTAACTTTTCTTCTGGAAGATTTTCTTTTAATTCTTCATATATCTCCCATCTATTCAATGTTGTAGCTCTATCTTTTAATACAGATAAAGGTTTTCTGATATCGTCTGGTAAATTAGGTATATTTGACAATGCTTGTCCGAACTTTACCCAAGCTGGACCATTGTTTGAGCAAAACTTTGCTAAAGCTTCACCGATTGACATATTTACACTTTGACCGTCTTCAGTTGGCTTTTTGGCTGCTAACATTGCGCCTAACATAAATCTTGCTTGATCTTTACGGTAATAGCCTGCTCCTAGTCCTCTTGCATATAAGCTACATAATATATTATTGGCATCTTGGTAATAGGGATCATCTTTTTCCATAAATTTATCTAGCACAACTTCAACTGCTTTATTAACATTATTTTTAGAGTAGTTGCCAAGTAATCTCTGCATTACAACAGCACCTTCCTCTATGCTCTTTCCCCTAAATTCGCTATGAAATATTTTTAAATCTTCATTTCTTATTTCATCTAAGCCTTTCTTTAAGTCATCTTTTTCTTCTTGTGTCATTGGTACAGGGGCTTCGCCACTTTGATGAGACATTATCAGCGGATAAATATCGCATAGATTTGTGTGTAAATTTTTTTTGAAGTTATCAATACTTTCTTGGGTGCAAGGTTCTGTTAAAAAATTTATAACATCTAAATTACTATTTGGACATACTGTTAAAAACTCATTTAGTGAACTTATCACTCTTGCAGAAGCTTCATTTTTGAACCCTAAATCATTATCATCTTCTTGGTGTTTAAGTGATATTGCAAATTTTTCAGATAAATCTTGTTGAGCTTCAATTTTGTTTGCAACTAATGCAAACAATTCGTTCTTTACAGTATCGCTCATAGTTTGATTTGTAAAATTCATAAATGATATAATATTGTTATGGTATGATACTATATCTTCGTTGGTTACAGATGTACCATCGCTCTTTGTATTACCTAAAATAGGTTCTTTTCCGATACGGCTTGTATATATATTTGCATATTCCTCTTCAAAAAATTCACGTATTGGACGATAATCAACTGAATTTACAATATCAACTTTATCTGTAATTTTCACTCCTAAAAACTTATCATATTGTTTATATGGTATTTTTTTATCTTGAAGCATCATTATTGCTGCATTTTCTTTTTCTTCTTCTGGCAATTTTAAATATGATTGTTTCAATTGCTCTAAAAACTCAAATTTTATTTCGCTTTCTGAATCAAATAACGATTTATGAGACATTAAATCATATATTTCTTTTTGTTCATAAATACTTAAATCTTTAAAACCATGATTTAATATGTAATTTGAAATATAATTACAAAATTCCTTAGATGATGTTTTCACATATGTAATTTTAGGGTAAGACTCTAATAATTTTTTAATATCTACAGGTGGATTTTCTGGATTATTTAAGTATCGTAAAACTTCATATTCTGCAAATATATATTGTTCCATTCCTAATAAAACCTTAGGAAGACCATTATAATCTCCATTACGATAATTTTTATCATTAATTGTTTCTTGAAGATTTGCATATAATTGTTCTGGATTTTTATCAGTTTCTTTTAATCCTAATTTAGCTCTACAGGTTTCATAATAAGGTATTTTTTTATTTACATAAATTGTTGCGGCATGAAAGTTATCCTTACTTCCTATTATACCTTCTACTTCTTTTACACCTACATTATATATTGCTAAACATACTTGTTTAATATTTTCTCTCTCTTGTCCTGTGATATCGGCGGTACTTTCCCAGATAGTATCTGCTAATCCCTCTATGTATGAGCCTATATATTCATTTTTGTTTTTTTCTTGCAAATCACGTGCAAGACTTATCATTGTAGGAGATATAGCTGCTAACATTTTTGCTGTATTTTCTTGAGCATTTAAAGACATAAACTCATGTATTTTATGTCTTTTTTCTTCAGCTGTTAAAGTTTCCTGTTTATCATCAAAATAATCTTTATATAATTGGCTTTGTTGCAATTTTTCAAAATCTTTATTTATTTGTTCTTCATCTAAAGGCATATAAATATAGCTTAATTCTTTTTTTAGATTATTAAAGGTGCCTAATCCAAAGGTTTTTGTTAGATATAAATATTGCTCTACAGAAGGATAATTTATTATGTAGTCTGTTGTTTCTTTTAATAATTCTTCCTCTTGTGGTGTTCTCTCTTTTGAAGTAAGTTCTTTTATGGTATAGATAGCATTTAGCATATTAAGCTGAGTTTCAAAATTATTTGATATTTCTTGCTGTTTTCTTGCCTTATATGTATCACTTTTTTCTTGTCTTAAAGCCTTTGCTTCTTCATCTATTGCTATAATTTTACCACTATTATCTGTTACAAAATCATATTCTTCATCTTCAAACTTAACTAATGAAACTACTTTGGTATAATCTTCTTTATTAACTCTAATATCGCCTAGCTCACATAATGCATCTTCTACATCGTCATCTTTGGTAAGTCCTAGAAGTGACATTGCTGATAAATGATGTACTTTGTTTTTATTATCGGACAATAGTGTAGACCATTCAACTGTTGAGCCTATTGCTTTTTCTTTAGATGGCATAGTATAACCTGGTAAGTCAAATGCAAATTTTGAATATTCCATTATCTTTATTGTATTGACATTTCCATTTTTTGCTCTTTCTATTTCCTTTTTTTCTTCATTAAAAGCATATGGCAAAGATAATGTTAGATGTGGAGTAGATAAGATTTTTGCATAAAAAGCGTTTTTACATTCCGAAATGTCTTTATCTGAATGTTGTTGTGCCAATTCTTTTTTATGCTCGTTTAAATTTAGATTAGGGTATGCTAAAGCAAAAGCCAACTCGTCTACAGAGGAACGGTGTTTTGCCTCATCAGGAACATTATGAAATTTAAGATATTGCAATCTATTTTTTTTGATATCATCTGATAAACATGGGCTATTGGGCCTAACTAAAGATAATAATTTTATTTCTTCATATCCTAGAGCTACTTCTTTTCCTTTATATTGTGCGGATCTGCTGTCTTGAAGAACAATATTTTGTTCTTTTAATACAGCCTCTAATCTTTCTGCAAGTACATTGGCATTAATATCTTCTCCATTTTCTTTAGCCTCTTTATATAATGCCAAAACTAATTCATTTGTGCCATACGGACGATCATAGTAATCTGAAATATACTTCATCTGTATATTTATTTCATATTCTAAATTTGTTTGATTTTTATTAGATATTGACGGACTATTTATTATAACGTAATCACTAGCTATGGTTAACAATTTTGATGCTTTTTCTTGTAACTCAGGGGTTAACTCTACGCCATCCTTTGAGCTGTTTGATAGCAAATATGCACAGTCTTGAATTCTTGAAATGTAAGCAA
The DNA here is from genome assembly GCA_045578445.1 of Alphaproteobacteria bacterium. Classification (GTDB taxonomy): domain Bacteria; phylum Pseudomonadota; class Alphaproteobacteria; order RF32; family CAG-239; genus CAG-267. Next base: position 27,945 of record JAZNKG010000007.1, read on the forward strand.
AATTTTCATCATTAGACAATTCCAATAGTTTATCTATTACTTTTTCAAAAGGAACTCTGCTTATATCTAACTTATCTTTTGTAGGATTTAAATAAGGCGCAAACTCAGCATCTTCTATAAATTTATTCTCAAAATAGCCTATATATTCACTTCTTTCATGTAATTTTTCTATATTTTCTTTAACCCTAATGAATTCCTCATCTTCTTGTTGGTTTTTACTTTGTTGAGCTTCATTTTCTTCTAATTCTAATATAGCATCTCCATAGGTTAGTTCTATATAGTCTTCCATTGCTTGCAAACGTGATGATGGCGAACCATGTTCATCTTCTACACCAGCTAAAATTGCATCTATTTCTGTCATATTTTGGATATCATTAAACCTGATAAATACATCACAATATTCGGCAGGATTCTTCCCCATATAATATAAGCAATCTATGGCGTGCTTATCAGCAAGGGTTTCATTTATATTACCATTTGAAGCATTTTCATATATTTCATTAACAAAGAAGTGTCCTAGTTCATGTGCAATAACACCTTCTATTTGAGCAGATGTTTGCGCAAATTCTAGCATTTTTCTATTTACATTTACTACTTTTTTGTCGCCCTTTGGCATAATCCAAGCGTTTTCATTATCTTCATCACTGATAACAAAGTAAAAATTATTGCGTACATACTCACGCATGCTCTCTATATCCGTTATTGGAGAACCTTCGTTTTCAATAATATGAGATTCAAGGTAATGTTCATCTAGTTTTTCTTTTTCGGTATCTTGCGTTTGGCGAGCTCTAATTTCATCTGCTAATTTTTTATCTTTATCTTGAAGTAAAGCTTTGTTTTTGGCTAAAAATATTTTACTTACAGTTTCAACCATATAATCACTAAAATATTGCCCTAATTCTGTATCATGGGCGATTATTCGAAGTTCCTCAACTATTTTCTGAGGTAAAAATTCAGCATTTTCTTTATCATATCCGTATTTAGCCATAATCATACTCCCTTTTTATTTATTTTAACACAAATAAAATGTTTAATCAAGTGTTTTTACCTAAAATGTAGTTTAGATTTTTGTTGACTTTTTTGTTTAAATTTGTAATATTTGCGGCTAATAATATACAATTATAAAATCTCTATACATATGTTTAACGAACAATTTAACTCAAAAGATTTTCGTTTAGAAGATGGAAATCTTTATCTTGGTAGCAAAAAAATTGCTGATAAGTCTCTGAAACCTGTAGTTGATACTGGTAAAGAAAAGCTTTACGTTGTTCAGCTTGAAGATCAGTCCAACTATCCGTATGTTGTTATGACAAATATCCCAGGTGCTCCGTTTGTTTCTCGTTGTTCAAAAGTACACGTTGAGCCGGGCTATACTGAGTTTATCACAATGGATGGTTGTAAAGTCACTTTTTCGTATTGATAATACTTATCAATAGTCTTACACGCCCTGTTTTTGCAGGGCTTTTTTTATTTGCATAAACTAAATATTGGTTTTGCATTATAATTTTATGTTTCTAAAATATAGCATAGTTGTAGGTGATTATATGATTAGTGATAAAGAAAAATTTTTTTGGTTAAAGTGTATAGGGATAGTTTATGCTATCTCTTTGATTGTATTTTCTTTTTATACTACAACTTTCTTCTTTGGAAATCATGATTTTTACTATATGCGATTTGGCACTAATATTGGTCAAGGAATTTGGGAAGGTAGAATTACGCAATTTATATTGCATTCATTTCTATTTGATGGACAAATTCTACCTATTTTATATTCCTTTATTAGTTTAGCTTTTTATACACTTGCTACTGTTTTATTAGCAAAAATTTGGAGACTGCCTCAAAATTACATTATAGTTGTTTTATTTTCTTTAATTATTGTGCTTAATCCATATATACTATCTCATTTGTATTATACATTTATATCTATTTCTATAATGCTTTGGCATTTGTTTGTGGTTTTGGGTTTATATTTTTCTTTATCTAAAAATATATGGCTGTCTATAATGTTATGGATTATTGCTCTATTAGGATATTCTCCTGTAATTAATATGATTGTAACTTTAATTGTAGCTTCCTTAATTATTGATTTTTTAATTGGTAACCTGTCGTATAAGGAATTATTAAAAAAATATTATCCCGTTTGTTTATGCGCTTTGGCCTCTGGTTTAATTTACTTTATTGTTTTCGAAATTTTAAAAAGTTATGATATTGTGCAATCCTTTATGTATAATACACAAATTCTTTCTATAAAAGATATTTTGCTTAAATTTCTAAACAATCCTATTATTGGATTTAAGATTTTGTTATTTCCTACACCTTTTTGCTCTAATATATTTGCACTTACTCTGCAAGGAATTGTTGTTTTATATATAATCTATGCCTATAAAAAGCAAAAAATGATTATTGCTTCTATTTTATTGTATATATTGCTTCTTGCAATGTTAACATCTGCTTATATTTCTCCGCATAATGTTTTTTATATGTATAGGATAAATCTTTTTTCTGTTCCATATGTAATAGCTTTATTATTTGCTGTGACAATGTCTTGTAATATAAAGTTTGTTAAAAATTTTGCGTATCTTTGCTCTGTTGTTTTAATTTTTACTTTTTGCAATAGTAATTTTGCGACACAAAAAATATGGTATTTAGGAAATAAACAAGACGAATATAAGATGGATAGAATTAGAAATGATTTATTACCTCAAATTGATTTTAATAAAAAGTATCGACTATATAGTATTGGTGGACTATATGGAAGAAAGAAATTTGCAGATATAGCAGAATATAGATTAAATTATTTAAAACTTTATAGTGAATATTATTCATATGGCTATTATCTACAGCCATTTTTTGATAGTAGTTTATTTTTTACTGAAAAGTATAATCCAATTTGGGGAAATTTATTTATATTAAACGTGCATCCAGTGGTTGTGTTAAATAATGAATTTTTAGACGATGAGCAGAAAAATTATGCTGAAAGTTTTTCAAAACAAATCCCTTTTGATACGAGCGGTATATATAATTGGCTAATAAGTCCTAAAAAAAGATCTGTTTATGTAGATAAAGAAGATATTTTTATTTATTTGGATGAAAATATTGAACAATATAATGTGATAATGAAGTATTTTAACTTCTAAATTCTAAGCTCCGCGTTGAAGTCTTATTCTAAGTTTATTTATGAGATTATTATTTGTATCTTTTGTGGCTATATGTTTAGTACTTACACCTAATTTTCTTTCTTTTTTCTCTGTTTTTTCTAGTTTTTCTATTTCTTCTTCCGATTTATCTTTACGTTTTACATGAGCATACATTATAGGTTTTTCTCTTTTTTCTATGCTTATTGATGAAGCAATCTTTTTAATACCCTCTGATAAAGATTTTGCCCATCCTTTGCGGAAAACACCAAATTTATTTAATATGGCTTTTGCTTTTATGGTATTATATACATCTTTATCAACTAATCCGGAATCTAAAATTGCACCGGCTATCTGACTTACTTCTTCTGCTGTTAGACTTTTTTCTGGTGTAACAATTTCGCCCCTATCATTTTTAACTTCTTTTTGATAAGTAATTATATCAGATAGAGCGGTGATTCCTCTTTGAACATCATCTATGTATAAAGTATCAAAATTAAAAATTTTTCCGAGTTTATCTATTTGTTTTACCTTTTTCAGCATATAATCTGTAATATTTTCTCCATTACGGGCAGCTCTTATCATGCCGTATAACATCTTACCGAGAAGCACTTTATCTCTTTTATTTGGACCTTTTGCCATTTGAGCTCCAGTATCAAATATTCCAATAACAAAATTAGAAAAATCTTTTTGTTCAAAATTTTGCTGTCCTTGGTGACGGTCGGTATCCCATTTTTTACCTGATAATAAATTACAAAGTTCTAATGTAACGTATGCCACGGCCATATCGTGTTTTTGTTCTGTTGTTAACTTAGATGAAGTTAGAGCGCTACCACCTGCCATATCTATTATTTTGTATACTTGTCCATCTTTACCGGAGCCATAACTTTGCCATCTTGCAACATGTGGCTCAAATTCGCCTTTAGGAGTGACTATTTTTATCTCTTCATAAATTCTAATAGCTTCACAAAATTTTTGATAATCCTTTTCTACATCTGTTTCATCCATTGCTGAAAGTTTTGCTTGTTTAGCGATGTTTTTTAATGGTTCATATTTTTTATCTACTTTAGCTAAATCATTAATTGTTCTTGTTATCATATCCATACCTGATTGAGCCAATTCTTTTGCATGTGGGCGCATTATAGCAACAACTTTATCTTCTCCATTATATTTAATTTTTGTAGTTATAAAGAATGAGCCGGCTCCTAACACTTTATCAACGCGAGTGATTTTTGCTAATTCTTCATCCGGTAAAGTTTCTTTAAGCAAATCAAAAATTTCTGCTCTGGTCGGAATATCAGCTTTATCACGTAATTTAGCCAGTGGCTTTCTTATTTCTGGAGAAAGTTGCGGAAGATAACTCAATAATTGCCCGAATTTAACAAAAGCAGGTCCTTTGTTTTCAAAAAACATTTTCAAGCCTTCACCTATAGCTTCACCATCTTGTTTTTGGCTGTTTTTATCGCGTTTATTGGCTGAAATCAGGGCCGCTAGAATTAAATCTTTTTCGTAATCTTGAAGATTATTATACACTGTCTTTACAACCAAATGAGCATCTTTATAATATGGTGAATCTTCTTTGAAATGCATATTGATAGTTAAATTCAATAATTCTTCTGGATTTTCCGAATATGAATGAAGTAAGCTTTTCATCATAACTGCTCTTACAGCCAAATCTGCATGCCAAAAGTTCTCATGCACCATTTTTAAGGTATATTTATCTAAAACAATGTTTTTATCAGATGAAGATAGCGATATTATTATACCTTTTCTCGTATCTCTGCCCGGTTTACCTGCTGATGTAAAATCTAATAATTTATCTGCAGATTCATCAGAATAATCTTCAGTAAGAAAATTTATAAAACTTTCTGCTCTTTTTTTATCTTGTGCGATATAACTCATCACTGCTTCGGCTACTCTTGCGTGATAGTCATATTTTTCAGGAGTGTTTCCATCTACAAGAGCGGCTCCTTTTTCTTCTAACATTTGAGCTGTTAATTCTTGAGAAACCACCTTATCGGAGATACTTCTTAAAATTGATTGTTTAATTGTTTGAGAAAATTTATTTTCTCTTCTAACATTCCCATTACCGTATGATACGGGGATATCTTTTAATATTTCATCTGTTAATAAAGATATTTTTTCAAAGTATTCTTCAGAACCATCATCTATTCCTAATTTATCTGCTTGATATTGTGCGTAAAAATCTATAAGTTTATCTTGTTCATTAAGAAAATCTATATTTTCACTTCGTCCTTCTCTTTCCTCTTTTCTGGTTGTAAAGCTGTTACTTAGCAAATCTTCTGCAATTTGTACAGCTTCTTCACGATTAGGATGATTTATAATATCTTTTACTATAGACTTGAAAAATGTTTCTTTATTTGCATATTTTTCTGAAAATAATCCCCTTTGTTCCATAACTTCGTATACGTACAATTTATCTTGTAAGCTTAATTCTTTAAATTTTCCTCGTTCCTCAATTGCTTTAGCAAAAATATCCGGTACAATAGGAGCATATCTTTCTCGACTAATACAAAAACGAATACTCTCCATCGTTTTTTTGATATCAAAATCTTTTCCTTGACGCAATTCATCTGCAACAATCAAAATTCCTGCATATTTCCATGCCTTTTTTTGGTATTCTTCCGGTCTGTTATAATCATGTAATATTTTTGTTCTATCTTCCGATATTTGAGCTGTTTTTATAACATTTTGCAGCAATTCTGCTTTTTCTCTGTATCTGAAGTTTTCCATAGTTATTCGTTCTAATGGAGCTTCTGCACTACTATATTCACCAAAAAAGTTATACGTTTGAGAGCTTCTTGACATTCTTCTATAAACTTTTTGCTTAAGCGCTATAATTCGACGATTATACTCTTCTTCATACTGATCTATGTAATATTTGTACTCTTGTCCATCTTTTTCTCGAGTTGCAGATTGTTTATATTGGCTCTCTGGTATTTTTTTTGTACGATAATTATATGTTTTATAAGTCTCTCTTTCTGCAAGATTATATAAATCTCCGGCTCCTTTGTATCCGTTTTCTTCAAAATATTTAGCCAAATCTAAAAGAGCCATTGTTAAAGTTTCCTGACTCTCAACACAACAATCTCTGCGCATGTATCTGTTTAATTCCATGTATACAGTATATTCTTCGTAAGCTCTTTGTTTTTCTTTTGGTTTATCTTCTTCTGTTTTGAGAGTATTTTCTTCTATAGATTTAATTTTATCTTCTAAAAACAAATGTTCATCTACTCTGATAAGTTCTTGTACTGCTGTGTCTTTACCTTGTATAAAATACTTAAATGCTTCTGAATTTCTAAATTCTTCTCCCAATTTTTTTACTATATCTTCTTGATAAAAACGAGCTCCCGAAAGTAAACGAAATTGTATCGGATTTCCTTCTTTTGTAATCATCTTTTCTTGCAATATATCAGCAAGTTCCTTCTTTTTAGCTGGATCTTTTTCTTGTATAAATAATGCCAGTGTGCTGTATATATTAATTGTTTCTATATCTTTATCATAAAACTCTTTGGCTACTTTTCTGCAAGTAATTTGGCTGTTTATTTCTTCTTGTCTTTCTATTTCTTTTTTTCTTTCTTGATTTTTCTCTTTAGCTTCCTCCCCATAATACAATACAATTCCATTTTCATCTAAAAAATATTCGTCCTCATTGTAATCTGGATGTGAATATTCTTTAACAGAATAAGCATCACTAAAAAGTGATTCACGAGCAAAATTCAATGCATCTAGTTCTTCTCTCTTAGTATTATCATGCATATAATCCAATAATTCCCTCACAGGAAGTTTTCTTCCTATATTATCTTTTCCTAGAGGATTTAATTTTGGCCATTCGTTTTCTTCTGTTTTATTAAAATCATGTGCATAAAGCAATGTATCTTTTAATTTATACATTTCTTTAGCCCAATGAATTGTTTCTTCTTTGGTCTTACTTTGGCATAAATTTCGTATATTTTCTTGCTGTTTTTTAAAATCTCCGAATAAATCTAATTTAAAACTTTCTAAAATTCTATGATTTATTGAAAGACAGCGTTTTATATTACTTGTTTCATATTTTTCTTTTTCATACTCTTTTTGACGTAGTTTCTCGATTTTTGTAAATATATCTTCGCATAATTTGGTTGTTTCAGGAGTTTTTTTATCAAAACAATGATTTCTGTTTAAATGATTTACCGTACCACTTATTTGTATTAAATATTCCGGAATTATAACTTCTTGTTCATCAAGAACTTCCGATATAAGTGTTAAAACTTTATCTGCACCTAGTACATCTATATCATCTGTATTATATTTTTCTATTAGCTTTGTTTCTAACCAATTATTATACCCTTCTTCTTTGTATATATCTTCAACTTGTTTTTGAAACTCTTTATAACTAACATCAGGTTCTTCTGGTATTGGGGAAAAATCACCTTGTTCATTAGCTATCTTTGTCATATAATCCTCAATGTAATCAACACGTGCCAAGCTATTCCCATGTACGTCTATGGTAATATCTCTACGATGTACCCCTTCTGTTAGCACTTTTTTACATACATTTAAGTGATTTCTTGGATTATATCCGCCGTTCATTAATAGGTCTACAGCTCGCAAATCTGCAGCAACTTCTTGAAAATGGCTATTTTTACCGCCGAGTAACTCGTTCCATAGATAGTGTCCACATTCGTGAGCTATAATTCCGGCTAATTCTGCTTCATTTTCACATTTAAATATTAATCCTCGAGAGATTGCTATTATATTTTTTTGCTTTTCTTCTGTATGCTTTTTTTCTATGAAAAAGGCATTAGCTTGTTCATCTTCAAAAATAGTAAAATAAAAATCATCAGGATTAACTTCTGTATTTTGGTATAAGCGAACAAATATTTCTCTTATTTTGGATGAAACAATTTTATGCATATCTGTATTTTCTTCATACAGTCTTAAAGCTGCAAAATCATTTTCATTTATTATTTTTGCCATTATTATCTCCCGTTACCTTGTTATTATACAACAAAATTGATGTAATTGCAACATTTTTATAGACTTTTAATGTTTATTATTTATAATGAAAGAAGTTTGATGATACATGGGGGAAAATATGGATAAGAATAATGTGCAAATGTCTGATGAAGAATTGATGCAATTCAGAATGTTTCAAGAACAAATGAAAAGGTATCAACCTCAACCTGTTGAAAATGTACAAATGTCTGATGAAGAATTGATGCAATTTAAGATGTTTCAAGAACAAATGAAAGGATATCGTTCTCAACCTGCTGAAGAGAATATTATTGAGGTAAAACTTTCGAGAAAGGAAATTAGAAAAAGTAGTTATGTGTCTAAAACACTATCTAATGATGAATATATTGTAAATGTAGCACTTTTGCATATTTTTGCCTATACTGCATCTTTTATATTCTTTGCTATTGGTGTATTTTTGTTATACGTAATGCATATTACATCTTCTCCAACGGGAGGAAGTCCTTACTTTCCATATCAGGGCGCTGTTGCTTATTTTTGTTTATTTATGGGGGTTTGCAAATTTTTACATTTACAAATGACTGAAATGGTTGTGACTAATAAGCGTGTTATTTGTAAAACAGGTATTATTGCTGTTAATACTGAAGAGTTGAAAAATACTAGAATTGAATCTGTTGAAATTAAACAAACATTATGGCAACGTCTTTGGGGGTATGCTGATATTTATTTTACAGGAACTGGTGTTTCCTTTGTTTTGTTTACAAGCATTAAAAATCCTAGAAAAGTAAAGAGCATGCTCGAAAATAATTTTGTTGAATAAGTGTTATTTAATTCATAAAAAAGGCTGGTATTTACCAGCCTTTTTTGTTTTTTTGATATATTATTTGCCATTATAGGCTTTTTCATATACTTTTAAGATAAGAGCTTTAGTGCAAGGACGTGGATTTCCACCTGTACACACATCTGCCATTGCTGCATCTGTTAAAGCTTCTAAATCTTCTTTCTTAACACCAATTTCTTTTAATGTTTTTGGAATACCTACTGCTTTTGAAAGCTTTTTAACAGCATTTATTGCTGCATCACGATATTCTTTTTGCTTCATAGCATCTACGTTTTTTACTCCCATTGCTTTAGCAATTTCACGATATTTTGTACCACTATGTGAAGCATTAAACTCCATAACATAAGGTAACAATACCGCATTTGCTATACCATGAGGAGTATCATAAAATGCTGATAGTGGGTGCGCCATACCATGTACCACACCTAAACCAACGTTTGAAAAAGCCATACCTGTCATATATTGACCAAGAGCCATATCTTCTCTACCCTTAGCATCATTTTCTACAGCTTTTTTAAGACTTCTTGCAATAATTTCTATTGCTTTTAAGTTTAATGTATCTGCTAATTCCCATGCCCCAAGAGTTGTATATCCTTCAATCGCGTGAGTTAATGCGTCCATACCAGTAGCTGCAGTTAGTCCCTTTGGCATTGTTGACATCATATCAGGATCTACAACAGCAACTACAGGAATATCATGCGGATCTACACACACAAATTTACGACGTTTCTTTTCATCAGTAATTACATAGTTGATTGTTGTTTCTGCGGCTGTTCCTGCCGTGGTAGCTACAGCTATTACTGGAACACTCTTATTTTTTGTTGGTGCAACTCCCTCTAAAGATGTAACATCTGAAAATTCTGGATTATTAATAATAATTCCAATTGCTTTTGCTGTATCTTGTGGAGAACCACCGCCAATGGCAATCATATAATCTGCTTTTGCTTTTTGAAAGGCTTTTACACCATTTTTTACTACATCTACACTAGGATTTGCTTTTACTTTATCAAAAATAGCATATTTAAATTTTGCTTTATCTAATAAATCTGTTACTTTTTTAACAACGCCAAACTTTACTAAATCGGCATCGGTTACAACAAGACACTTCTTAAAACCTCTTGATTTTACTTCGGTGATAATTTCATTAATTGCACCTTGTCCATGATAACTTGTTTCATTTAGCATAAATCTTTTTGCTGTCATTTATCTTCTCCTTACGTCCATTGTTATGACTTTTATAAGGTTACAGATAAATATGTTAATATTCTCTATATTATTTTGATTTTTTAGCACATTAGCGAAAAAGAAAAATTTATAATATCATCTAAAATGTTTGTATTATCTGGGGTTTTGTAATATTTATCTATTGTTTGTTTTACGATATTATTATTATATTTTTGCAATAAACCTGTTTTAATCGGTTGTAAATTCAAATTATATTTTGCTTCTAGCTCTTCGTAATTTCTAAAAGTGTCTTTTTGTTTTATTTTATTAATTAGACATTGTATAGATGAAGATTGATAAACTAGAGTTGGTTTATTATGCATTTCACATTCAAGCAAGACTGTTGATACGGTTGAAATGACATTTTTCGAATTTTTTATTAATTCTGATGTTGTAGTATATTTGAATAAGTTGTCATCACTTGTAAATATGATATTTTTTTTCATTTCTCCAAAGATTTTTAATATTTCTTTGATTTTATCTAATTGTTTTATTTCTCCATGGTGCATTTTCCATATAAATAGCGTATCTGGATTGTTTTGTATTAACTGAATAATAGATGTGTAAAATAAATTTTTTTGAGAATCTGTATATACACTCCAGTGCAAATTAGATAAAATTAGTGTATATTCTCCATTTATAGTGTGTATATTTTCTTTTGTATATAGAGGATATCCGATTACTATTTCATTTGGTAATGAGGTCTTATAATATGTTAAAACATAATCTGCATAACTTGGTAAATATAAGCAATCACTTTTGAGGCTTTCTTTATCTGGCTCGGCACAATAATGTAATCCTAATTGGAATAATCCATGTTGTATTTCTAGTACTTTTATATTATTTTTTTGAAAAAAATTTACAAATTGCAAAGATTTCTTATGTGCTGATGTAGCCTGTGAATCTGTGGTTATCATTAAGCCGAATGCTTTTATTTTATATATTAATTCATAAATTTCTGCTTCATTATTTTTTATTAAGGTTACATTATTTAGCATGTGTAATTTCGATTGAATAAAGTCGTCTAAATTAACATTAGGCGAATAAATAAAAAAATTAATATCTTTATTTTGATTAATAATCTGGTAAAATAGCTCAAAATGATGCTTACCATTTAAATAACAAAAAATATTTTTTTTTGAATTATCATTTACATCTATTAGCATATTATATTCCTTATAAAATTGATAAAATCAGCATTATCAGTGGAGGTTATATGATTTTTTATTATATCTTTTCGAGCATTTTCTCCAATTTTGTTGAGTTTGTTTTTATTTTTATAGATATACTCTAATTGTGCTTCTATGTTTTCTGGAGTATATAGAAAGCCATTTTTTCTATCTTTTATCACTTGTGAAAATTCTTTGCAGTTTCTTGCTAGAACAGGTGTGCCTCTAGCACCTGCCTCGATATATTTTATATTACTTTTGGCGTTATTAAAATCATTATTATCTAGGGGAACTAGCAATAAATCGTGTTTTTCAAAAACATCTAACATACAATTAAAATCTACTTTATTTATAATTTCTATTCTATCTGTGATTTTGTTAAAAAAGCTCCCTACTCCTGATGAACCTAATATTGTTAATTTTACATCTTGGTGTTTTAGTAAAAAATTTAATATCGGTAAGAATATATTAGAAAAATCATAATCATGAGTTGATGAACCTGATGCATATAATATTTTTAATTCTTTTGATGAGTAATTTTTTTTGGGATTTTTCAAGAGATATTTATCTGAAATGGCATTTTTATAAACTTTACATGATTTATTTAAATTGTTTTCTATTGTTTTTTTGATTAATTCTGTAGAGCAACTGCAATAATCAGCAAAGTTAAAACATATTGAATGCATATTCATATTATATTTTGTACTTGAAAACGTTGTATATCCTGATTTATACCCTCCTGAACAAAAGGCATATTCAGGAAAAAGCAAATCATCTGTATCTATAATTAGTTTTTTGTTATTATCTTTTATCATTTTAATGATAGATAAATGAGGGTCTCTACATACTGGACGACTGAATATTACAGCTTTACATGCATGTATTTTTTCAAAAAATGTGTCTGATATTTCAGGTATAATTTCTATTTTACAAGTTATACCATTTTTTTGTAATAGCTCTTCTAAAAATTTTATTCGCCAAATGTACACTCCGTCATTTTGCGGAACTGAAGATATTAGCAGTACATCAAATTTATCAATGTGTTTTTTGTGTTGTTCAAAATATTCTAAAGCACACTTATCTTTGATTTTAGGATATAATGTAGAATATAGCTTATCATTGAATTTAGGACTTGGATTACGATGATTACCACTTCCATACTTAAGATAATGATTTATTGGGTTAATTTTAGCCCTTTTTACATCTGGATTATTCTCTAAATACCACTTTTCATTCCAAAAACTAGAATTTTTTATTAGGTTATATCTTTCTTGAGTTATTTTTTCTTTATTTGCGTTATTTTTATTATTATATAGGTAGTGGACTATTGGATTAATATTATTTTGCAGAATTTCAGGATGCTTTTTTATATATTCATTAGTGTTAAATTCCATACTTGGATTTCTACCTTCTTTCCATCCATATTTTACATAATGTTTGGCTGCGCCTATTTTTTTGAGTTTCACATCTGGATTTTGAGATAAATACCATTTTGAATTAAATATTGTTGATGTTTTTACTAATTCAATTTGTTGTTTTTCATCATATTTTTTTTCTTCAATAAGATTAAACGATTTTAATATTTTTAAGATTTTTAAATTCATTACATTGCCTCTTTTCTTGAATATACGGGAATCTTACATACTTTGATTATTAACTTGCCCGAATTGGTAATCTTTTTTTGATATATGAATCTCTTTATGGTTGGAGTTAATAATTTGAGCCAAAATATATCATGCTTTAGCGGATATAACCGATAGCCTTGCTGAATTATTATTGCTGAAAATAAACGTTCAAATACATGCGCTAATGTTCCGTCTTTTACTTTAGAGCTGGTTATAGCGAAATCATTTATACTATATTTCTTTAGTGGCTGTAATAAATTTGCTCTAGCTAAAAACATTGTGCCAGCTATAAATGGAACTTTATTTAATGGTAAAAATTTTAGTTTTATTAGCTCTTTATTTATTTCTTTTAATAAATGTTTATAATCTGTTGGAGAATCGGTATAGCAATAATATGAACCTAACATTCCAATGTTTTTATTGTTATCCATTATAGCTAGATTATCTGCTACTCTTTGTTTATCCTTTAGCATACTATCCCATAAAATTTTGCACCATAATTTGTTATCTAGACGGTTACCATTTAATGTTGTATAGCTTTGATTATTTTTATTTTTGGTGTGCACCTTTAAAACATATTCATAATTGTTCAAGTCTATTGAATTAATAAAACTTATAAAGGGACCTACATCATACCCCCTATTTTCTACTATTGTTACTTTTATATTGGGACTAAACGCATATAATTGAGACATTAGTTTTTTATCGTATTTGGTTATAGTAACAAATATATCATGGTCTGTGTTTCTTAAATTTTTCAGATATGTTAAAATTTCTGATATCTGTTCTTTATAGTATATATGTAAATGTACGGCTATTTTTTTCAATTTTATTCCCTCCAATTATTAATAAAATCAAGAACTTGCAATAATGGCATATTTTTTATAGGTAGAGAGGTTTGTTCTAAGATATATTTGGTTGTTATATGTCCATACCATGCTGCATTTAGACTTCTTTTTAAAAGATATGTGGCACAAACGTTTTTGAATTCATTTTCTGGTAGAAAATGCTTTTTTTGATTTTCTAAAACTAGTTTTTCCAGTATGTTTCTAATATGACATAGGTTTTCTTTGTCTTTAATACGACACCTACCTTGCAAGGCATAGTTATCTAAAACATCTAGTTCGTATGGGGGCAATATTATACCATTATCTTGCAACCAAAATTTATGAAAATACTGTTGTTCTTCTGATATTCTTTTCTTTTGTTTTTTTGAGGTCATATCTTTATGAAAGCGGTATTTATATAATACTTTATCTATATTTGCTAATTTTGTATATTTGCAAAAATCATAAAAAAGCTTGCGATCGTTTAAACTTATATATTTTTCGTCATAGCGAATTCTATGCAAAGATATTATATTTTTTCTCAACATTATTGTTGGATGATGTATGGGAGATTTGAAAAATAGCAAAGACCTTATTTTAATATCATTTGTTGGAGGATATATGTTTTTAAAACGATTTATTTCTCCAAATTTTTTATAGGCTGTCCCGACTAAGCCTATGTTCAGATTTTTTTCTAAATATTTAAATTGTTGCTCAAGTCTATCGGGTAAAGATATATCATCATGATTCATTAGAGCTATATACTTTGTGTCGCAAAGAGATAAAAGGTTGTTATAACTTCTTGCTATTCCTTGAGTTGAGGTGTTTTCATAATATGAGATTCGCGTATCATTATAACTCTTTACTATGCTTTTTATAATAGTATTTTCTGGACTATCATTTAAAATCAAAAACTTATAATCTTTGTATGTTTGAGCAAGTATACTCTCTATTGCTTCTTTTAAATATATAGACTTGGTATTATACACTGGCATAATAACACTAATTTTAGTCATACCACCTCTCTATTAGGTTTTAATTATGTTAAGTAGAAGTAGTCCAAAGTTTATAGCCAATATATATAGCAAAATTTGACAATTTAAACAGTTAGTTATCTTTGATGATGTGATTACATAACAGTGTATGTATATTTGGTGATAAATTAGATATAGTTTTATTTAAAATTCGTAAGTTAGACTTATTTAGAGTGTGGTATAAATTTTTAGGAGAATTATAATGACAGAACATGATAAGGGACTTTGGGAAAAGACTAAGGATGTTAGTGCTGAGGCTTGGGATAAAACAAAAGATACCACTGCTAAAGCTTGGGACAAGACCAAGGAAGTAAGCGCAAAAGCATGGGATAAAACAAGAGATGCTTTTAGCGATGATGAAGACGATAAAAAAGAAGATGAAATGGAAGATGTGGAACATCCTATGTATAATAAAGAACAAGGATGTACTCGCACTAGATTTGGAGGTAGATGGTAATTATTAAAAAGAAACAGACTTCCTTTTGAGGGGAAGTCTGTATTTTGCTTAAGCGATATTCTCGTTGTTTAAGCGAGGTTCTCGTTCATAGGAGCTAACTCCTCTACATCACACCAATGATGGTGACCATGATGATGACCGTGGTGGTGATGATGATGATGGTGATGATATGGAGGTGGTGGTGGGAAGCTCATAAGAACGTCATGTACTGCACACATTACTCCACAAGATGACGTCATCATAACTACTGAAGCGAGGATAATCGCTGTTTTAACAAATCTTTTCATAATAATCTTGAATCTAGGGTTAAACATATCTATACATATCGGTGTTTATTATAGCATAAAAATTGTCTTTTGTCTAGTATTTTACATACTAATTTTTAAAAAAAGTTCTAAAAAATAAAAAAAAATATTTGCAAGATAAAAAAAATCAAAAAATAATTATTATGTAAATAGATGGTTTTATATTAGAAATAGGAGATGAAAAATGAAGACAAGTAAAGTTTTAGCTGTAGCTGTATTAGGTGTTAGTTTTGCGATGGTTAGCAATGCTATTGCACAAAATGCCGGTGGTTTTAAAGGTCCAGGTATTGCAGATTCAACAGTTGCTGATGCTTTAAAATTGCCTGATGATACTCCTGTTGTGTTAAAAGGTAAAATTGAGAAGAGTTTAGGTAATGAAAAATATCAATTTAATGACGGTACAGGGGTTATTGTTGTTGAAATTGATAATGAAGATTGGAGAGGTGTAACTGTTACTCCAGAAAATACTATTGAGATTAAAGGAGAGATTGATAAAGAAATGTTATCTGCTCCTGAAGTTGATGTTGATAGTGTAAGTGTTGTACAATAATTTTTCATTACAACTTTTAAGAAAGGCGAAGAAAACTTCGCCTTTTTTTAACGCTCCTTTGAAGGAATTGTTGGTATATTTTCTTTTGCATTATATTTTTGATGATATGCATCTTTTATGAGTGACCTGGCATCTAAAATTCTTCCCTTTTGTGGGTGGCTTTTATCTGAATAAAAAGCATTATAAAACCCATTATATCCCTTTGCATTATTAGAAAAGCCTAAAACTAACGGCTCTTTTTCTTCATTAAATTCATAGCACATCATAGCGTGTCCAGGCTCGTTATCGCCATTTGTAAATATAAAGATATCGCCAACTTTGACATCCGGAATATCTTTTAGTTCTCCACTTGGTGCTTCTTTTACATAAGGTTTTAAGTATTCTATTAAATCTTTTGGGTGAGCTATTTTTTCTATATCATCTAAATTGGGAAAAATATTCAAACCAAATTTCTTTTGAAGATTATACAGGGATACAGTAATCGCTTTAGTGCAGTTACCTTTGTCCTTTTCTCCTTTAAATTTAATATTATCACCAAATTTTTTACGTACATTATCTCTTACATCCCTCTCCCCTTTTATCTGAGATATATATTTAATATAATAGTCTTTTAACACTTTTTCTTGTTGATTAATAGGGAGCGAATCGAACATTATTTCTAACTTTAAGTTAACCATCTGATCTACCACGCCAGTTTTATATCTTTTATATTCTTCTGATATGTCTGTACGTGCTTGTATCCTTTCTCTATCTGCCATGCGTTTTTTTATTAACTCGCTAACTTCAGGCTTGTCTTTATAGTAGCTTCTCATAGCTCGATATTTTTCCTCGCATTCAAATGTTGTATATCTGCTATGTCCTGTTTTATTACCTTTTCTTTCTTTATATTTATCTTCTTTTATACATAATTCTCTTATGATCTTTTTGAGTTCTTTTAATGGCACATCTTTATATTCTGCGGAAATTGTTTTATCATTCTCAATAGCATCTTGATTAAGTTTTTTTACTTCGTCAACGTAATAATCGTAAATTTCTTTTAATGTCGGTTTATATTTACCCATAGCTCTCTCCCAATATTAGGATAAGCTTATCATTTTTTTATTATTTTTGCAAGAATTTATTTTATGCGAATCGAAACATCATCTGTTTATATTTCAATATCCATACCATCATAAGCGAGACTAAAATTTTCTGGTAGGTATTTTTGGAAATCATCATAGTCTACACGCCAAGAAAGATGAGATAATATAACCTTTTTAGGGGTTATTATAGATGTCACCTCTTTTACTTTATCTAGATATGCATGTCCGGTACTTTCTTGCGTTAGACCATCATTACATTCAATTATTAGCAAATCTAAATTATGCAATAAATCTAATGCTTCATCTGATATTTCTGACCAATCAGTTACATAGGCAAAATTTTTATAACGAAAACCTGATGGATGAAGCTTGTGATGAAATACTGTAAATGTTGTAAATTTTATATCGCCAATTTTAACCTCTCCAAAATCAGGAATTTCTTTCCAATGTAGTAATATACTATTTGGCTCTGCATCCGCTTTTGCATTAAATAGATAGCTAAAATTTGATTTGATACCTGAAAGAGTTTCTTGAGTAGCATATATGTTTATACCGTGGTCTAAAATTTTTGCTGCACGAGGTAATTCTGGTATTCCTCCTGTATGGTCATAATGTCCATGGGTTATAAAAACTGCGTCTATATTGGTTATATTATTTTTATTGATTTGTGTTCTTAACTCTGGGCTGGCATCAACTAATATATTATAGCCATCTATATCTAAGAACAATGATGCTCTTGTGCGATTATTTTTGGGATTATTGGGGTTTAATCGTCCCCAAGAATTAAATATCATGGGGGCACCAAATGCAGAACCAGAACCTAATATTTTTACTTTCATATCCTACTCCTTTGTTATGTTTATTGTATTTATGCATTTTAATTTGTGTCAAGGTATTTTTTAGGTATTGACATTTTTGATTTTGGTGTTAATCTATAATTGTTCTTGATGCTCGAAGGGCTTATGGGCATAGAACATTAACAAACCGAGCCAGTTTGATGAGATTTATAAAAAGAGGTTTATTTAAATTTCGTTGACGGCTCCTGATAAAAGGAGTTTTTTTATGACTAATTTCAAGTATATTCATGGTCTTAGTATTATGAGGGCTCAACCTTTTCATATTGGGCATCAAAAACTTATTGACCAAATGCTGAGTGAATGCGAACGTGTTACTATTGTTTTGGGTTCTATTCAAGAGCATGGAACAGAGCGTAATCCTTTAAACTATACTACTCGCAAAAAGATGATACAAAACATATATCGTTCTAAACCTGAATATGATAGGTTAAAGATTGTTGGTTTATTTGATATCAATAATCCAGCTGAATGGGGCGAATATGTATTAGACTTCATTAATGAGAGTTTTCCTGATTTGCCTAAACCTGATGTTTATTATGCGGGTTCTTCATATGATGCGCATTGGTTTAAGGATTGTTTTAAGCATATTGAACTTGTTGATAGAACAGACCCAGACTTTCCATTTGTTACAGGAACTATGGTTCGTGATATGATTAAGTTTGGTGATGCAAGGTGGAAAAACTTTATTGCTCCAGAAAACTATCATATTGTTGAGGAAAATTTTAATAAGAAAAAAGGTATTATTTAAGATTTTTTATTAAAGCCTGCGTCTTCTGAAGGGCTTATAGAAGACAGGCTAGTTGTTAACCCGATAAGCCTTGAAGGGAATTTTTAAGATGAATAAACGTATTTTAATGAGAGTGGACTTTCAGAATGACTTTGTTCACTCTGATGGTGCATTAACCATAAATCAACCTGAATTGATAGAAAAACATCAGAAATTTGCTAATAGCTTATTTAGCAATACTTTTGATGAAATTATCGATACTTATGATACACATTTTGCTGATACATTTGATAATACTTTAGAAGGAAAACAATTTCCACTACATTGTGTTTATGGTACTTGGGGATGGGAACAGGCTGCACCTTTTAAACCTGAACTTGAAGTTACAAAAATGTATAAATCTACTACAAATCTTTGGAATGAAGAAAATGCTTATCAAGAACTTAAAGAGGACTGGAAAGATAAAGATGTTTATCTTTGCGGTGTATTAAGTGATATTTGTGTTGTTCAAGCTATGAATGGACTTTTGAAAAAAGGTGCAAACGTGATTATTCTTGAAGACTTATGTATGGGAATAAAAAAACAAATGTCTGATATTTTGCAAAAAGATTGCTACGATAAGCTTATAAAAGAAGGGAGACTGAAGAGTATAACTTCCCAACAATTTTTTCGCTCTATATTGTTAGATAAAAAAATACAACACAATTTAGTTAATAGAAGTTTAGGAGAATAGATATGAGAAACGATTTTAATAACACAAGACCAAGTATTTTAGAAAATGGAACACCTTTATTTTGTGATTTATATCATTTAACAATGGCTCAAGCTTGGTTTTTAGATGGCAAAGCGGAAGAAATTAAAACTTCTGAGGCTTTTTTTAGAAGATGTCCTTTTGGTGGAAGTTATTTATTAGCTGCAGGATTAGCTGAATTTTCTCAATGGCTTAATAATTGGCATTTCAGCGATGATGATATTAAATATCTAAAAAGCTTAAAAAATGCTGATGGATCAAATAGGTTTGATGAGAAATTCTTAGAGTTTGTAAAAAATGATAAACTCAGAGTTTCTATTAAAGCTGTTAATGAAGGAGAAGTTGTGTTCCCTAACGAACCAATCTACTCTGTAACAGGTCCTTGTTGGCAAGTTGAAGTAATTGAAGCGGCTTTGTTAAATATCTTCAACTCACAAAGTTTAATTGCTACTAAAGCTTCTCGTATAGCTAGAGCTTCTTCTTTAGATGGTGTGCAACGTCCTTTGTTAGAGTTTGGATTAAGACGTGGGCAAGAACTTGGTTGTTTTAGTGCAACAAGAGCATCTATTATCGGTGGAGCAACTGGTACTTCTAATGTGGCAGCTGGTAAGCATTATGGTATACCTGTTAGCGGTACTATGGCACACTCTTTCATTATGAGCTATGAAAGTGAGCTTGATGCATTTAAGGCTTATATGAAAACATCTCAAGGTAATACAACTCTTTTAGTTGATACTTATGATACTAGGGAGGGTATTAAAAATGCCATTAGAGCAGCAAAAGAGACAGGTATTAAGCTTATGGGTATGCGAATCGACTCTGGAGATTTGGCGTATTGGGCAAAAGAAGCTCGTAAAATTATTGATGAAGAACTTGAAACAATAGAAGATAAGAGCTTGATTTCTGATGTTAAATTAATTGCTTCTAATGATTTGGATGAGTATGCTATTGAAAACTTAGTAATGGTACAACGTGCTCCTTATGATATTTTTGCAGCAGGTACAAAGCTCGTTACAGCTTATGACTGTCCTGCTCTTGGCGGTGTGTTTAAAACAAAACGTTATAATGGAGAGCCAAAAATTAAAATTGCTGAAGGTAAAACTACTATTCCTGGCGATACAGATGTGGTTCGTATTATAAGAAATGGTAAATATGAAGGTGATATTATTTGTCGCGCTAAAGATAAAGTAGTTGAAAATGGAAAACTAATAAATGATATTACATCATATACTGTTGGCAGTCAAAATATGGCAAAAGCTGTTTTCAATAAAGGTGAAATGGCATATACTTTGCTTCAACCTTTAATGGAAGACGGTAAATTTGTGAGTATTCCTGAATTTGACGTTAATGTTTTACAAAAACGTGCTAAAGATAACTTAGCAATGCTTGATGAATCACATAAAAGACTTTCTAATCCTCATATTTATGGTGTTGGATTAGAAAGTAGGTTATTTGATTTGCAACAAAATTTAATTAAAGCTCATAGTGGGAGGGAATAATGGAAGAACTTTGGAACAAACTAAAACTTGGTTTAAAAAATTATTGCGATAACAATGGATTTAATAAAGCTATTTTGGGATTATCCGGAGGGCTTGACTCTGCAATTTGTGCGGTACTTGCTAGAGATGTATTAGGCGGTAAAAATGTAAAGTCAATTATGATGAAAACAAAGTATACTTCTGATTTGAGTCTAAAAATTGCTAGAGAAATTGCTGAGCTTAACAATCTGGATTATCAAGAAATTGATATTGAGGATATCGTTTCAAGAGAGGTTGATTTTCTAAAAAACAGCTTTAACGAAGATGTTAAAGGAATTGTTATTGAAAATTTGCAAGCTCGTATTAGAGGACAGATTTTAATGGCTTATTCTAATCAATTTGGCGGTCTTGTTTTAGCTTGTGGAAATAAATCGGAAGCTCATACAGGTTATTGTACCTTATACGGCGATACTTGTGGAGGTATTATGCCGATTGGTGATGTTTATAAAACAACAATTTTTGAACTTGCTAAATGGAGAAATTCTCTTGGTTATGCTTTGCCAAATGAAGTTATAACAAGAGCGCCTTCAGCTGAGCTTGCTGAAGGGCAAAAAGATGAAAATTCTTTGCCTCCCTATCCTATTTTAGATGCAATACTAAAACAGCTTGTTGATGAGAATAAATTAGTGTCTGAAATTTATGATTTTGATGCTAAATTAGTTGAACGAGTTGATAATTTAGTTAAACGTTCGGCATTTAAACGAGCACAGATGGCTAAACCAATTAAAGTTTAATTATTGTTTTATAATGATATTTTGCATCCCTCTTTTATCTATGAGTGTAAAAGAGGGATTATTTGTTAATACAATCTAAGTCTTTGAAATATTAAAAAAGAGGTGTTGACATTGTGTAAATAGTGATATAAGTTATGTGGCGTGTTTAATTTTTAGAGGTAAAAAAATAAACTGACATGAGTCTGTTATACATTTTTTTGGTTTTGTTTTTAGTTTTTTGTAACGCTTTTTTTGTTGTTTCTGAGTTTGCTATTGTTAAGATGCGTCGTACTCGTTTAGAAGAGCTTGTACACTCTGGTAGTAAGCGCGCAAAAATTGCATTGAGAATTAATGAACATTTGAATACTTATTTGAGTGCAACCCAACTTGGTATTACTTTAGCTTCATTGGGCTTAGGTTGGATTGGTGAACCTGCTGTTTCTAGATTATTAGAAGCTCTTTTAGCTGATTACTTTGTTGGTAAAGAAGTTTTATTACATTCTATTAGCTTTGGTGTTGCTTTTACATTGATTACTTTATTACACGTTGTATTAGGTGAGCTTGTACCAAAGACTATGGCTATTTTGGATACAGAAAAATACACACTGCTTATTGCTGTTCCTTTGTATACATTTAATAAAATTTGTACTCCTATTATTTGGGCATTTGATCATTTGTCTTTATGGATACTTAAAGTTATGGGTATGCAAGCTGCTGATGAAAGTGAAGAAGCTCACTCAGAAGAAGAAATTAAGCTTATAATAGATGCTTCTCAAAAAGTTGGCGTAATTGATGATACAGAGAGTGAAATTATTCAGAATGCTATCAGTTTTTCTGAAATATGTGCTCATGAAATTATGATTCCAAGACAAGATATGGTTTGTATTTATCAAAACTCATCTTTTAATGAAATTATGGAATTAGTAAAACAAAATAAGCACACACGTTTTCCTCTTTGTAATGGAGATAAAGACCAAATTTTGGGTATGATTCACATTCGTGATTTGTTAGAATTTCAAGATACACAACACAAAGATATTTTGAACAAAATTGTTCGTAAAATATTGTTTGTACCAGAAAATAAATCTGTTTCTGAAATTTTGCATGAGATGATGAAAAAACGTATTCATTTAGCGATTGTGGTTGATGAATATGGCGGTACTGCAGGTTTATTATCTATGGAAGATATTTTAGAAGAGCTTGTTGGTGATATTCGTGATGAACATGACGTAGCTTGTCCTGAACCGGTTAAGAAGATAAATGAGAAAGTATGCGAATTTGACGGTTTATATTTGGTTGAAGATGCATACGATTGTTTAGACTTGCCATATTGCGAACATGAAGAAAGCACTATGGGAGGATATTTATTTAACCTTCTTGGACGCGAACCACAAGTTGGTGATAAAGCTGACGATGATTATTGCGACTATGAGGTTATGGCAGTAGATAATATGCGTATTACACGCGTTAAAACTACTGTTAAAGATAATCCGACAAAGAAAGAGGAAGACTAGTATTAAATCTGAAATTTCGACTAACAAACGGCATTTTTATTGTAAAAGTGCCATTTATTATTTGTTGCAAATCGAAGAGTGTTGACAAAGAGTTAAAAAAGTGTTAATATTATTTCATATTTAGCTTTTTAATGTGTGGGAGAAGAGCTATGAAGAAATTGATTATAACACTAATGGGAATCGGGCTATTTGTTACTAATGCAAATGCATCATTAACTTATTCTCATTCAAAATATGGGTATCAACGTAGTGCTATGGCTAATGTTAGTGCAACAATTGTGAGGCCTGTGTCTGCAGAAGTTCGTCAAGATTTGGATTTAGGCATGTTGCAGGCAAGAAGTAAAGGCTTTGTCAGTATAGACAAAAACAATCAAAGATATGCTGAAGGATTAGAACTTGCAACAAGCAAACCGCATACTGGAGTTGTTAACATAAGTGGACCAAGTGGTCAGATGGTAACTGTTAATGTGCCAGAAGTAAGATTTCATGGAAATATAGATAAAATCGCAGAATTTAAGCCAAGTGTGAGCCATAATGGTAGAGCTATTGCTCTTAATTCCAGTGACGGGAAAGCTGAGATTAGAATTGGTGGCATATTAAAATTAAATGACGTACCAGAGAGTGGAGCTCATAAAGGATATTATATTGTGCAGATGTCTTACTAGACAAAAAAAACACCTCTAATGAGGTGTTTTTTTATTGTATAAACAAGAAGCAAAAATTAGTATGACATTGTCAAAGTAATTTCACCAGTATAAACGCCTGATGGTTGATTTGCTTTGATATGTAAGTCAGCACCAACTTTTACCTGATCACTACCATCTGTAATTTTTTGTTGTGTTTGAGAATAAGCACTATCATCAACTAACAAAGTAAAATTATTTAATTCCATAGTATTTACACCATTACTTAATACGGTTTCAGCAACACTAATAGTGTAAGGTGTACCTGTATCACCTGTAATAGTAAATTCTGCAGCTTTTACAGCATCACCACGTGCACTAGTTACATCAGATAATTCGCCATTAGGAGCCAACTTAGCTGTTTGTGCCTGAGGAGAACTAACAATTGTACCAAAATTCATATCTTGTGTTTTCGTTACACTACCTGCTCCTACGATAGTTGCTGTTACTGTTGCAGTTTCACTTTTTGAAGCTGCAAACGAGTTATTAGCGCACAAAACTAAAACAGAAAATACTGTTAATAATAATGCTTTTTTCATATCAATCCCCTTTTCATAAAAACTATATTATTTGTCTAAAGACTAGAATAAAAGTTATTAACATTTTACTAATAAAAAAAACTTTTTTTACCAAAGCTAAGTTATTGAAAAAAAAAAAAAAAACAGAAATTTTTTCTACAGGTGAAAAAATAGCAAAATTTCACCTAATTTTATTGCTAAATATGTGTTTTTTTTGTACTTTTTTATAGTAAGATATTGGATATTTTTAAAGGACTGGGCATGAAACGCAATCTTATTATTAACCTATTGTTTTTATTTGGTTTTATTCTATTACCTATTAAATATGTAAATTCAGCTGATTATACAACTACTGGCTCTATTGATTTTGGAGTTATTATGCAAAATGCAATTCCTTCTATTATACCTGTTACATCCGATGGTTTAAGAGATGAATCTGGTACATATGGGGTATACAGGGCGCAAAATCCATCAGTTTCCAATACAATTACATTTACAACTACTGGTAATATCATTGTTGGTGAAAGAATAATCATTACAAACAATATGAATACTGAAGAGTTTAACATTGATGGTTGTTCTCATTCCTTTTCAAATGTTTCAACACAAAATAATAATTTCTTTATGTCTTCATCATCCTATAGTTTGCCATTTTCTTTAACATTAACTATATCTAACTTTTGTACACCTGATAAAAATTATACTGGTCAATTTTATATTCAATACCGTACGCAAACTTGTATTTTAGGTGGTCTTTTGGGATGTTATGATAACGAAGGAATAAATGAAGTTCCTTTCCAATATTCATTTAGGATTGAAGAGCCTTTAGGAGCTGATGAAATTGAGGCGTTAAATTTTGGGGCAATTATGCCAATTTTTGACGGTGCTGGAACAGTAACCATTGCTCCTGAGGATGAATCAGTTACTGTAACCGGCGATATTAAATATTTATATTCTGGTTATTCGCGTGGAATTTATCAAATTTATGGCATCGGAAACCGTATGGTTAATATAACTATGCCAGATAGCGTTATTATAACAAATGTTTCGAATGATAGTGGCGATACAATGGTTGTAAATAACTTTAGGGTTTCATCTACATATAATTACACGCAAACCAATGATGGTGCCAAAGTAGAAATTCCCTTAAACGATTTGAGTTTTGACAACTATTCTAACTTTTTTGTTGGAGCAACATTAAATGTTGGAGCCGGAGTATCTGAGGGGCAATACCGTGGAGAATATACAATTTATTTAAGTTATTAGTTTGATAGAAAAAAGGAGTAATTGATTTATGAAAATAAAACTAAAATATTTAACACTTTTATTGTTATTAATAGCAAATGTGGCAAAAGCCAATATTTCTATTTATCCGTTTAGTGTTGATTTTAAAGATGGGGCAAGAAAACGTGTGCAAAGTATACGCATTATTAATTCATCCAATGAAATACAGACTTATCGTGTGAGTATGGTTGATTTTGCGCAAGATGAGAAAGGAAAATTAGTAGAAATTAAAGGAGCAGAAAATTCTGCAACTCCTTATGTAACTTTTTCTCCTCGTCAATTTACCCTAAAGCCCAAAGATGTGCAAACTGTGAATGTGGCTAGACGTAGCTTAGCAAAAGCTAAAGATGGAGAATATGTTTCTCACTTAAAAATCAGTGAAGTGAATTTAGGTGCTCCTAAATTGAAAAACGAAAAAGAAAACTCTGACGCTATTTCTATGAAAATAGATGTGTTGTTTGCAGTTACAATTCCTGTAACTGTTGAAAAAGGTGATAATTTGGTAGCTAAAACTTCTTTGGTTAGTTGGAAGAAGATTGGTAGTGACAAACTAAATATCACTCTTAAAAGAGAAGGAAATAAATCTTCTCGTGTAAATGCTTATGTTTTAGATAAAAAGAATCAGGAACTAGGCAAAGTTAAAGGTATTAAAATCTATATGACGACTGATATCCTTAATATAGATATACCTTTGAACAAAAATGTAACTAATGAGAATGCTTTATTGAAACTAGAAGATGCACAGTCTGAGAAAGAAATACTTAGACAGCCAATTAAACTATAAATTTATTATTTGTTTATGGACTGTTTTTATTTTAGTTCTGCCACTTGTGGCTAGAGCTCAGACAGTTATAAGCTTTTCTGACGAAAATAATACTGTTAATCAACTAGAAGAAAGTGAAGATATTTTCAATTTCTCTGGTGATTTATTGATTTTAGAGCCTGTTATTCAGGGATTTAACCTTAGCGACTATGCTTATGTTTCTCAAACTGACGGCAAAGAATATATTGCCTTAAGCCAAATGGCCCAATATCTTGGTATTAAGTATATTAAAAACCCTAATAATACTACCAAACTATGGTATGCAGATAATGAAGATGTTGTATACTTTATTGATTTTGTAAACCGTAAAGTTATTTTGACCGATAATAAAGGTTATATAAAAGAAGATAAATTTTGGTTTAGAGATTATGATGTTGATGTTATTGATGAAACTATTTTCTTTAGTGTAGGTTTTTGGAGAACTCTTTTAGAGGCAGATATTGAAATTGATGAACTCAATATGCAACTTGTTATTAAAAGAGAAAAAGACTTCCCTACTATTGCAAAAATGCGTGCAGAGAAAAAACGTAATAATCAAGGTTTCCGTGAATTTAGTAAAGATAGTATTTCCGATTATGATTTTGACGATAGATTAATAGCAGAACCTGTACTTGATGTACAACTTGGTAAAGGCTGGGGACATAATAAAGGCGGTAGAACTTATAATAGCGACAACTATGCTGTTAATCTTGCAATGATTGCAGGAGGACTTGATGTTAATACTTATGTTAGTGGCAACTCTTCTAATGATAGAAAACCTACGGTTAGAATTAGCGGTAGTAGAACTTTCTTAGATGAACCTGAAAATGCTTTTAACTTAAAAACATTAAAAGTTGGTGATATAAGTGGTATTAGTCAGTCTTATTTTGCTAATGCTGGATATGGTCGCGGTGTGGCCTTGTCATCATTTAAAAACTTAGTAATGTCTGCTGATAAGACTATTGATTTGACTGGTCCGTTAACTCCAGGGTGGGAAGTTGAACTTTATTGGAATGAACAGCTTATTGGATTCAGACAAAGTGGTATTAATGGCGAATATAACTTTAATGATATTCCAGTTTCTTATGGTTTGAATACATTTAAGTTAGTATTTTATGGGCCCTATGGAGAGACACGAACTGAATATGAAAGATATTATTCTGGTACTAGTCCAGTGAAGACTGGCGAATTTGGATACAATATTTCTGCTTATCAGCCATTTAGATATTTGGTAGAAGACAATAGAACGTTTCAATATGATGGCTCTGATACTCCTATTATTGATATGACTGGATATTACGGTGCTACTGATGATTTGACATTGATGGGTGGTTTTACTCAAACTCCTAGTGCTGAAGATAGCTTTGAGACACAATACTTTGGTATGGCTGGTGCGCAGATGTCTATGTCTGGTAGTTCCATCCAATATAACTTAGAACAAAATTTAGATACTGCAAAATTAGGTCATCATTTAGAATGGCAGGGTGATGTTTATATTGGTAATATCTATGCCGGATATGATAAATATAATGGAATACATTCTCCTAACTCTTTATACTCTGATGAATATTTGGATGAGCAATATGAAGCAAGACTTTCTGGTATATTACCTTGGAATGTACCTTACTATTTAAGTTATCGTACAGGTAAATTGGAAAGTGGTGATATTACTTTTGAAAATATTTCTGCCAGACTTTCTAAGAGATTGACTAACGGTTTGAACTTAACTCTTGAAGATAGCTACTATGGTTATGGCTCAGGTAGAGGTTATTCTAATGTTGTTCGTACAGGATTGTATAAATGGTGGAATCTATTTTCTACTGAAACTTGGGCCACTTATAGAACTGATCCTGATCCTGAACTTACAGAAGTTCAAGCGAGAATTGACTGGCGAGCTGGCAGGAACACTTATGTTACAGGAAGATGGACCAGAAATATGCTTAATGATATGGACTACTTCTCTGTTTCAGGAGGTCATGTTTTTGACTTCGGAGGCTTAACTGCCACTTTAGAGAGTGATAGAGATTTGAACTTAAGTACTTATTTAAATTATAATATCAGCTTTGCTAGAGAACCTAAATCTTTTGGAATTGTTACAAATGCTAATTCAAAATTAAGTTCTAGTGGCACAATGTTTGTTAAAGTTATTGACGAAGAAGGTAATCCTGTACCAGAAGTGGGGCTTAATGCTAACGGATTGGACAAACAAGTTTATACTGATGAAAAAGGTACTGCTATTTTGGCTGACCTACAAACTTACGAACGTACAATTCTTAGAGTTGATATGGAATCCTTGATTGATATTTCTTTACAACCAGAAGAAGAAATCAAAAAAGTTGTGCTACGCCCTGGCACTATTAGAACTGTTGATTTGAAATTTATTCATAAAGGAGCTGTCGAAGGTAAGATTGCTAACCCTGAAGGTAAGCGTTTGTTTGGTTATCAGATTTCTGCGATTGATAAAGATGAGAAGGAAATCGCTCAAACTTTTGCTGATTTAGATGGTTATTTTATTTTAGATGGTGTGCCTTATGGTACTTATAATATCGTTATTTCTAAAGAAGGTAGCATATTAACAGAGCTTGTTGATGTTAAAGTTGATGATGTGTCTGTTTATTTGGAAGAAGAAATTGTTGTTGATACTGATGCTATTAACTTCTTTGAAAATATTGATACTGAAAATGAAACAAATCGCTTTGTTGAAGAACACGAAAAAGGGTTTAATAATGAAGAATATATGAATAATACATTCCCTATTGATATTGAAAAGGCTGTTATAGAACCAGAAGAACATCAACCTATCATTACCATTGAAGAAATTGAGAAAGATATTTTTGTAAATCCTAATGCAGAAGTGTTTAACTCTGTGGCATCTCAACAATCTTATGATAGATTTATTGCTGTTGAAAAGCCTAAATATGATGATGTATCTATGGAAAGTATAGAAAAAGAAATCTTTGGTATTAGTGACAAAGATGCTGAAATTATTGATAATATTCAAAATGAACTTGATGCTAATATTGCGTTGAAAGAATTGATGGATACTGTTGATAGTATCGAATAAATATTATTGTTTAGTTTTTTAATATAATTACACATTATTTAAGATAAAAAACTTGGCTTCTTTTAATATTTGAGCGCATAAAAAAACCTCCTTTTGAGGAGGTTTTGTTTTTTATGGAATTTATTTTATATAATATCCAATATGTGGATCTTGTTCTTTTGTTATAACAGTTAATGAACCATCTTTGTTTATTGTTTTCTCAGCTATGTCATTAAATAAATAATCTTTAAAATTATTCAAATCGGCATTTTGGTCACCAGATAAATAGATGTTACTTACTGTTATTTCTTCATTTTCAGCATCAAAGTCTAATCTTATACGATATACTTTTTCTGCTGGAATTTTGATTTTATAAGTATTTTCTCCAGCTTGACCTGAAAACGATATTACATATTTAGGACTATACCACACTTCATCTTTTATAGTATAAAAAATTTGATAATTAAAAGCATTTTTTGCTGTTGCTGTAAAGTTAAAGAATAGATTACTATCTGGTGAAAGTTTTTCTGTTTCTTCTATTACTTTAGCTTCAGGTAATGCTACCTTTTCATGATGAACAACCTGTGTTGGTACTTTAGCTTGTGTTATATCCTGCTTTTTCTTACTAGGAACAGATGCAATCAATAGTAAAATCGCTATTATAAATATAACACATCCAACAATAACTTGCTTTTTATTATTTTTAACATAATTAACACACTTTTCTTTGTAGATAGGTGCATTTTCTTTTATTTTGATGGCTTGTTCCTTTAATTTAGCTAGATAGACAGGTGCATTTTCTTTTATTTTCAATGCAACTTCCTTTAGCTTTGCCATATATACAGGTGCTTTTTCTTTAACTTTAGAAACAACTTTTTTTGTATATATAGGAGCTTTATCTTTTACCTTATTTACTACTTCCATAAGTTTTTCTTTGTTTATAAACTCTTTTATTTTATCCTTCATATATTTTCTCCATAACAACTTAAACTAAACGACTCTGATTAATTGATGCTTTAACAAACTCTACAAAAAGAGGATGTGGGGCAAAAGGTCTAGACTTTAGTTCTGGGTGGAACTGTACACCAATAAACCATGGATGATCTAATCTTTCAACAATTTCAGGAAGTTTTCCATCTGGAGATGTTCCTGATATAATCATTCCACCTTGTGCTAATTGGCTCTTATATTTAATATTAACCTCATAACGATGGCGGTGACGCTCGGAAATATGTGTTGTTTTATATACTTCAGCAACTTTTGAACCTTCCTTTAATACTGCTTCATAAGCGCCTAAACGCATTGTTCCGCCTAAATCACCATCTTTATGCCGTATTTCTTTAGCCCCGTCTTTGTCCCATTCTGTCATTAGTCCAACAACAGCTTCACAATTTTCATCTAATTCTGTTGTGTTAGCATTTTTAATGTTTAATACATTACGCATTGTTTCTATTACAGCCATTTGCATACCATAGCAAATACCTAAAAATGGAACTTTATGTTCACGAGCATATTTTACTGCCAATATTTTACCAGTAGTTCCACGTGATCCGAATCCGCCTGGAACTAAAATACCACTAACATCTGATAACATTTCATCAACATCTGCTGTTTCTAGCTCCTCAGAATCTATCCATTTTATTTTTACTTTATATTTATTAGCTATACCGGCATGATTTAAGGCTTCATTTAAAGATTTATATGCTTCTAAAAGTTTTACATATTTACCAACTACAGCTATTCTTACCTCTCCTTCAGGAGCTTTAATTGTTTCTACAATTTTCTCCCAACGGCTTAAATCTGTTTCTTCAGGGTAGTTAATTTTAAAATGTCTACATACTGCTTGATCCATGCCTTCTCTATGATATGCTAATGGAACTTGATAAATATTGCTTACATCAAGAGCAGCTATTACATTTTCTTCTTTGATGTTACAGAATAAAGCAATTTTTCTTCTTTCATTTTCAGGGATTGCCATTTGTGAACGACACAATAACATATCTGGTTGGATACCATATTCTTGTAATTTTTTAACAGAGTGTTGAGTTGGCTTTGTTTTTAATTCTCCTGCTGTTGGAATATATGGTAGTAAAGTTAGGTGTAAAAACATTGTACGCTCACGCCCTAAATCATATGCCAATTGACGAATTGCCTCTAGATATGGTTGACCTTCAATATCGCCAACTGTTCCACCTATTTCACATAAAACAAAATCTTCATCTTCCAAATCGCTAATAATAAATTCTTTGATTTCATTTGTTACATGCGGAATTACCTGAATTGTAGCACCTAAATAATCTCCATGACGTTCTTTATCTATTACTCTTTGGTATATTTTTCCTGTAGTTGTACTGTCACTTTTTTTGGCATTTACACCAGAAAAGCGTTCATAATGTCCTAAATCCAAGTCTGCTTCTGTTCCATCATCTGTAACAAATACTTCACCGTGTTGAAAAGGACTCATTGTTCCTGGATCAACATTTAGATATGGATCTAATTTTCTTAGTCGTACTTTAAAACCACGACATTGTAAAATCGAAGCTAATGATGCGGATGCTAATCCTTTACCTAATGAGGAAACAACACCACCTGTGATAAAAATAAATTTTGTTTTTGGATTCAATTGAGACATTTTACTACCCTTTAGACTTGTTATTTACAGTGAAAAAGGCACCTCCTCGAAAAGGTGCCTTATTTTTTAGTTCTGCTTTCATTCTCGCTATTCCGCTGTTGGATTTGTTGGCTCTGAAACAGGTGTTTCATCGGCTGTTGTATCCGGAACAGTTGGAACAACTGGAGCTTGTTGTGTTAATGGAGCAACTTCTGTAATTGATTCTGTTTTTCTTGTTTCTCCTTTATAATATAGTGCTAGCAATATAGATGTTATAAAGAATATGGTTGCAAGAATCGCTGTTGTTCTTGTAAGCAAATTTCCTTTACCACGTGCAGATAAAAAGCTATCTGCTCCATTGCCACCACCTAAACCACTCAAGGCATTACCTGTGTTGCGTTGCATTAAAATCAATACCACCAATAAGATGGCTACCATTAAATGAATTACTAACAATACTGATCCCATTTTTCTTTTCCTTTAATTGTTATTGTTTACTAGCTTCGCCTATAGCCATAAAATCAGCTACCTTTAAGCTTGCACCACCGATTAAACCACCATCTACATCTGGTAGAGCTAATAGTTCTTTTGCATTAGATGGTTTCATGCTACCGCCATACAATAAACGCATTTTGTTTGCATTTGCACGACCTAGTTTTTTTGCAACAACTTTACGAATTGCTGAATGTACATCCTGCACATCTTGAGTTGTTGGTGTTTTGCCTGTACCAATTGCCCATACTGGTTCATATGCGATAACAGTATTTTGATATGTTGATACAGCTGGTACAGAACCCATAATTTGGGCTGTACATACATCTATTGTTTTTCCAGCATCACGCTCTGCTTCTGTTTCACCAATGCAAATTATTACTTTTAGGCCAGCATTTATTGCTGCCTCTGCTTTTTTAGCAATTAATTCATTTGTTTCATGGTGATCTGTACGGCGTTCTGAGTGGCCAACTATTACATATTGACAGCCCAAATCTTTTAACATAACTGGGCTTATATCACCAGTATGAGCACCTTTTTCTGCAAAAGAACAATCTTGTGCACCAAGCATTAATCTAGAACCTTTAATTGCTTTTTTGGCACTAGTTAAGAGTGTAAATGGAGGACAAACCAAAAACTCACAATCTTTACGAGCTGCTTTTTTTACTTCTTGTGCAACACCTTTAGCTAAGGCAATACCGTCTTCTAGCAAACCATTCATTTTCCAGTTGCCGGCAATTAAAGTTTTTCTTACCATTTAAATATTCCTCATATTATTAAAAAAATTAACTTTCTTTGTTTTAGCACATGCTTTTTTATTTTCCAGCCAAAAATAAAGTTGTTTACAAGAAAATTTATTAAAAAAAGTGTTGAACATATTTATATAGGGATTGCATATTTTTTTTGACTTTTTATAATCTAGAACAATTAGGTTATTTTTGGGGTAAAAAAAATGATAAGTAAATTAGCAAAAGCGCAAGAAAATTGGTTATTTAAGTTAATCTTTATTGCTGTAGCAATAAGTTTTATTTCTTTATTTGGTGTAACTGGGTATATTAATACTGCAGCACAAAATCAAGATGTGGTAAATGTTGGTGGTAAAAAAACATCTCAAAGTGAATTTTCTTATAGAGTAAATAAAGAACTTAATGCAATAAGAGGAATTGCTGGAGAAGACTTTGAAATTACTGATGAACTTAGCAACTCAATTACAGAAGGTGTTTTGCGTCAAATAATTGAAGAGAGTGTATTAGACCAGACAATGAATCGTTTTAATGTAAATTTCCCAAAAGAATTTATAAGACAAGTTATTTTTTCTCAACCTGAATTTATCAATCCATTAACAGGTCAATTTAGCAAAGAAGCTTATAATCGCTATTTATCTATTTCTGGATTATCTGAAGCTGGTTATTTAGAGATTATAAAAAGAGTTATGGCTCGTAAGTTATTGATTGATGACTTGGTTAAATCTTTTAATATCCCAAATGTGTTAACTAATGCCATTCATAAAATGGATAATCAACGTCGTTCATTTAAGTACGTATTAGTTTCTCCTGAAGATGTAAAAATTGAAAGACAAATATCTGATGATGAAGTTCAACAATATTTTGAAGATTTTGCAGAGACATTTATTATCCCAGAAAGTCGTAATGCTGAAATTTTATATATTCCTGTTGATACTATTTTAAATAAATATGTAACTAGCGATGAAATGATTAGTGACTATTATAAAGCTAATAAATCTTCTTTTGATATGCCTGAAAAACGCGCTGTTTCACAAATGGTATTTATGAATGAAGAAGTTGCAAATAGTGCTTTGAATGAACTTAACGTTGGAAAAGGTTTTGCTGAAATTGCAAAAAATTTATCTGCTGAAAATCCTAATGATACAGACTTGGGGCTTGTTGCATTAAACGAACTTGCTGACGACCTTGCTGTTGTTTTTGATATGAATATTAATGAGCCTAAAGTTATTCAAGTTGCAGATACTTGGCAAGTTGTTATGGTTAAAGAAATTGTTCCTGCAAAAGAATCTGTTTTGGAGGAAGTTAAAGACGAAATTATTACTGAATTGAAAAATGAAAATATGTATGATGCAATTCGCGAAGCAAAAGCAGAAATTGATGATGCCATTAATGCTGGTGATAGTTTAGAAAGCGTTGCATCTAAATTTGGTGTGCAAATCGAAAAAGTTGATAATATTCAAGAAAATGTTTTATCTAGTGATTTACCAGAAAATTTAAGTTCTTTAGGTAAAAACTTGGCTATTAATGAACTTGTATTTTCTTATGGTTTAGATGAAGTTACATCTGCAGAAGAATTTGATGATGCGATTGTTGTGGCAAAAATTACAGAAATTGTTGATGAACATATGCCAAATATTGCTGATGTAAAAGATAGAATCGTACAAATTTGGTTGGAGCAAGAAAAGAATGCATTAGCCAAAGAAATTGCTGAAGATATTGTTGCTGATGTTAATGATAACACACAAATCACTGATGCTGCTAAAGCTCGTAATTTAGAAGTGTTCCGCTCTGAACCTATTAGTAGAAATGATACTTTTGCAAACTTATTACCATCTGAAATTAATGATTTATTCTTAGCTAATGATGGTGAAGTTAAATTATTTGAGCGCATTGGCAATAGTTTTATTATTGTAGTTCCTTTTGAAACTGTAAACTATAAAGATGAATTAACTGATGAAGTTGCTGAAGATATTAAGAATCGTGCTGAAGCATCTATCTTAAGTGATATGGCTAAGGCTATGCTTGATAGCTATGCTTCTGATTTTGAAATTAAAGTTGACTACAAACGTGCAGGATTTGCTGAATAATGAAAATTGTTTTTATGGGAACTCCTGACTTCTCTGTACCAGTATTAGAGAAGCTGATTGAAAAACATGATGTGGTTGCGGTTTATACTAGAGCACCTAAAGAAAGCGGGCGCGGAAAACGTATAAACAAGTCGCCTATTCACCTATTAGCTGAGAAAGCTGGAATTGAAGTTAGGACTCCTAAAACTTTAAGAAACATTGATGAACAAAATATCTTGCGCGAATATAATGCTGATATTGCGATTGTTGCAGCATATGGACTTTTATTGCCTCAAGAAGTGCTTGATATGTTTCCTAAAGGATGTGTAAATGTGCATGCTTCATTGTTACCGAGATGGAGAGGTGCAGCTCCTATACAAAGAGCTATTGAATATGGAGATAATGAAAGTGGTATATCTATTATGCAAATGGCTTTAGAGCTAGATGCAGGAGATGTATTATCAAAAGAAGCTGTTAGCATTACCTCGTCTATGACGGGAGGAGATTTACACGATAAACTATCTGAAGTTGGAGCAAATCTTCTTATAAAAACATTAGAAAACTTTGATAACATTAGTAGAGAAAAACAAGACGAATCGCTTGTTACATATGCTGAAAAATTAGATAAGAAAGAATGCTTAATTAATTTTGATATAGAATCGCAAAGTTTGTGTAATAAAATTAGAGCATTTAATCCCTATCCTGCAATGTATTTTGTGTATAACAATGAGCGCTTTAAAATTTTTGAGGCTGAAATTGTAGAAGAAAATGGAAAAGCAGGAGAAATTATTGAGGGTAACAGTGATTTAATTATTGCAACTAAAGAAAGAGCTATTAAAGTTACTAAAATCCAACGTGAAGGAAAACAAGCAATGAAAATTGACGAGTTATTACGTGGATTTAAGTTTGAAAAAGGTATTATTATTTAAAAATATGCAATATTGTCGTATTTTTTGCTTGATTATATAAAAATGTTGTATATACTCGCTTTCAATTGTTGTAACCGCGGACGTGGTGAAATTGGTAGACACGCTAGACTTAGGATCTAGTGACGAGAGTTGTGAGAGTTCGAGTCTCTCCGTCCGCACCATCTTTTTTAAGATGGTATTTTTTTTAGAAGAGATATACAATGGAAATTAAAGAAGTTAAATCTGAAGGCTTAAGCCGTGAATATAATGTTACAATTAAGGCAGCTGATTTTGATGTTGCTGTAGAAAATAAATTAAAATCAATTAGTAAATCTGTTAGTATGGCTGGTTTTAGAGCTGGTAAAGTTCCTTTTGCTATGGTTAAGAAAAAATATCAAGCAAATGCTATGAGTGAAGCTTTGGATGATTCACTTCGTGATGGCGTAAATGAAGTTTTAAAAGAAAAAGATTTACGTCCTGTATTTACTCCAGATGTTGATTTGAAAAAATTTGAAGAAGGTAAAGATATTGAATTCACAGTTTCTATGGATATCATGCCTACAATTGAAGTTAAAGACTTATCAAAAGTTGAAGTTGAAAAATTAGTAGCTGAAGTTCCTAGTGAAGAAATTGAAAAAGCAATCAATTATATGGCAGAAAGTCACCGTGATAGCGCTAAGGTTGAGGAAGACCGTGAAACAAAAAAAGGCGATATTGCTGTAATTGATTTTGTTGGTTCTATTGATGGTGTAGAATTTCCTGGAGGTAAAGGCGAAGCTTATCCTTTAGAGTTAGGTTCTAATTCATTTATTCCTGGCTATGAAGATCAATTAATTGGTAAAAAGGTTGGTGATGTTGTTGATGTAAAAGCAACTTTCCCTCAAGAATATCATGCTAAAGATTTGGCTGGAAAAGAAGCTTTGTTTGTTACAACTATTAAAGAAATTAGAGAAATTAAGAAAACTGAAATTAATGATGACTTTGCAAAATCTATGGGCGAAGAAAACTTGGATAAATTAAAAGATACAGTTAAAGATAGAATCGCTAAAGATTATGAATATGCATCAAAAATGAAGTTAAAACGTGCTTTGTTAGATGTTTTAGATAAGGCTTATAACTTTGATGTTCCTCAAAAGCTAGTTGATATGGAATATGAAGGAATCGTAAAACAATACGAAGCTGCTAAGAAAAATAATCAATTAGATGAAGACGAAAAAAGCAAAAAAGAAGAAGATTTATTAAAAGAATACAAAGAAATTGCTATTCGTAGAGTTAAACTTGGTTTATTATTAGCAGAAGTTGGTAATACAGCCAAAGTTGAAGTTAATCAAGAAGATATTAACAAGGCTATTATGAACGAAGCTCAACGCTATCCAATGCAAGCAAAAGCTATCTTTGATTTCTATTTGAAAAATAAAGAAGCTGTTGAGCGCTTACGTACTTCAGTTTATGAAGAAAAAGTTATTGAGTATGTTCTTTCACAAGTTAAAACAACTGAAAAGACTGTTTCTGTTGAAGAATTATATAACTTTGATGAAAAGAAAGCTTAATTGCTAATATATTTTAGTTAAGCCCTCTTGTTGAGGGCTTTTTTTTTTATAAAAAGCATTGACTTTATAAATAAAAATATATATTTTGACCAAGTTTTCTTTTATTATTCACTGTAAAATTATTATGTTATGGAAAGAAACAAAGAAAAACGTGTTGTACTAGTCTATAGTGGATATAGACAAACTAAAGAAGAGCGTTTTGTTGTAACTTCTGAAATTGAAGGATGCGTAAAAGCTACAAGAAGCAAATGTATTTCTTTTTATTTTGAAAATGCTGAATACATTGAAGACAGAGGTGAAAGATTTTATGGTAAAACAGAACGTGAACCACAGACTTTCTATCTTGGAGCATCTCATGTTACTATTTCGGAACTTGAACAGCTCGAGGAACGCAGCATCCACCACCGCAGACTTCTTCAGGAAGCAAAATACCATAAGTGGGAGCATATGCTTTACTGTGTAAGAGGTACATGTATGTGTCTGGTGGAATATGTGGAAGGTATAACACTCCCAGTTCATGATGACGGAACAATTGTGCAGAAATCTGCTTAAGTACGTTATGATTAAAAGTCGGTTTAACCGACTTTTTTTGTTGCATTTTTTTACTTTTTTCATTAACTATATTACAGTTTTGTTTTTATATTAGAGGTGGTTATGCGTGAAATAATTATGGACATTTTAATCGGTTCGTTGCATGAAACTTTGATTTTATTTCCTTATTTATATCTAACGTACTTATTTATGGAAGTAATGGAGCATAAGTTATCTCGTAGAAATTCTATTTATATAAGAAAGGCTGGACAATATGGACCTATTGTTGGAGGAATACTTGGCATTATACCTCAATGTGGCTTTTCGGTAGCTGGGGCAAATTTATATTCTACTGGATTGATTACACTTGGAACTTTAATGGCAGTATTTTTATCTACATCTGATGAAATGCTACCTTTGCTCATATCTAAAGGTATTGATTTTGGTACAATTTCTGGAATATTAATTATAAAAGTTCTTTTTGCAATTATAATTGGTTTTGCAATAGATAAATTTTTACCTGAGAAATTTATTAAGCATAAAAATGAAATAAATATTTCAGAATTTTGCAAACGCGAAAAATGCAATTGTGAACACAAAGAAAATGTTTTTGTTTCTGCTTTTAAGCATACTGATAAAATTTGTATCTTTATATTTATTTTCTCGCTTATACTTAATACTGCGCTTACATTTGGTGGAAAAGAAATATTATTTGAGGCTTTAGTTAATATGCCAATTATAAGTAAATTTATGGCGTCTTTGATTGGATTAATTCCTAGTTGCTATCCATCTGTTTTGTTAACACAACTTTATGCAAGTGATGCGATTTCTGCAAGTACTCTTATTGCTGGAACACTTTCTAATGCAGGACTAGGCTATTTAGTTTTATATAGAGTAAATAAAAATGAACAAGAAAATGCGCGTATTTTAGCTCTATTGCTTGTTGTTGGTTTTGTGTGCGGAATTATTGCTGAGTTATTTATTTAATTTTCTTTGTAATTGTTACGCAATATAGCTATTTCTTTTGCATATCCGTCTAGCTCATTCGGAGTTTCTAGATTGATTGGAATTCCTTTTAGCGCTGGGTGATTTATAAATCGTATAAGCCCCTCTTCTCCTAATGAGCCTTTACCTAATTGCTCGTGCCTATCTTTGTGAGAATTAAATTCTGTTAAGCTATCATTCAAATGGATTGCATGAAGACGATTTAAACCTATCACTTTATCAAACTTTTCTATAACTTCATCTAAATGATTTATAATATCATAACCAGCAGAATATACGTGGCATGTATCCAAACATACACCAAGTCGGTTAGGAGCATTATCTTTTGTTTGAGAAATAATTTCTGCAAGCTCCTCAAATGTTGAACCTACTTCACTACCTTTTCCAGACATTGTTTCTAGTAATACAGTAGTATTTTTTGCTTCAACCATTACCTCATCTAATATTTCTACAATTTGAGGAATCGCTATATCTATTCCCTGCCCTACATGTGATCCTGGATGAAAGTTATATAGGTTTCCTGGAATATTTTCCATACGCTTTAGGTCGTCAGCAAAAACTAGGCGTGCAAATTCACGCGTTTTTTCATCCTTTGAGCATGGATTTAGTGTATAAGGTGCGTGTGCTAATATTTTACCAAAATTGTGCTCTGATGCAATTTTTTTAAAGCTTAAAATATCATCTTTATTTATATCTTTTGCGGCACCTCCTCGTGGATTGCGTAAAAAGAACTGAAATGTATTTGCATTTATTGATATTGCAGTTTTTGCCATTGCGGTAAAACCTGCTGATGATGAAAGATGACAACCTAGGTATAACATTTTTATTTCCTTTCGCTATATACTATATCCTATATAAGAGAAATTTATAGTCAATTTTTTTGATGATATACTAGATTACTCTTGTAATATTTAGTTTTTGAGTTTAATAGTACTGGTAATAACGGAATGTAGTTCAGTCTGGTAGAGCGCTGTGTTCGGGACGCAGAAGTCGGAGGTTCGAATCCTCTCATTCCGAAAGACAAACCCTACATGGGTGGTGGGGTTTTATTTTTTATATTTATTTAATAAATAGTATTATGTATCCCAAATTACAGAAGAAATACTTTTAGGAGAATTATATGAGAAATCTTTTTTATTTTGTTTTTTGTATTTGTTTTATTGTTTTTGATGTTCAGGCTACCGAGATTAGTTTTTCTTCAACAAATGGCGTAACTCAAACAACAACAAAAGCTAAAAAAGCTATATTATATAATTTTTCAGATGATTTGATAAATGCTACTTCTAATTGCATCCCTTATTTTGAAGATTTTTCAAAATCTAATCCAGATGTTAACAATTCAGGCAAAATGTTTGGAGGAGCAAAGGTAAAAGTGTTAATTGACATCAAGGGCATGGAAGGAGATTTTTGTAAATTTGATGTTACTCATAATATATACGGAATTAGCAACACCAAACAAGTTTGTTCTGTAGATAAATTTGTATTAAACGAAATTATTGAAGCTATGAAAAATCGTTCAACAGAACTTGTTACAAAAACTTTTACTACTCAAAATAAAATGACTATTGACGGAATTACAAAACAGCGCCCACAACAAAATACAATGACTGATACTGTTTTTAATGTTACTATGGCTGAAATATATGGTAATTATTGCGAACTCGAAATTTATGAACCTTCAGAACAAGAACAAAATGATGCAACTGAAAAAGCGATAGAATTTTCGGATAGTTTTATCTCATCTTTGAATTCTTGCACTCAAGATAGAGAAGAATTGAGTTTTCTTATGTTTAGCCATCATTATGCTGAAATTATAGGAAAAAAAGATTATTTATGTCATGTTAGGACTAATGATTTTGATTTTTATATTCCGGAAGACATAATTCCTACTTTAACTGATTTTCGCAAATTATATGAACTTGTATCTGATAAAAATATTGCAACCTATAGAAAAATAGAAAACTATATGTTTGATAACATATACTCTTATGTTAACAAGTGCCAACATTCAAATTATACAACTTCTTCATCCGGTGGTTTTGATGAGAATATTTATTCAGTTACGAGATCAATTTCTTCTTCTTACAAGAATAATGAATGTGCTTTGAAACTTAAAAACACATTAAAAATAAAAGATGAAAAATTTGATTATAGTTTAATATGTACAATTTCCGATGAAGATAGAAATGCAATAATTTCTAAATATTCAGGTTTACTTAGTAATAATACAGAAAAAGAAGAACTAATAAAAGTCGGAAAATTTATATTGAAGTCATTGTTGAAAAATAAATTATGTAAATTTGACAATTAACTATGACAAACAAAAAAAGAGGTTATTACAACCTCTTTTTTTATTTAATCTTTTTGATACTTCATTTCTTGCAGTATTCTATAATTTATATTTTCTTTATGACCCTTTAGCCAATCTTGTAAGATTTTAGATAGAGCGATTTCACTTTCTGGTGTACTAAATGTATGGTCACAATCTTTAATTTCTACACTTTTATGATTGGATTTAAGGTTATTTATAAAATCTTTTGTATATTTAGTGGGTGCAGTTATATCTTTATCACCTGTTATCATTAAAACATCAGCAGTTATTTGATTAGCATTTTGTACTAAGTTATGATTTTTTATGCTATAAACTGCGTTTATTGACAATATATCTTTATCTTCTGGGTTGAAAAAATTATATCTATTAATAAAACCATTCTTTTCAAATTCTGCATAATTATCTGGGCGATTTTCTTTAAATGCTTTTTCCCATTCAAATGGTGGAGTTAACAATATTAACTGTTCAATTTCTTCTCCTTTTTGTTGGGCAATAATTGTAGAAGCTAGAGCGCCCATTGAATGACCAACTAATGTGTATGGACTACTGTAAAAACTTTCATTTTTCGCCCAGTCTATAACTGTTTTAAAATCTTCTATGAAACTATCTAATGTAGCCTTTTCCATTCCCCTTTGGCTTTTTCCAAAATTGTATCTAAAGTCTATATTTATGACTGTATATCCATTTTCCAATAAAGATTTTGCGCTTATCTCCATTGCTTTTTCTTCTTTTGATGAAGTAATACCGTGACCGATAAATGCAACTTTATTTGATGAATGTTTAGGTGATAAAATTTCAATACATATATTTTCACCTTGTTTATTTTGTATAAATTTTTCCATTTTTATATTTCCTTATTTATTGAATATTTCAGCCATATATTCCATTGATTGGCGCAAAACCGAAATATTTGTAGGTTTTGCTATTTCTAAAGATACATATTTATTGTAACCATTAGACTTTAGATAACTATATAACTCACTATAAAATTCTCTTTTTTGTAGTGGCTGTAATCCTGGTTCACTTATATGGACATGGCTAATTAAATTTATATTATTATCTAAAACTTTTATGCTCTCATTATTATAAAGCATTGTTCCTGTATCTAGATTTAGCATTAATCCTTTAGAATCTACTGTAGTTATTAAATCTATAGCACTTTTTGTATCTGTTATATAGTTTGTATTATAACTTTTTGAAATTGCTTCTAAGCCTATTGTGGTATTTTTAGAATATGCATAATCTGCAATTTGCCTGAAGAAAAACAAGCCTAAATTATAATCTTCATCTCGCAAAAGATTTCTATTTTTTGCACATCCAAAAACTATATTTTTAGCATCTATTGATGAGGCAAAATCTATGGCTTTTGCTGTATAATTTAATAAAAACCAAAATTCTTCGTTGCTTGCAAATATTTGCTCTGGTCTTTGGTAATATATTGATTGTATAGAAGATATATCAAAACCGTATTTTAGTTTTAACTCATTTCTCCATATTGATGCTTGAGTATTTTTTTCATACGGAGTTTCAGAAAAAATTCTTGTTGGAGCTACTTCAAGACCAGTATACCCTAACTCAGACATCCATTTATAAACTTTGTCGTCGTCCTCTTTTAACCACGCTATATTTGATATTGATAATTTCATTGTCCCCTCTTCTGTCTACTATGTTATACTATAAAATTAATAAGTTAATATATTGCAAATATGCATTTTGATAATTACTTATTTTCTATTGGAGGAATGATGATTATT
Source organism: Alphaproteobacteria bacterium (assembly GCA_045578445.1). Lineage (GTDB taxonomy): Bacteria > Pseudomonadota > Alphaproteobacteria > RF32 > CAG-239 > CAG-267. The sequence continues at coordinate 71,595 of JAZNKG010000007.1, forward strand.
GTTAATGATAAAATGCAAAAAGAATATAAATATTATTTAACTGAACCAATGGGAAAAAATTTTGCTTCAAATTTTAATCCAGAATTAACACCTAAACAGATGTTAGAGATGGGGGTATTTGAAGGTCATTATCTAAATGACTGTACAACTGAATTTCCTGATGATTGGTTTATTGACGCTAAAATTTGTTTAGAAAAACCAGATATTAATTGCAATTTATTTAGAATAAAGTCTCGTCAAAGTCTTAAAATATGGCAAAACAACGGATGGATTTTTGGACCAGATGTTCGTGGATGGTTTCAATGGTATTGTCGGTATTATATAGGAAGACGTATTCCTAATATTGATGAAATTCAAATAAAACGATGGAGAGCTTTTAGACGACATAAAGCTCAAATTGAACATAATTGTAAAATGCTTGATATTGAATGTCGAATTAAACAAAGGCAGGCTCTTCTGCAATGGGCTTACAATCCTATCTTTTAATTTTAGACAAAAATTTTGTTGCATTTTTTTTATTTGGGTATATAATGCAGTCAGTTTGAGTATATATCTGTTTATTAAAATAATTATTATGATCGTTATGAAGAAATGCTACGTAGATAAAAATCTACACATTATCACTGATGACGAACAGCTAGACGATGCTGTTGGAATTGTTTCTATTTTAGAGGATAAAACTACTGTTGAAATTGTTTTTCTTAATCCTATTGCTAACGACAAAAACTTAGATGAAGCTACTGCTTCTATCAAAGAATGGATGGCAAAAAATGGATATAAGGAAGCATATTTTCCAAGTATCGCGTCTTGCGTTGTTGCAAATGCTCTTCGTACACACAATCCCGAGCTTTGCTCTTGTCATCTCGGCATGATTAATCTGCAATCTCCTAGAAGTAGAGATTTCTATGCTAGATTAAATTCTGAAGGCAGGGTAGCTTGTGCAGACACATCAAAAAAACTCAAGAATGTTTATGTTGCAATTCGTCTTTCTTTGGATGAATTTAAGCAAATGAACTCTTCATCTGAGTTTCCTGATGACTACTTTGTAGAGGTTGGAAGTGTGTTCGGTGGAGTTTTTGCTTAGTTACTTGAAAATTAAGGTGCCCTATCGGACACCTTTTTTTATTTATATTTCTCAACAAGCCACTTGTAAAATGGATTAGGAAAGTCTTTGTACATTTCTTCAACTTTTTCTTTGGATAAATCTTTTTTATCAAAAATAGATTCTGTTAAAACAATGCACTCATCATTTTTAACATCAGCAACTCCGCTTGCAAAATAAAATTCTTGAACAATTTCATCTCTTTCATCAAGTATTTTTATTTCACCTATATCTAAAGTTATTAAAGAAGGAGCTCGACCTTTTCCTATGGTTATGGTTTTACCTTTATCATATGGTAAAACTACACGATATACTTTTTTATCGAGAGCAATTCTTTCTGGCATATATATCTTTAATGATAAATCTAAAGACATTTTTAAGCTGCACCTTTCCTTTGTTCAAAACGTTCTATAACTTCTTCAATTGTTCCTGCCATATAGAAATCTTGCTCAGGAATTTCATCGTATAAACCTTCTAAAATTCCTTTAAATCCTTTTATGGTGTCTTCTAATTTTACAAAACGTCCTGGTTTTCCTGTAAATACTTCAGCTACAAAGAATGGTTGTGATAAGAAACGTTGAATTTTTCTTGCACGAGATACCACCATTCTATCTTCGTCTGATAATTCGTCCATACCTAAAATTGCAATAATATCTTGCAAAGATTTATACTTTTGCAAAATCTCTTGCACACCACGAGCAACATTATAATGTTCTTCGCCAACAACCTCTGGATTTAGGATACGTGATGTTGAATCTAGTGGATCAACCGCTGGGAAGATACCTAATTCAGATATTTTACGAGAAAGTACTGTTGTTGCATCTAAGTGAGCAAAAGTTGTTGCAGGAGCTGGGTCGGTTAAGTCATCAGCTGGCACATATACTGCTTGTACTGATGTAATTGAACCATTTTTAGTTGATGTAATACGCTCTTGCATTGCGCCCATATCTGTACCCAAAGTTGGTTGATAACCAACAGCTGATGGAATACGACCTAATAGAGCTGATACTTCTGAGCCTGCTTGTGTGAAACGGAAAATATTATCAACGAAGAACAACACGTCTTGATGTTCTACATCTCTAAAATATTCTGCCTCTGTTAGACCAGTTAAAGCAACTCTAGCTCTAGCTCCAGGTGGTTCGTTCATTTGACCATAAACTAATACTGTTTTTGATTTATCTCCCTCTAAATCAATAACGCCTGATTCAATCATTTCACGGTATAAGTCGTTACCTTCACGTGTACGTTCACCTACACCAGCAAATACTGAGTATCCACCATGACCTTTGGCAATATTATTGATTAATTCCATAATCAAAACTGTTTTACCAACTCCGGCACCACCGAACAAACCGATTTTACCACCTTTGGAATATGGCTCTAGTAAGTCAATAACTTTAATACCGGTTACAAAAATTTCTGGGTCGGTTGCTTGGTCTGTAAATGCAGGCGCTTCACGGTGAATTGGCAATTGCATTTCGCTTTTAATTTTACCTCGTCCATCAACTTCATCGCCTACCACATTGATAATACGACCTAAAAGTTCCTTGCCAACTGGAACTGTAATTGGGGTATTTGTATTATATACTTTTGTTCCTCGGCTCAAACCATCTGTTGCATCCATAGCAATTGTACGTACAACATTTTCTCCTAAATGTTGAGCAACTTCTAGTACTAATCTATTGCCATTAGTTTCACACTCTAGAGAGGTTAATATGTTTGGCATAGCTGCAGAGCTTTGAAACTTTACGTCAACAACAGCACCCATTACCTGATAAATTTCACCTAATTTATCAGTTTTTTCGAGCTTTTTGATGTTTTTGCGAAGCTCTTCTAGTTGATAACTAGCCTCTTTTTTAAGCTCTTTTACTTCAGCTTCTTCTTTTGTCTTTTTCTTTTTTCTCTCTACCATTACTATCTCTCCAAAGTTATTACATTGCTTCTGCACCAGCAACAATTTCAACAAGTTCTGTTGTAATTGCTGATTGACGTAAGCTATTGTACTTAAAGGTTAAAGAACTTATCATATCTTCTGCATTTCTATTTGCATTATCCATTGAAGTCATTCTTGCAGCATGCTCTGATGCTTGAGAATTTATTAATATTTCAAACATTTTTGTACGCATATACATACTTGCTAGGTCACTTAATACTGCTGTTTTATTTGGCTCATACCAATAGAAACTATTATCTACTCTATCTAAATCAGTGTCTTCATCATTTAGCGTCAAGTCGTATGGAAAAACTTGTTTTGAAAGATATTCTCTAGATAATCCAGACAAGAAATCACTATATACAATTTCACAAATATCGGCATTATATTGCTTTTTCTTGTGCCATACATCATGTAAGAAGTGTAATGCTTCACCGTAAGTTAAATGTCTTTTAATAACAGTTGGATATGTTTCTTTTATGTCATCAAAACCATAACGATTTAATCCTGCTGCAGCTTTTTTGCCATAACAGAATACGATAACATCTTTACCATCTTGTTTTAATTCTTTTATGCGTTTCATAGCCTCTTTAGCTATCATAGAGTTATATCCACCGCATAATCCCCTATCTGATGCTAAGACAAACAATGCATATGTTTGAGGATTTTTTGGTTGAACCATAGTATTAGGTAATATGTATTTTATACCTTTTTCTATTTCATCTCTACGCATTGAATACAAAACTTTTTTAATGTTATCTTCTAACATTTTTTGATAAGCTTCACTGCGTTCCAATGTTAGTTGAGCTCGGCGAAATTTAGAAGCTGCCACCATCTTCATTGCTGAAGTAATTTTGCTGGTGGATTTGACTCCTTCTATTCTTGTTCTAAGCTCTTTTAATCCTGCCATAACTTATTCCTTATGCCGAAATCTTTTCTTCTTTCTGTGCTTTTTTAAACTCATTAACACATGTTTCTACATATTTTTTGAGTTTTGCTTCTAACTCATCAGAAATTACTTTTTCTGTTCTGATTTCTTTTAAGTAATCGGCATGATCTTGTTTAACATTAACTAATAAGAAGTTTTCAAAATCTTTAATTTCTGATAGTTCCAAATCATCTAAGAAACCACGAGAACCTGCAAACAAAATAACAACTTCTTCTTCCATAGGTAATGGATGATATACTGGTTGTTTTAACATTTCTGTTAATCTTGCACCACGATTTAGTAGTTTTTTAGTTGATACGTCTAAGTCAGATGAAAATTGTGAGAATGCTGCCATTTCACGATATTGAGCTAAATCAAGTTTCATTGTACCTGCAACTTGTTTCATAGCTTTTACTTGCGCTGCAGAACCCACACGGCTTACAGAAATACCAACATTTACTGCTGGACGAACACCTTGATAGAACAATGATGTTTCTAAGAAGATTTGTCCGTCTGTAATAGAAATTACGTTTGTTGGAATGTAAGCCGAAACGTCTCCAGCTTGGGTTTCTATTACAGGCATAGCAGTTAGAGAACCTCCACCATGCGCATCATCTAATTTAGCTGCACGTTCAAGTAATCTTGAGTGCAAATAGAACACATCGCCAGGGTATGCTTCACGTCCAGGTGGGCGACGAAGTAATAATGACATTTGACGATATGCCGTTGCTTGCTTAGATAAGTCATCATAAAAGATGATTGCATGCATTCCTCTATCTCTAAAATATTCTCCCATTGCGCAACCTGCATATGGAGCTAGATATTGTAAAGGTGCAGCATCTGATGCAGTTGCTGCGACAACAATTGTATAATCCATTGCGCCTTTTTCTTTTAGAGTTTGCACAACTTGTGCAACGGTTGAGCGTTTTTGACCAATTGCAACGTAGATACAGAATAATTTTTCTTTATCTGATTTTGCTCTGTCATTTGTTGCTTTTTGGTTTATGATTGTATCTACCAAAATTGATGTTTTACCAGTTTGTCTATCTCCAATAACTAACTCACGCTGTCCACGTCCGATTGGGATAAGCGAATCGATAACTTTTAATCCAGTTTGTACTGGTTCATGTACACTACGACGTTCAATAATACCTGGAGCTTTTGTTTCTACCACAGAAAATTCTTTTGCATTAATATCCCCTAGCCCATCAATTGGTTGACCTAGAGCATCCACTACTCGGCCTAACAATTCTTTACCTACTGGAACACTTACAATTTTTTTGGTACGTTTTACAATATCACCCTCTTTGATTTCTGAGTCTGAACCAAAAATAACTACGCCTACACTATCTTCACCTAGGTTTAATGCCATTCCCATAACGCCTGATGAAAATTCAACCATTTCGTTATATTCTATACCATTAAGACCATATACAGTAGCAATACCATCACCAACTGACAATACTCTACCTACTTCTTCTAGTTCAGCATTAAGATTATGCTTTTCGATTTTCTCTTTAAGAATCGCAGAAATTTCTTCAGCTTTAATCGTCATTTTTCACATACCTTTCATTGCTCTTAATTCACAAATAGAACTTGTTTTATTTTATCTAATTTACCTTTTATTGTATCATCTATTAGATACGAATCGAAACTTATATGTAAACCACCTATTACATTTTCATCAATTTCATATTCTACAACAATTGGAGAATCTAATTTTTCTTCTAATACCTTTTTTAATTTTTTATCTTGTTTATCAGAAAGTTTTTGCGCTGTTTTGACGAAAACCTCTTTAATTTTTTTATCTTTATAATAGAGGTGCATAAACTCTTCTATAACAGGCATTACTAAATTAAGGCGGTTATTTTCTGCCATAACTTTTAGCATTTCTGTGGTTATTGTAGATAGTTTGCCAGCTTTTGCCACAGCTGAAATAATCTCTGTTTTTTCTTTATTATCATCAACAGGAACGCTAAGATAACTCCATAATTGAGCATCTTTTGTTAATACTTCGCTCAAACTTTTTGCTTCTTGAAAAATTTTATCTAAAACACCAGCATCTTTTGATGCCATAAGCCAAGCTTCTGCATAGGCTGTGATTGTTTTAAATTTTGAAATCTTTTCCACTTAAAAATAATCTCCCTGTCAAAACTAATAGTTTTAATAGCACTTAAAATACTTATTATTTATTAAAATTTCTACTTTTTTATTATCTTTTTCACATTAAATAAAATTAAATAGTATGTATGTGCAAAAATACCATTTATCATTAGTTTTGACATGTAGTTTATTTTATAATTAATCAAATATTTTTCTTATTTGTATTTCAATTTGTCTGAATAATTCTTTATATTTTGGCAAATATCTTATAGGTTTTAAATTTGCTGTTACTTTTTCAAGATTATTTAGAGCATCTTCTCTGGTATTTGATTTGGTAATTTGAGCTATTGCGTTTTGAGTTATTGCCTCTTTCAATTCCGCTATTTGTGCGGGTTTAGGATTCCAATCAATATATTTTATATCTTTATATGTGTAAATAGGAACAATACCTTGTAAAACATCGAATCTTACATTATAAACACTTTTGGAAATAAATATAACCGGAATCCCCATTGCTATACAAGGCATTGCGACATGAATTCTTGATGTTATAACTAGTGACGCCTGTTTTTTATATATTTCTAAAATATCTCTTGCTTTGCTTTCAAACTCCATAGCATCTTTAAAATCTAATGGATATTTATCCCATTTATAAACATGAGTTATACTTCTATCTGCTTTTTCTAAAATTTGTTTTGGCATATTTTTTAAGACTTTTTTATGCAAATCTACAATAAATATTTTCCCATTTTGCGGAATATCCTTTCTTGCATCTAAGGTTAGCGTCATACAACCTGAAAAATAAGCATTAACACCATATGCTTTTAAGAAGTCTCTAGTACTTCTATCTCTACATCCTACTGGTTCGTATGATTTCATATTTTTATGAATTTGTTCTTTTATAAATCTTTTTCTGCTATTATTTGTGCTATTTAAATGAAATCCTAAAAAAATAGGTAGTATATTTTTAGACCATGGAAAAGGAAAAACTTTATATGCTTCAGCAAAATACGATTGCATAATTAAATTGCTTGGTTCCCCATTATATAAGTTTAGCGCATCTCTATTTATTAGAGTTAGGTTATTAGGAGATATTCCTGCTTTATTATATATATTTTCAACTGCTATGTTTTGTATACAATCCCCTATGTTACCCTCTTTTTTCCAACCATTTTTTACTTCATATAAATATTGTATATACATTCTAGCATACATATTTAGTCCCCCATTTTCATAGAATAAAGCGTCTGATTTATATTGCAAAAAAAACCTTGGTTTAAATGCAATGTTTGGGGCCTTGTTTAACGTGTTGATATAATATAAATTTGTTGCTTTTATAATTATAAGTTTTATATTGCAAAAAAAGGAACGTTTTTTTTGCAATGGTGGTTTATCTATGGAAAGTGGTTTAATCTCTATCATTATCCCAGTATATAATGTTGAAAAATATCTAAAAGATTGTCTAGATAGTGTAATTGCCCAAACCTATTCAAATTGGGAAGCTATTTGTGTTGATAATGGGTCAACGGATAAGTCTTTGGAAATATTAAAAGAATATGCTAGAAATGATAATAGAATTAAGATATTTACATCTGAAAAAGGGGTATCAAAAGCTCGAAATTGTGGATTAGATAACGCAAAAGGATATTGGATAACATTTGTTGATAGTGATGATGTTTTGCATAAAGATTATATAAAAAATTTATACAAAGCTGTTACTAAAAATAATGTAGAATTTGCATGGTGTAAAAATAAAACCTTTAAGGATGATGAATGGTTTACACCAGATATATCAAACACAGCTACTTCCGTAGAGGGAAATTTGCTTGATTTACTTGTTAATAATAGTCGTATACTTTACAATGCAGTATGGGGAAAACTTTTTTCAGTTAAAAGTATTAATAAAATGAGATTTCCTGAAAATGTTGCTATAGCTGAAGATAAAATATTTTCACTACTATACTGTATAAATAATTCAAAAGGTGTATATATTTCACAAGAATTGTATGGTTACAGAATAAGAGAAAATAGTGCTACAACAAAACATGATATTACAAAGCAACTACAAATTATTGAAGGTGAAAAATTTTGTTTGGAAAAAGTTGCTAATAAAATTAAAAATATACGGTTAAAACAAAAAATAATAAAAAAATCTGTAAATGAGATTTATGCATCAGCAATAACTCGACCATTTAAAGACTTACCAAATACATGTATAGAAAATTGGAATATTACATATGAAATTTCGTCATATATTTTAAGAAATAACGTGTATATGAAAAAATTATCTATAAAAAAGAAAATCATAGCTTATTTGTTTGTAAATAAAAGGTTCACACTATTGAAGGCAATACTAAATCTGCACATTTAATGATTTACGATTTTGTAGTATCTAGAATTAATTATAACCTTACCTCTCAATCACTTCTTCAATAAAATCTTCCCATTGTTGCATAATGCCTTCAGGGGAGTATTCATCGCTAATTTTTTGCGCTTCTTTGCTCATAGATAAACGCAATTGTTCGTCACTAATTAATAAACTCAATTTTTCTGCAAAATCATCAACATCTTTTGCTAAATAACCATTTATACCATCTTTGATAAGTTCATTAACACCAGGGCAATAATCAAACCCTATTACAGGTAAACCAACAGACATTGCCTCTGTTTGAGCAAGGCTAAATCCTTCAAAGGAAGATACAAATGCGCAAATTTCACATTTACGCAAAACATTAGCTACATCTTTTGTCTCGCCCAATAAAAATACTTGTTTTTCTAACTTGTACTTAGTTATCAAATCTTTGCATAAAGTAACATATTTTTTATCATGTAAACTACCATACATATGCACTTGCCAGTCAGGATGTTTACTTGCAATTTTATTAAATGCTTCAATCAATAAATGTTGCTGTTTACTTTCAATCACCCGCGCCATATAAACAATAATTTTATTATTTTCATGTTTGGGCTCCATTTTATAAACAGGGTTGCCAATAGCTTTGAGTTTTCCTCTAAAAATATCTGGTACAGCATTTATATATGAGGGTAATAAAACTTGAATAGCATCAAGTTTTTGTAAACATTTGGAGTATAACTTCATTCTACCTTTTTTGAAGTAATAAGCAGGATACCCGTGCAACATCATAATAATCGGACAGTCATAATCTGCACATGCAACAAAATCTACTAATTCTTGAATACTACATACAATAATCACATCAGGTTTAACTTCATCACAGTATGTCTTTAGCATTCTAGATATCAAAAGTTCTCTATTAAAATTTGGAAATTTATCTAATATGCCCAATTTTTCAAAAGTTTTTCCAATAAGTCTACGATAGTTAGAAAACTTAAATCTAAAATGCTTAAAAATAACTTCTTTATCTAGAGGGAAAAAAGTTTCACCTTCAACATCATCTCTTGTTGCTAATATAACTTTATGCCCGCGTTTAGTTAGCATATTAGCATATGTAATCAAAATTTTTTCTGCACCGCCAGAAGAATTTATTACATGATTTCTTTTATAAAATAAAATTTTAGTCATTATACATTGCATTTAAACGTTGGTTTAAATGCAATGTTTTGGACTTTGTTTAACGTGTTGATATCATATAAATTTGTTGCTTTTATAATCATAAGTTTTATATTGCAAAAAAAGGAACGTTTTATTTGCAATATAAAACAGCAAAATAAAACCCCGCGTGATGACGGCGGGGTTTTTTATTACCTATGAGCAAAGTCTTAGTTTGCGTTGTTCTTTGCTTTTGCTTGTGCAGACAAATCGTCAGCAATACGAGCAGAACGACCACGTAATGCGCGTAAGAAGTATAATTTTGCTCTTCTTACTTTACCGATACGTGTTACTTCAATCTTAGCTACGTTTGGAGAGTACAATGGGAATACGCGCTCTACGCCTTCACCAAATGAAATCTTACGTACTGTGAATGAAGAATTTAAACCGTCATTCTTACGAGCGATACAAATACCTTCGTATACTTGGATACGTTCACGATCACCCTCTTTTACTTTAGTGTGAACTTTAAGTGTATCACCTGCTTTGAAGTCAGGTATATTCTTGCCTTCTGTTAATTTGGCAATTTGCTCTTGTTCAATGTTTTCTAAAATATTCATCAGTTTTACCTTCTATATAAATTTTTTAACGTTATACACCTAACTATTTTTAGATTCAAGATAAATCTTATATAAGTCAGGACGTTTGGTTTTTGTTGTTTTTTCTGCTTCTTGTTTACGCCATTCTGATATTTTTTGATGATGTCCTGATAACAATATATCTGGAACAGTCCTTCCTTCCCATTCTATTGGGCGCGTATATTGAGGATATTCCAATAAATAATTCTCAAAACTTTCATCTTCTATTGAAGCTTCATTGCCCAATACACCAGGTAGTAGTCTTACAACTGCATCCAGCATAATTTGGCAAGCTTGCTCGCCTCCAGTCAATATATAATCGCCTATGCTTAGCTCTTCGATATTATATGCTTCAATTACTCGCTCATCAATACCTTCAAAACGTCCGCATATTACGGTCAATTCATCTAACTTTGACAACTCTTTTACCTTGTTTTGTGTTAGTGGGGTGCCTTTGGGTGACATATATACTATGCGTCCGCTTGTATGATTTGCTTTAATAGCTCGTCCTAATACGTCTGGGCGCATTATCATACCAGCTCCACCGCCACATGGCGTGTCATCTACAGATTTATGCTTATCTAGAGCATAATCTCTGATATTGATGGCTTGTAGTTGCCATTTATTCTCTTCCAACGCTCTTCCTGTTAATGAATATCCTAGAAAACCAGGAAACATTTCAGGAAATATGGTTAAGACTTTGACTTTTAGCATCTTTTTGAGTCCTCTTCGTCCTCAGAAAATACCATTGCTGTTGACGTAACAATAATATAGCCTTCACTTAGGTTTATCTCCGGAACATATGTTCTATTAAAAGGTAACATTTCGGCTTTGCCTGTTTGTAACTTGATTTCTAAAATATCTCCTGCACCAAAATTATAAAAACCTATAACTTTTGCTACTTTGTTCTTTTGTTCATCAAGTACTTCTAGTCCGACTAAATCTGTTTCATAAAAAACATCTTCAGTTTGAACTTCTGGCAATACACCTCTATTGGCATATAGCTCTGTACCTATTAGTGTTTCTGCTTTGGTTCTATCATCAACACCTTGTATTTTTACTCGGAGTAATTCCTTAGAGTGTCCGGTAACTTTGAGTGTAAATTTTTGAGTAGAATGTTTGTCTTCTAATTCTCCATATGATGCAAGGTCTTTATCTAAAGCAGTATAGCTTTTAACTTTTACCTCGCCTCTTATGCCGTGTACTCCGACAATTTTTCCTAAACAAACCTTTTTATCACTCATTAAAGTTCCTATCGCAACATAAAACTTAAATTATAAAAGTGAAAAGAATTAAGCTTCTGCGCTTTCTTCAGCAGGAGCTTCAGCAGCAGCTTTAGCTTCAGCCTCAGCTTGTGCAGCAGCTTCAGCAGCAGCACGTGCTTTTTCTTCTTTTTCTTTAATTCTCTCTAAAGCTTTTGCTTTAGGAGCAGATTTCTTTGGTTGATTACCAACTTTTGGAGCATCACACAAACCTAAGTTTGCAAATAATTTTTGCAATCTTTCTGTTGGTTGAGCACCTTTTGCTAACCATGCTTTTACTTTTTCTACATCAAGAACTAATCTATCTTGATGGTCTTGTGGTAATAATGGATTGTAAGAACCCAATCTTTCAATAAATCTACCATCACGAGGAGCTCTTTGATCAGCAGCTACTACACGATAGAATGGGTGCTTTTTAGATCCACCACGAGAAAGTCTAATACGAACTGACATTTTTTTCCTTTCCAGTTATTATAGTTTCGTTAATTCCGCTTAAAACGGAAACTTGTTGTTAAAACCTCCGAATGGATTAGCTCCAAACGGATTTTTTTTCATTAAACGAGAAGATAAAGCGCCTAAGCCCCCCATCTTACTCATTTGCTTCATCATAGTTGACATTTGCTCATAGGACTTAAGCAACTTGTTAACTTCATGAACCTCTACACCAGCACCAGATGCAATTCTTCTTTTGCGAGATGCTTTGATGATATCAGGATTTCTGCGTTCAGCCTTTGTCATTGAAAGAATGATAGCTTCTTGCTTTTTCATAATACCATCGGCATCTACTGATGCTATTTGCTCTTTGTATTTAGCAATTCCAGGGAGCATTCCCATTATGCTAGACATTGAGCCTAACTTTTGCATTTGACGCATTTGATTTAGCATATCATTTAAATCAAATTTGCCTTTTAGCATTTTTTTTGCCATAGCCTCTGTTTCTTCTCTGTCGATATTTTCAACAGCTTTTTCTACAAGGCTTACAACATCTCCTTTATCTAGAATTCTTCCAGCCAATCTATCTGCATGGAAATCTTCTATGTCCTCAACTTTTTCTCCCGTTCCTAAGAACTTTAATGGTGCTCCTGACACCATCTTCATAGAGAGAGCTGCACCGGCACGTGATGTACCATCTATACGAGTTAGCACTAAACCTGTAATGCCGATTTTATTATTAAATTCTTTTGCAACATTACAAGCTTCTTGACCGATTAGAGCATCTGCTACCAACAATGTTTCTGTTGGGTTTGCTAATTTTTTAACCTCAGCTACTTCATTCATTAGCTCTTCGTCAATTTGCAAACGACCAGCAGTATCCAAAATTAAAACATCATACAAACCTTTTTGACCAACTTCTATTGCTCGTTTAGTAATTTGTAATGGTTTTTCATTTGCTACAATTGGCAAAACATCTACGTTAACTTGATTACCTAGTTGCGCCAATTGTTCTTGAGCAGCTGGACGATATACGTCTAACGATGCAAGTAGCACTCTTTTATTTTTCTTTAATTTCAAAGCTATTTTTGCAGAAGTTGTTGTTTTACCTGAACCTTGCAAACCAACCATCAAGATTACAGCAGGCGGAACAGCCTTAAAATTTAGACTTGTATCTTCATCAGAACCTAGCAACTCAACTAATTCATCATAAACTATTTTTACAATTTGTTGATCTGCTCTGATTGATTTAATAACTTTTTCGCCTAAAGCTTTTTCCTTAACTTTAGCCATAAATTCTTTAACAACAGGAAGAGAAACATCTGCTTCTAACAAAGCTAAGCGAATCTCACGTAAGCCCTCTTCTATATCCTTTTCTGTTAGGATACCGCGAGAACCGAGCTTAGAAAAAATCCCACTCAATTTATTTGTTAATGCGTCAAACATTTGTTTTCCTTATTGTTTATACCCTTTTGATAAAAAAAATTTGCGCCAGTGTGCGAACCCTCGCTGACTGACGGCACTCCGCAGAGTGTTATTTTAGTTATCAAAACTTGTGGCTATAATATGTATTTATTTGTAAGAGTCAAGAGTTTTTTTGGTTATTTTTCCCAGACATTATAACAATGTTGACTTGGGCATATTTTATATAATTTATTTAGTCCTATATCTTTTAAACATTCTGTTTCTGAATAATTTGAATTACTGCGGGTATAGGATGAGTATGTTAATATTATTGGATCGTTCTCTCTTTTTATATTTTTTAAGCTAATTTCATCACAAATATCTTCTGTTATAAATACAGATTTAGCATTAGCTAAATAATAGACCATTGAGTGTAACCATATAAAATTGTCGCCCTTATCAATAAAAACTGTATTATTTTTTATTTTATTTAATGCATCGTATTCTTGCTTATTATATATGAATGAATATGGACTATTTTCTGCAAATTTTAACATTATGGAATTTATTATCACAAATATAGTTATTATATAAATTACATATTTTGATGTTAAATTTATCTTTTTTAGAATAAACCATATTAAATTTATGCTCAAAAGCGCAATAAATGGCATAATACTCATATAATATCTGTTATGAAAAATATGCATATATGGCATATATGTTAAATAGATAAAATATA
>JAZNKG010000008.1:0-17392 GCA_045578445.1 Alphaproteobacteria bacterium
CTATTGTAAACCAACTTCACTTCGGGCAAGCAACTGTAACATTCGCTTTGTTTGTTTTACAACAAAGTCGCTCATTAACAGTAGCTGTAGCTCTCGCAAAAAACGTTTATCAAACGTTTTTTTGACTGCGAGCCCCTTGACCATTCGGTTGCACCGAATGGAGGGATGACGGTTTAAAGGTTGTTTATGGGGACAATGGCTGAGGAGGGTGGTTTAAATGTTGTTTATGGGGGGGTGAGTAATATTAATTTAGAGATAAAAAAAGAGGGATGTTTTGTCCCTCTTTTTTTATTTTACCTAGCGGTTTAATATTATCGCTTCACTTAGCGAGAATAACCTCTAGGGGTATGAGATGGGTGAGGCTTAGGTTGAGGTGGGGTTTTATCATACCCAGTATCGTAGCCACCTTTATTACCAATGCCAAGCACTTCTTTACCAAAGTCAATAACATCAATAGCTTTACCGGTAGTATGAATTCCATGATCCACCATGTCCAACACACCATGTACAAAACCTTGTATGCGACCGTATGGACCGCCATAGTCATGATGTCTTGGGAAACCAAGGCCATAGCAGTCATGACGCATATAGTTATCAACTCTAACATTCATGCCAATAGGGTGAGAACCTTTGAATGCGTGAGCATCAAGGTAAGCATCTTTTACTGCATCGTCTATGTTATCATAAACGAATTCTTTATCAACCATTGGGTTATTAGGATAAAGTTTAACCTGACCAGCCTCGTTTACACCAACAGCCATGTAGCCACAGTGTGAACTATTATTATTTGGATCAGGATGATGATTTAGTTCATTAGTAAAGAATTTGTTATATTTAAATCCTTCCATAGCCATATACTCTGCTGAACCATAAGGAGGATCAATAGGTATTATATTTTCTGGTTGATCGATTAATATACTACGTGTAGCACCATTGAACAAGTTGGGGTCTACAACCTGTTCAGTTGGAGTTGCTGTTGCTGTTGCAGTTGGATTAGCTTCAGCTGAGGCAACTGTAGTTGGAGAGGCTTCTGCATTAGTGTCATTGTGTATGTGTATTTCATGGGTGATGTTTATATCCCCGTTGATTTTAACTTTTCCACCTTCTGCATTAATTTCAAGTACTTGTTGATTATCTCCTTGTGTTACAGTTGTTTTAACATCATTTGTTGCCGTTGATTGTGCATTAATGTTGTTTTCTGCATTACCGGCAGCTTGAGCTGTAGCTAAGCCTTTATCATCTGCCATCAGTTCTGCTTTGCCTTTTATTGCTGTAACTTTATCTAAACCAAGGTCTTCTCTTACTCCATTTCCTTGACCGTGATCAGGTTGTGTATTTTCTGGATTAGTTGGTTCTGTAGGAGTATGTGTATGTTGAGGAACAAAGTTATCTGAAGGAGTAAACTGTTGAGAAGCGTTGAAGTGCGCTTTCATGTAATTATTTAGTCCTGTATTGTTTGTGTCAACCTCAAGTAATGCTTTAGATAATTCTGTAGCAGTTGGAGTTGAATCTATGTTTAGCTTTGCAAAATCTTCAGGAGACATTGTAGCTTTTAATTCAGCTGCAATATTAGTTGGTTCTGCGCAAGCTGAGTGGAATACTTTGTATGCATCTCCACCAAATTTTTCAATTAATTGCTGACTATATTGCTCAGGATTATCTATTTTCATTGCGCCTGAGTCTATATGGCGATTAATTTCATTTTTGAGCATATCTTCAATAGATACTCCGCTTGGGTGAACAATATCTTTTGCTTCTGCTACATTGTTAGCAATTTGTATTTCTGAGATTGCGCCATGTTCAGCAGCGGCTGTTGCCATAGCTACTCTGAGCTCATGTACCTCTGATAATATTGTAGCATTATCAGTGTTAGCCAAAGCCTTAGCAATATCTAGACCAGTTGAGGTTTCTGATAATCCCATGTCTGATAATTGTTCAGGAGAGAATTTACTAAGAAATTCGCTTGGATTTTGGCTAACATTTTGAAGAATTTCTGTAGCTTTAGAACCATAGTTGTTTTCTAAATCTTGTGCAAGGTCGCTATAGTCTGTATTAACATTTAACTCTCCATTTGCAAGTTGATTCATATTTAACATGTTTTCTAAAGTTTGAGTTGTATCAGCAGGCTCGGTTCCAGTTCCGTCAGGTTTTGCGGCATTTGTTTGGTCAGGAGTGCCATGTATTAGATTTTGTAATAATTCATTACCTTTTACACCGATAGCAGTACCTAAAGCTGCGGAAGCGGCTTTTTCTACAGTTTCTATTCTGTTGGCACGTCTAACGGCATATAGCTCTTTTTTCTTAGCAAGAAGTTTTTGTACTTCTTTAGGATCTTTTTCGTTTTTGAGTTGTCTATCAACTCTGTTAAGTTGAAGATTTGTGTTAAATCCTTTTACTAAATTTACCATAGAATTACCAGCGGTTACAATAGCAACTCTACCAGCAACTCCCATTTGTGTAGTAGCATTACTTATGAATTGACCGACAGAACCGCCATCAATGCCAATACCTTGAGCAACTTCGTTTAAGCCCATAGCTGCCATGCCAAGTGTTAAGGTTGAGCTTATAATATTACCAGCTACGATAGCGGTCTGTTCTCCTTTGGATTTATTTTTTAGTTGAGTTCCTACGTTTTTCCATTGATTGTAAGTTAAATATCCGAGGTATGCACTAACACCTATTGGACCAGCAACAGTGGATATTGCTGCAATTCTAGCAACCCCCATTCCTACATTAACTGTTGTTTTGGCTGCCCATTTAACGGCTTTTTTAGCAATTTCGTAAGGTTTACCAAAAGTTTCTTTTAATCTGTTATCTAGACGTTCTAACCAGGTAGTAGTAGCTTTGTATAATTTACCATTTTTGAATTTTTGTTTAGCTCTGGCTTTGAACTCTTCAGCTTTTACCATAGCGCCTGCCATTGTACTAGCTAAATCTGTGCGCTTTACATAAACCTTACCGTTTTCTCCAGGTGCACCCAATAACATTTTGATTTTATCTTGCATCATTTTTTCGTAATCTGTGTCTGTCAAATTACGAGTTGTGCCATCTTGATTGGTTATGGTTGTACCTGTTTTAGCTAAGTCTTGTGAAACAAGCTCACGAGCCATTTCGATAATAGAATCTTGCATATCAGATAAGTCATTTCTACGGCCACCACCTTCAAGCCAGCGAGCAGGGCTGAATAGACCTCTATTCTTATCTGTTATAGGTTTACCATCATCTTCGGTTAGTACATAGTGGTCTTTAAGGAATTTGCGTCCAACATCTGGGAATGTATTTTCTAATGCTTGATGAGCATTTTCATAATTTGTTGCGAGTTCTTCATCGCCTAAAGTACCAATAAGCTCTTGGTCAAAAGCTTTCATTCCTTGAGCGATTTTTTCTTTTATTTTATATTCGTCTTCTTCATTTTCAAATCCTGCTTTAGCAATCAAAGCATTAAGAGCATAAGCATTATGTGGATTGACTCCTTCGGGTTGTACCATATCGAGATATGCACGAATAACCTCTTGCATCTCTCCTTCTCTGCTTGGTTGTTTGTTTTTTATGTAGTCATAAGCAACGAGCATATCATCAGGGTTAAATAATGCAACTGCTTTTTCTTGGGGGGTATCAAAGTCAAGAGATGCTTCAATATCTCTCTTTTTAAGTTTAGGTTTAATACTTTTTATGTAATCTGATTCTTGTTCAGATTGTTTAATTTCATTGACTATATCATTAACTTCGTCTTTTGTAACAGGGGGTAATACTACAGCTGGAGCATCTTGCACAGGGGCTGGATCATCCGAAGCTGGAGCAGGGTCATCTGAAGCTGGAGCAGGGGTGTCTTGAGCTGGTTGATCTTGCACTGGTTGATCTTGAGCTGGTTGATCAGGAGTTGCATTAGCTTCTAAATCAGTCAATTCTTGAAATCTTGTAGCTACTTTATCTTTTATTATGTCATTATCGCTTTCTGCTAGGAGTTTTAACTGCTCTTTTTCAAAATCTGTTAAATCTTTGACATCTTTATTTGCTATATGAATAGCCATAGCTCCCATACCGCCAAGTGTTGTTAGAAGTACATCTAATCTTGCTTTTTGTTCATCAGTTCTGTTTTCTTCCTTGATATTTAGGATGATATCTGTTTCTTGAAGATCTTTTAATCTATCATCATTTATAGAACTTATGAGTATATCTGGATGAGATTTTCGCATATGCTCGATAAAGCTTAAATCTCCTATTGTGCGCTCTTCTTTAGGTTTATCTAAAATTGTAGCAGTTTTATCTCTAAGATATTCTTTACCTTTTTCTGTGTCTGCGATAGAATCTATTCCAGTTGGAGTTTTTAATAAAGAAGTAAGGGCTTCTTTTTCTTCATCTGTAAGAGTTTCGGCATCTTTTTTAAATAACATTGCAGTGGTTGTTGTTATAAGTTGTTGTTCCCACTTAAGGCTTTGTTGAAGGATAGCTTCTTTGGCATAAGGTATTAATGTTAAATTATCTATTCCCTCCACTGCTACTGCAAAATTTGTGATGAAATCATCTGATGCGGCAGCGGCACTAATTTGAGATACATTTGAATCTTTTGCTGCTTGTTGAAAAGCATTTACAACTGCATCTACTGCTGCTTTATTAGGCTCTAAATCAGGGAAATATTGTAGTATATATTTGGTAACTTTTTCTTTATCATCAATACTATCTAGGATGGTTGTTATAGGAGTTTGGTTATTATCAGTATTAGTATTTTGAGGGGGATATGTTACTTTGAGTGTATCTAGAAATTGGCTAAATTTAGCAAGTTCTTCTCTATCTCCTGAAGTTGGATAATTCGAACCAGTTACTTCATTGAATAACATAACAAAATTATCGTTTAATTGACTAGAGCTTATGCTTGTAAAACCTGCTTTGAGTTCTTCTGGAAATTCTTCAAAAGATTTTTTGAGAACATCTTTTTGCTCCTTTGTTAATTGAGACAATGAAATATCTCTTTTATTCATTTCTGTATTAAGTTCAACAATAGCTTGTTTTACTGTTTTTCTTGTTTGGCCTTTTTTCTCTTTTCTATTATTTGCGTTATGTAATTTATTTATAATTGTTTTTAGGTCGTTTTTTCCAGGAGTGCCGCGTGTTTCTTGTTTTATATCTTGTTCTTGACTTTTTTGTAAACTGCCAAGTAAAGCAGAGCGTAATCCGTCTTCTAGTCCACCAATAGCATTTTTAAATGTATCAGCGTGTGTTAAACCAAAACGTCTGATTTCATCAAATTCCTCAGAGGTTAATTTGTAGTCGTTTGCAATTTCTTTTGCAATTTGCTCGATGATTGAATTTACTTTATTTGTATCTTCTTGGGATAGATTTTCTTTAGTTGTTAATGTTTTTAATTCTGCGAAATTTTCTTTATTATCAGCCATTTGTCGTCTCCTTAACGAAAAAGATTGTCCCATATAGATGTATTGTATCATAAAAAAAGGGTGTTTGCAATAGTTTTTTTATAACATTAAGAGGGGATAAAAAAGGGAGATTTGTCTAGTAGGTGTTAGGATTGTGGTTTAAAATTAATTTGAAGTCTTGTTACGTAAGGTTTACTATTGTAAACCAACTTCACTTCGGGCAAGCAACTGTAGAGCTCGTTTGGGCTTATTTTAAATTAATTTGAAGATGCCTTGACGTTTTGCGTGTCGCAAAACGAGGCATGACGGTTTAAATGATTGTGTGCTGGCGCACTGGTTTGTGGATCCCCGGTTCGCACTGACGTGCGCCCGAGGATGACCAAAAAAAGTTGACGTTGCACCAGAGGATGAGCGTAGAGGGTAGTTGCGCCGAGGATGACCATAGAGAGGTAACGTGTGCCCGAGGGGAAAATTGTTTAAAATTAATAATCCTCGGTTTGCACTAATGTGTGTCCGAGGATTATTAACAATTAAAGAAATTTTGTGTGGAAGCTTTTTTAGTACTGTGTGGAAAGACGTCTGCAGATGCTTTCTTTAAAAAGTTTCCAGCGATTTTCTACTGATGGAAAGTAGATTAGTTTTTCTGGGTTGATTTCAATGTCAAACTCTTGGGATAAGCGTGTGATTACTTCTGATGAAATTTTTTCTCCATTTTGTTTTTTGAGGATTTGATTGAGGCAGAATTTACTCCATGCTTCTGTTTCTATGGTGAAAGAATCTGCATGTTCTTTTCTGTATTTGTTTACAAATCCTTGAACAATTGGAGAAATCTCTTCAGGTTTATCGCAATTGAACGCAATTAGTTTGACTTTTTCAGTGCCTCCGTCTATGGGGATAAGCACTTCATTGAATACCCGACAGGCACCACCATGGCAACATGCTTTATGGGGGATTAGTAAAAACGAGAATAATTGTTTCATGCTATAATAGTAGTTAGTTTGGGGGAGTTTGTAACAGAGGAAAATGATGATGTCAAGCTTGTATTTGAGTTGTTAACGTTATGATTTTGCACTAAAATATAAAAATTTTCAAAAAAAGTGAAAAAAATGCTTTACATTTCAAATTTGATGAAGTAATAATCTCTTCAGTCAATGCACTCGTAGCTCAATTGGATAGAGCATCTGACTACGGATCAGAAGGTTGTGAGTTCGAACCCCGCCGAGTGCGCCAGTTTTGAAAGGTTATCGCAAGATAGCCTTTTTTTGTGTTTAAGTGATAGGGTTTGAACTCACAACAGTGAGTTCGACTACAAGCGAAAGGCAGACGGAAGTATGCCGTTGAGCGTATGCGAATGAGCGCAGTGAGGCGGAGTGTAACGACGTCAACCAAGCCAGAGTGCGCCAGTTTTGAAAGGTTATCGCAAGATAACCTTTTTTTTGTGTTTAAGTGGTAGGGTTTGAACTCACAACAGTGAGTTCGACTACAAGCGAAAGGCAGACGGAAGTATGCCGGTGAGCGTATGCGAATGAGCGCAGTGAGGCGGAGTGTAACGACGTCAACCAAGCCAGAGTGCGCCAGTTTTGAAAGGTTATCGCAAGATAGCCTTTTTTTGTGTTTTAAATTAAATTGTGTGCTGGCGCACTGGTTTGTGGATCCCCGGTGTGCTACGGCTTACGCCGTGCCTCGAGGATGACCAGTAAGATAGTTGAGCTCGAGGATGACCAAAAAAAGAAGCTGACGGTGAGCCCGAGGATGACCGTGGGGAGGTGATGTTGAGTCGAGGATGAGCGAGAGAGGGGGTGTCTAGCAGATATCATGATTGTGGTTTTAAATTAATTCGAAGATCCCTTGACTCAAATGCACCGCATTTGATAGGGATGATGGGGTAAAGTTTGTTTATAGGTGCTAAGACGAGAGTTTTTGAGAGGATGAGGGGTAAATGATTGTGTGCTGGCGCACTGGTTTGTGGATCCCCGGTTCGCACTGGCGTGCGCCCGAGGATGACCAAAAAAAGAAGCTGACGGTGAGCCCGGGGATGACCGTGGGGAGGTGATGTTGAGTCGAGGATGAGCGATAGAGGGGGATGTCTAGCAGATATCATGATTGTGGTTTTAAATTAATTCGAAGATCCCTTGACCATTCGGTTGCACCGAATGGAGGGATGACGGTTTAAAGGTTTTTTATAGGTGCTGTGACGAGGGTGTTTGAAAGGGGACGGGTTTAAATGTTTGGGAGTGAGGATACTAAAATAAATTGGGATTAAAAATTTAAAATGTGCTTGATTTTATAAAAATGTCGGGGTAGTGTTAGGGTATTGAATGACTATTATACCTATTATTAATACTAGATTATTATGAATGCAGAGAAAAAGAAAAAAATCTGGAAAGCAATTGCCTTGATTACTTTTCCTATTTGGGGAGTAGTGGCTGTTGTTTTTGTGTATCTGGCGTTCATCTTGCTTGCTCCGCTGGTGGGAATTTTATCGCTGTTTGATAAAAATCCACTCTCACTGAAGGATTTTGAGCTTGGTGACGTGACTTATAGCGAAGAACCTATTTAACATTTTTTGTTTAGGTTTAGTTGTTTTCGGTGGCTCTCAAGTCTTTTGACTTGGGAGTTTTTTTATTTTGTAGCCGATTTTATATATTTAAATTTTAAATTTATGTAATTACTTAGTCTCATGTATGTTTGAGGAGGATATTATGATTAGATTAGGGTTTATTTTTGGGACTATTTTATTGCTTTCGGCTTGTGGAGATTGTTGTGGTAGACGTGATTATGCATTTGATACAGCTGAAGCTGATGTTTATTTAACTTCTAATTATGGACGTGGTAGGAAAATTGGTGTGGTGAAGTTTAATGATACTCACCAAGGTGTTATGGTTGATGTTGCGTTGAAAGGTTTGCCCAAAGGAGAACACGGTTTTCATGCGCATGAGTATGGGGATTGTGGTAATATAGTTAATAAAGAGGGAGATTTGGTTTATGCAGGGCGGGCAGGAGGACATTTTGACCCTCATAAAATAGGTAAACATTTAGGACCTGATAAAGGAGGGCATTTGGGGGATTTTCCTGCTTTGATAGTTTCTAGTTATGGCGAGGCTTATAATAGGTTTTTTATTCCTAATGTGAAAGCTAGTGATTTTAGAGATAAAGCAGTTGTTGTGCATGAAGGTGGGGATAATTATAAAGATACACCGCTTCCTTTAGGGGGAGGCGGTGAGCGTATTGCTTGTGGTGTAATTGAGTAATTACATGTCTATATCGTTATTTTTTATATTCTTTAATGCTTCTGTAGGAATTGAAGGAGTAGATTTTTCGTTTTCTTGTGGTTTATTTTGCTCCTTGTTTGTAGAGGTTATGCCTGCTTTTTCTTTTACTGAAGCAAGATATTCTTGATTAGATTCTCTTTTTTTGATTAGTTCTTTTGAGGCATTGTTTATTTCTACTAGTTCATCATGATATAGGCAATTACAACGTTCAAAATAGTTATCTATTTCGTTGGGGTGTTTGGCAAATAATTCTACAATTTCATCTTTTAATTCTGGGCAGTAAGAAGATATTTCGCCTAAGCCGTAGATTATTGTGTCTTTTGTTTTATCCGTAGTATTTTTATTGGATAATAGTTTGTCAAACAAGTTTTTTGTGTAATCAAATTTTCTTGTATCGTTTATTACATGTTCTGTTAGATTACTGCAATCCCACAAAAATGCGGTGTCGCTATTATATTCGCCATTTTCTAAACGACGACATACAGCATCATATGATTTATCTTCAGGTAGAGATTCTACTTGTGTTTGCCATTTTATTGGAGCTTTCATTCTTGCTTTTAGTAGTTGTAAACTATCTTGTTTGTCTGGGAATGTTTCTTCAAAAATTTCTAAAACAATATCTTTTTTATCATCCATAGTGGTTTTACGTAAAACAAAATCTATACTACTTAAACCTTCACGAAAATTGCGATTGTTTTGTTTCATTAAATCACAAATATCATGACAAGAGGATGTGAAATCTTCAATGGATATGTCCTTTTTTAGCATTTTCTTTTCTAATGCTTCTATTTTTTGCATATCATTTTTATATTCATCAGTCATAGTTTTTCTCCTTTAAGAAGATTTTTATACGGTTATTGTATCATTGTTTTAGGATTTGGTCAATCAATTTTTTGCATCTTGTTTTAGCAGTGCTTTTTTGTGGCATACTTATTTTGCGGTATACGTATACGGCGATTGGTACACCGAGCAACATACCCCATAAACCTATCATTGAGTGTGCAATATACAAGATTATCAAGGTCATTACAGGGTTTATGTGCATTACAGATGATACAATGCGTGGGTTTAGAACATAGGCTTCTAGCATATGAATTACGATTATCATTAATAATGCCCATACGCCTAGTTGGATACCGCCACTGTTAATTGCCATTAGGATTATTGGTACAGATGATATCCACATGCCTAGTACTGGGATTAAGCCACACATAAATACTATGGTTGAGAGTAAAGCGATGGCTTTTACTTCTAGGAAGTATAGGCAGATGGCTGTTAATATGGTGTTGATTGCTGATATGATTAATTGGGCACGGAAGTTTTCGCCAACAACTTTGGCAAATAGTAAGATACTATCAGCAATTTCATAATAGGTGTTTGATAAACGTGTAAATCTTAAATTTCTTACGCCTTTTGATAGTTTGGGGAGGTCGAATAAGATTAAGAAGCTAAATAGCATTGCTAAGAAGAACCAACCGATATAGTGGATGCCTTTTTCTAGGATGCCTCGAGTTATATTCCATGCTGAAACTACAGCTTTTTCGGCAGCAAAACTTGC
Source organism: Alphaproteobacteria bacterium (assembly GCA_045578445.1). GTDB lineage: Bacteria > Pseudomonadota > Alphaproteobacteria > RF32 > CAG-239 > CAG-267. Next base: position 10,203 of record JAZNKG010000008.1, read on the forward strand.
TCTAATTTGGTTGATTATGGGGGAGATTACCTCATTGTCTTTGAAGTTTGTATCTAGCCAGTTGTTTACAGAGTTTATACTTTGTGGGAGTTGTTCGGTGAAGCTGATTGCCTCAGATAATAATTTTGCTGGTATGTGGGTTAAAAATGCAATTATACCAATTAAAAATAATATATAGATTATTACAACGGATGTGCGTCTGTTTATGCGATAATTTCTTCTTAGTTTGTGGGCGATGCTTGATACGATAAAGCCCATGATGAAGGTGATAAATACTAAGCCGAACATATCACGAAATAGGTATAAGATACCCATAAATACTGCCCATATGAAATATACTCGGTTTATGCGTATAAATTCTGATATATTGAATGTCATTTTTTTGCCCCAATTGTTGTTATTATGGTGCTGATTTTAAATGGTAAAAGTTAAAAAATGGTATATGAGTTTTAGGCGAAAAAAGAACCAGTACTAGGTACTGGTCTTTTGTGTGTTGTCAAGGTTAGTTCTCTATATAAGATACCCCTGACAGGTAGAGCATTTGCTCTTCTTTGATTTGGTACTTCCACAAATCTCTATTGATGATATCTTTGAGTATCTGTGGAACATCGTGTTTGAAGCCACCTGTGTTAATCTCATTAAGACGGTTGGTGATGAAATTCTGCGAATTTTTGATGTTCGCAATAGTCTTTTCATCCTCGGTCTTTTTGAGTGCGTCCTCAAGTTCTCCAAGAAGGCGCTCTAAGCAGGTTGGAATTTCTTCCGCTGTTTTGCAATCCAAAGCGATTACATGGATATGGTCCTCAATGCCTTGGCTGTTACTCCCAGAGATTGGACGCTGGGTTAAACAATTAAATGACCCGTAAGCAAGCTCAGGGACTGCAAGAAGCAGATTCGATGAAAGTTGTGCTCTCATGATTTTTTATTTTTTATGGTTAATAATTATATTTTTCTTCCTAATACAAAGTAAACTCCAAAATAGGAAGAAAACATTGCATAACGACTTAGGCAGAAAAATATTTGAACATTTATAATGTATCATATTTTGTGTTTTTTGTCAATATTTTTAATGATATGAGTGTAGGGTGGGTAATAGGTTTTGTTGTGTTGTTAAGTAGAGTTATGTTAAATTGACGGTTTATGGTGGTAGTGGGTATTTAGCCTGTTTATGATTGAACAGGGAAATTCGAAGATCCCTTGACGATTTGCTTTACGCAAATCGAGGGATGACGGTTTAAATATTTGTTTATAGGTGCCGTGACAAGAGGGGTGTTTATAGGTGCTGAGGCGAGGGCGTTTGAGAGGGATGACGGTTTAAAGGTTTGTGTGCTGGCGCACTGGTTTGTGGATCCCCGATGTGCTGTGACTGACGTCACGCCTCGAGGATGACCAGAGGGAGTTGTGCTGAGCCCGAGGATGACCGTAGGGGGGAGTTGTGCGCGAGGATGACCAAAAAAAGAAGCTGACGCCGTGTCCGAGGATGACCAAGAGAGGGTGAGTCTGAGAGATGACGGTTTAAAGGTTTGTTTATGGGTATTGGGACGAGAGTAACAGTTTAAAAGCAACTGTTAGGTTATTATTGGTCGATTAGTGGCTCGGCAGTGCGTTCTAATACACCTTGTGTGCAGGCAATTACCATACCGTAATTGGTTACAGGTATGTTTTGTGATGCACATTTATCTAATCGGTACATGATTTCTCTTCTTCTTAATACACATCCACCACAATGTATTACTAAACTATATGGACTTAAATCCTCAGGGAAATCGTGTCCGACACAGAAGTCAAATTCTAATTCTTTTTGGGTGTATTTTTTTAGCATATTAGGTATTTTTACACGACCAATATCATCACAACTTATGTGATGTGAGCAACCCTCTACAATAAGTATTTTGCTTTTATCTTTGAGGGTTTTTAACATTCTTACACCATCTAGTAACTGAGTAAAATTACCTTTGTTACGAGCAAATAATATTGAGAAAGTTGTTAATGTTATATCTTGAGGCACAATTTGTGCAACTTCATTAATTACTTGCGAATCGGTTATTACCATTTGTGGTGGAATAACTTGTGATTTTAATGTTTGTTTTAATTGCTCTGGTTGAACGATGATTGCAGGGCAGGGTTTGTTCAATACTTCACGCAATACTTGAGCTTGAGGCATAATTAAATTTGTTTTTGGGGCTGAGCTATCTATTTTGCTTACTAGCACTACGCTACTTTTAGGGCATAATAGATCTGACACTAAAGGTCTTTCTGTAGCATTGGCTGATAATTTTAAGATGATTTTTTGTTTTAATTCTTCTATTCCTAGACCAGTTGTTGCTGATACGCATACACCATCATATAATCTTTTTGTGGTGTTATCTATTTGGTTGATTTCTGTAATGTCGGAAAAATTAAATACAGGGATGAAATTTAGGTTTTGCATTTGGTAATTTCTTAACAACCAAGAACCATTGTTATCTAAACCATCTTTGCCTATAACAAATAGAATTAAGTCACTTCTTGAAACAATTTTTTCGGTAGCTGATATGCGTTTTTGTCCGAGTGCGCTATCATCGTCTATGCCTGCAGTATCGCAGAAGACAACAGGGCCGACAGATTTTAATTCGTAGGACTTAGTTACGGGGTCTGTGGTTGTGCCTTTTATATCTGAAGTTATAGCTACTTCTTCGCCAACAATAGCGTTGATTAATGTTGATTTACCAGCATTGCGATTGCCTATTAAACAGATTATAGGTTTTTGACCACGGTGTTTGTTTGTTTCTATCATATTTTTAGTCCTTTACATTGAAGTTTAGTGTTGCTTCGTACCAATTTGTTTGATTTATATCAGCAGGTAATAATAGTCCTTTAGGGTGGCGTTTGGTAAATAGCACATTTAATGGGGTTGTGCTGACATTGTATGTTTGTAGCCACTCATTGACAACTTTTGAGTTGCCAATATGAGGGAATGATATTACGTGCATTCCTCTTTGTTGCAAATTATATAGCTTTATTTTGTTTATTAAGCTATCGTATGACCAATTTGAAGTTATCGCCAATAATACTGGCTGATTGGTTTGGTTTAGTTCTTTTACTTTTTCTAGTACTTCTTCTCTAGTTATTGTTTGTACTTGCTTTATAGGTATTAGCCATATGATTGTTGCAGATAGTATGTATATGCAAGATATGGCGATTAAAAAGTGTTTTTGTACGTTTATAAATAGCTCTTGCTGTAACCTTTTTGAGCGAGTATGTTTGATTGTTTCTGTTATAGCTATTGGGTATATGTACCAGATGAATATTGTTAAGGAAATAGCTATAATCATTGTTAATAATGCTCCAAATCCGCGGTTTGAATAGCTTAGCCATAATGCAACAACGATATATAATATATTGAAGCAGAAATTAAAAGATTTTAGTCCTTCTAATGGGCGAGAGATTTTGTTGCGGTGGATTAGCAGTAATAATGGAAATGTTATTTGTCCTAACCAGATAAATAGTATTGCTTTGTAATTTGTGTGGCTTGTTGTTATAATTTGGCTTAGGGTATCTGAGCATAAAAACATTGGGAAACCTGTAATTAAAATTACTGAGAATAAGCCATTTATATAACCTTTTTTTATAAAGCGCTTAAATGGACGGAATAATGAGTAGTCCATGTAATTTAAGTTTTCTAGGCATAGTGATGTTACGATTAGTATTGAAGCGGTGGTTAGCCATGGGGTTAGAAAAATATTGTTCCAACTATTGTTTTTTAATATTAGAGCTAGTCCGTACCATGCTATTAATGAGCTAAAGCAATAGCGTAAGTATATTTTGTAGTTTTTTGCATCTTCCCATATTCTAGTGATTAATTTGGTTGAGATGCTCATTATACCAGGCATTATGTGTAGTAATAGTCCAAAAGCAAAGGCTAATAAATATATATAACTAGATGAGGAGGGTATATGTTGCTCATTTATTTGACTTATGGTGCGAAGATATTCTTTACCATTGAAAGAGGCAGATATTGCGATTTGATTATCCTCTATAAGTTTATCAATAGAGTTTGGATTTGATAAAGCGGGGACAACATCAAATGTGGCAATTATTTCTTCTTCTTTAACTGAGTATTGTGGGTTTATAAAATTGGTGCCATTGGCATCTTCTACCATTACAGCTGTGTTGCTGAAGGTTTTTGTGGTTTCAAATGATACGGTTAATGTGTTTTTGTTTTTATCAAAATGAACTTTTTTTAGTTGCGCATGTCTAGAGCGAGTGTTTGGTATGTGTGTATGTCCTTGGGTTACGTAATTATCGTGTTCGGACGTACTGTATTCTTCTGATGCTGGTAATGAAAGTTCATGATTTGATATTACATTGCGACATTCTCCCTCTATTGTGCAGGCTACAAATGTAAAAGTACCTTTTATTTTTAGGCCTTTGGTTATATCTTGGCGATGTATAGTCAATGGAAAGCGGATATCGTCAATTAAGATACGTCTTGCTTCGCCATTTTTTATAACACCAAAAGCTAGTGGATAATATAATTCATAATTTTTTATGTTTAGTTCTTCTGTTGGACTTTCTTGTAATACAAATTGAGGTTTTACTCTAGGGTTTATGTAATCACCGTTTATATATTGATTTTCAGGGACGTGTACTTCTATTACAGCTCTGATTTTTTGTGTATCTCCTAGTGATGACGTATCGAGCAAAAGTCTTGAAGTTATTCCGTTGCCAAGGTCATTTAATTTTTCTCTTGAGCCGTCATTGAATTTTGGACCTTTATTTATGGCATTTAGAAATGCTGGAACATCAAATTTTAGTATAGCTAGTATAACTTCGTTGACATTAAATGTGTCTTCTTCATAATTTTTATCACGTCTTCGAACTGGTTCGCCATATTCTCCATGATCATAATCCAGATATTTGTATGGCTCATATTTAACTTGGTATTCATTGGGAGCAGATTGTTTGGTTTTGTTACGGTCAAATATTGCGTATTCACCATCTTCGGCTACTATTGGGGCATCTTTAGGAAGCATATTATCCGCTTTTATTTGATGGGATATTTTATTTACTATATATGTGTAGCGTCTTTTTAAGCTAATGAAGATTTTATATATTTCTCCCAATGTGCGTAAAGTTGAATATGGTACTCCTGGGTATACGGTTTGTAAAAATGGTGTAACATCTTCTTTTATTTTTTCATCAGGATAAATTTTATCTATTATTAAAGGTAATAAAAATATGGTGGATAGGTTATTATTTATCTGCTGTAAAGGGTTGTATTTAGGTCCATCGTTAAGGTGTTGGGTGTTGATTGTAACCTTGTTAAGTATTACTGTGTTTGGGTCAGCAGGTATTACTTTCATTTCTGCCATAGCAGGCTTGAAAATGAAAATTGTACACACTATGTATAGTATAAAGTTGAATATAAATTTTTTCATAATATTTGCTATTGATAAATAATATATTGTCGTATATAGGTATGGTATTATATGTTTTTATGGTATGCAATATATATTTTTAGAAAGACACAATTTAAATGGTAAAAGGGAAGAAAAACAGTTTGTTAGATGAAAATTTGCTCGATGATGAGTTGTTGAGTTTGATGGATGAGCTTGATAATTTATCAGCTGAGGAAATTGAAGGTATTTATAACGAAATTAAACATTTGCGTGAACGTAAGGAAAATTCTAAACGTAAAACTAAAATTAAAGCAAAAAAATTGAAGAATGATGATGAAAAATCGCTCTTGGGTAAGTTTTTGGTTTATATTGGCGATGCTTCTAATGAACTTTATGATAAGGCTGTTGTGTATATTACCGAGTGTGATGCAGAAAATGTGCGCGGTATCATTATTAATAAACAGCTTTTTGGTTCTGCTGCCATAGAATATAAAAGTAATTCTGGTAAAAAAGAAATTCGCAATATGTATGATGACTTATATCAAGGTGGTCCAGTTTCTCCAGCTCATGGTTTTGTTATATTCCCCAATGATGATAGTCGCAAAAATGATCCTTTTTCTGAAGTGCTTGGTGATGTGGCTATTTCTTCTTCTTTTGGGGTTTTGCAGGAAATTCTTGAGGGCTCAGGTCCAGAGAAAAAAATTATTGCAATGGGGCATTGTTTGTGGAAACGTGGCGAGCTTGAATGGGAAATTTTTAATAATAAATGGCTAATTGTTCCTTCTAACCTTGAAATTTTGTTTGATATTGCTTCTTCTGAGCGTTGGAATGAGGCAATGAAAGCTAGTGGGGTGGAGATGGGGGGATTTATATCTAATATAGTTGGTATCTGCTAAATTTTGTGAACTAATTCGCGGATGGAAGCCACTCGTCGGTCGGGTTACGTACTTTTTGTGTACGCGCCCCTTCCTATGGAGGGATGACGGTTTAAAGGTTTTTTTATAGGTGCTGGGACGAGGGCATTTGAGAGGGTTGACAGTTTAAAGTTGATAGGCGCTGTGATGAGGGCATTTGATAGGGATGATGGGGTAAAGTGATTGTGTGCTGTGATTGTACAGGTTAATAAAATTATGTAAAAATGCTTGAAGTTTAAATTAAATAGTCGCTTTTAAGGTGTTGATTTTATTTTCTAATGTTTCTCTGCCTAGTTGAGCCATTTTGTTTAATTCATTGATAGTAGCTTCTTGATATTCTAAAGCCCAAGCAACCATAGAATCTATTACTGGTTTTAAATTGTAGCCTAAATTAGTGAGTGTGTAGTCTACACGAGGAGGTATTTGGGCATAAACTTCACGAATTATAATGCCGTTTTCTTCTAACATTCGGAGGTTTGATGTTAGTACTTTTTGGGTGATGTCCCCAAGTTCTCTTTTAAGCTCACCAAAGCGTTTGGTGCCGTCCATTAAACATTCTATAATTTGTACTTTCCAACGGTCGCCTAGCATCTTAATTGTTGTTTCAGCGAGACTTTTTGCATTTTCTGACATCTGTTTCTCCTTTTGTTGTCGGCATTAATATAATGCTTTGTTTATTGCTTTGCAAGTGGATATTTGTAGGTGTGGATATTTAATTGATAGATAGAAATAATTGTGGTTTTAAAATTTAATTCGAAGTCTTGTTACGTAAGGTTTACTATTGTAAACCAACTTCACTTCGGGCAAGCAACTGTAGAGCTCGTTTTAGTTGTCTTACGACAAGTCACTCGCTAACAGTAGCTGTAGCTCTCGCAAAAAACGTTTATCAAACGTT
>JAZNKG010000009.1:0-4923 GCA_045578445.1 Alphaproteobacteria bacterium
CTAAGACATTTGTCTTCCTAAGACCGCTTGGCCTCCGACTTAGGGAGAGTTGTGCGTCCGAGGATGTGTGAAGTGGAGTTAATTCGAAGATCCCTTGACCATTCGGTTGCACCGAATGGAGGGATGACAGTTTAAAGGTTGTTTATAGGTGCTGTGAGGAGAAAATAAGGAGTGCTGCGCACTGGTTTGTGGATCCCCGATGTGCTACGGCTTACGCCGTGCCTCGAGGATGACCGAGAGGGAGAGTTGTGCGTCCGAGGATGTGTGAAGTGGAGTTAATTCGAAGATCCCTTGACCATTCGGTTGTACCGAATGGAGGGATGACGGTTTAAAGTTTATAGGGGCTTAGACGAGGGTGTTTGAGAGGGATGACAGTTTAAAGTTGATAGGTGCAGTGACGAGGGTGTTTGAGAGGAGGACAGTTTAAAGTTGATAGGTGCAGTGACGAGGGTGTTTGAGAGGAGGACAGTTTAAAGTTTATGGGTGTAAGGAGAGGGCTTATCGTTTGTTTTGGAGTAGAGCTTTTTGTAAATTTTGAGTACGTTGTTGTTTTAAGAATGCTTTTCTTTCTTTTTTGATTTGTTTTTCGTATTGACGGCGAACTACTTTAGACATTTTATCTGCACGTTTGTTATAGTATGATAAAACAGTGCCGTTACGATAATGTCCTTTAATCCACATTAGGCTTGAGTTGATTTTTGCCATATATGAGCGGATTTTTTTTACTAATGCTTTTTCATGTTCACGACGAACGCCGTTACGTACGGCATTTATTACATACCAAGAGTCGGTAAATATGGTAACGTGTTTAACGTTTAGGTATTGGATATCTTCTAGAGCAAACAATACAGCGCTTAATTCTGCGGTGTTATTATCGTTTTGTGCGATAACAACGCCTTTTTTGTAGATTTCTCTATCTTTAGCGTCAGTTGCAATGTAGGCAATTCCTGAAATTTGTCCGTGTGTACTTGCATCTGTGTAAATACGCATTGTTTGTTCCTTATTTATTTTTATTTAACAACGTTCTTTACTCTATAGGGATATGTTTTGTTGTCAATATTTAAAACAAAAAGAAACAAAATTTTTTTATTTTTAGATGTTTTAATTTCTCGACACCCCCTTGAGATGAAAATTTGTATGCGCTGAAAACGAAAAAAATCGGCTTTAATGGGGATAAGTTTAAAAACTATTTTTATTTTTTTTTGAAAAGTTGTACGTTAAGCGCAGTATTTTTTGTATTATAAGAAAGGTATTAATAAAATGGAAGAAAATAATTCAACTGCTGTTGATTTAGTTAAGGAAAATATTGCGCCGACAATGATTGTTGATGAAATGCGCAGGTCTTACCTTGACTATGCAATGAGCGTTATTGTTTCTCGTGCGTTACCTGATGTGCGTGACGGTTTGAAGCCAGTTCATCGCCGTATTATTTATGCTGCGTATGAAAATGGTTATGATTATAATAAACCTTTTAAGAAATCTGCTCGTATTGTGGGTGAGGTTATGGGTAAATATCACCCTCATGGTGATAGCTCTGTTTATGAAGCAATGGTTCGTATGGCTCAGCCTTTCTCTATGAGATTGCCTTTGATTGATGGTCAAGGTAACTTCGGTTCTATGGACGGTGACTCAGCTGCTGCGATGCGTTATACTGAGGCAAGATTAGCCAAAGTTGCGCACTCTTTGATTGAAGATATAGAGTGTGATACTGTTGACTTTATGCCTAACTATGATGAATCTTTGCAAGAACCTACGGTTTTGCCAGCACGTTATCCTAACTTGTTGGTAAATGGTACTAACGGTATTGCGGTGGGTATGGCTACCAATATTGCTCCTCACAACTTGGGCGAAGTGCTTGATGCTTGTACTGCATATGTTGATAATCCAGATATTTCTATTGAAGATTTGATTAAGATTGTTCCTGGACCAGACTTTCCTACTGGTGGTTTAATCTTGGGTTATGGCGGTGCTAAAAATGCATATTTGACTGGTCGTGGCTCGGTAATGATGCGCGCTAAATGCACAATTGAAGAAATTAGAAAAGATAAAGAAGCTATTATCGTGCATGAAATTCCATACCAAGTTAATAAAGCTATGCTTGTGCAAAAGATTGCTGAACTTGTTAAAGAAAAGAGAATTGAAGGTATTTCTGATATTAGAGATGAGTCTGACCGTCAAGGTGTACGCGTGGTTATTGAAGTTAAGCGCGAATTTCAGGCTGATGTGGTGTTGAACCAACTCTATAAATATACTCAACTCCAAACAAGTTTTGGTATGAATATGTTGGCTATTAATAATGGCAGACCTATGATGATGAACTTAAAAGACATTATTTCTGCTTTTGTTAAATTCCGTGAAGAGGTTATTCGTCGTAGAACAGTTTATAAATTAAACAAAGCTCGTGACAGGGCGCATGTGTTGGTAGGTTTGGCGATTGCAGTTGAAAATCTTGACCCTGTAATTGAACTTATCAAAACTGCAGAAAATCCTGTTGTGGCTAAAGAAGCTTTGATGGCTAGAAATTGGCCTGCTGGTGATGTTGAAGCTTTGGTTGAGCTTATTGCAGAACCTGGTAGAACTGTTGAAAACGGTACTTATAAGCTTTCTGAAGCACAAGCAAAAGCTATTCTTGATTTGAGATTGCATCGCTTGACTGGTTTAGAACGTGATAAAATTCACGACGAGTTGAGAGCTTTGGGCGAAGAAATCAAAGAATATTTATCAATTTTGGCTAGTCGTGAAAAACTACTCGGCATTATGAAAGATGAGTTCCAAGCAATTCGATTAGAATATGCTAACCCACGTCGTACTAAAATTGAAGATATTGAAGTTGATACAGATATTGAATCTCTTATCCAACGTGAAGAAATGGTGGTTACTGTTACTGAAGCAGGTTATATTAAACGTGTGCCACTTAATGCTTATAAAGCACAAAAACGCGGTGGTAAGGGTAAATCGGGTATGACCACAAAAGAGGAAGATTTTGTTACTCGCTTGTTTGTGGCTAATACTCATACTCCTGTGTTGTTCTTCTCTTCTAAGGGTATTGTTTATAAGATGAAGGTTTATAAATTGCCTTTGGGTTCTCCTACTTCTAAAGGTAAGCCTTTTGTAAACTTATTGCCATTAACAGAAGGTGAAAATATTACTGCAATTATGAAATTGCCAGAGCTAGAGGAAGATTGCAAAGCATTGTCTATTATGTTTGCTACTTCTTATGGTAATATTCGTCGTAACTCTTTGATGGACTTTGTGAATGTTCAATCTAACGGTAAGATTGCGATGAAGTTAGAAGAGGGTGATAAGCTTATCAATGTTGAGATGTGCGATGATAATTCTGACGTGATGTTGGCGGCTAAGAGCGGTAAATGTAATCGTTTTGCAGTGGCTGATTGTCGTGTGTTTGTCGGTCGTAACTCATCAGGTGTTCGTGGTATTAAGTTAGCAGATGGTGATGAAGTTATTTCTATGTCTATCTTAAAACACGTTAAAGCTTCTACTGATGATAGAGATGAGTATTTGCGTTTGGCTTCTGCTTTGAAGAAAGTGGAATATCAAGAGGGCGAAGAAGAAAATGTATTTAATTCTTTAGAGCCTAAGATTGGTTATGACGTATTTAAGGAAATGCGCGAGAATGAAGAGTTTATCTTAACTGTTACTGTGACTGGTTATGGTAAGCGTACTTCTGCGTATGAATATCGTATTACTGCTCGTGGCGGTCAAGGTGTGGCTAATATGGAGATGAGTGAACGTAACAAAGAAGTTATCAGCTCATTCCCAATTAAAGATGATGGTCAGATTATGATGGTTACTGATGGCGGTAAGTTAATTCGTATGCCAGTTGAAGACATTCGTATTGCTGGTCGTAAGACACAAGGTGTTATCCTCTTTAGAACAGCTGAGGGAGAAAGTGTTGTTTCTGTTACTCCTTTGGATGTTGATGATGAAGATGATGATACTGATGAAGTAGTTGAAGAATTTACAGATGTTACTGTTGAAGAATAGTAGGATTTGTTAATTTAGATATAAAAAAGACGGCACTCCTTGTGGAGTGCCGTTTTTGAAGATGGGTTTATTTTTTGCAGTAGTATTGTATGATTTTTGCGATAATTATTGTTATAGTTATCAATGTAATTAGAGATAATACAACTATACCTATGAAAAAAACAAATTCTGTTTTTATAAATTTCATAAATCCAGCCCATATAAGGAATGTTGCTAATAAATATATCACTCCGTTTATAAAAACAGGTATGAGATATGAAATTAGACTACGTTGGTAAATAGATAAACCTTCTCTTTTGTTTTCGTATATCTTTTTATAGTGCTTTTGTGAGTTGAAATTTATTTTTTTCACTAAGAACTTTATTAAAAAGATATTTATTCCAAATATAATTAGAAGCACCCCTGTTAATACTGTTCTTAATATAATAACTTGGCATGTTTCGGATAAGAAGAGGGTTGTAACTATTGATACTACGATTATTATGGATAGTATCAGTAGAGTTTTGTAGATTTTTTGCATACGAGTATTCATAATAATTGGTTGTTATATGGTTTATAATAATCTTTTAATGTGATTGTATTTTGGACTAAAATGTTTATTTGTCAATATATTTTTTTATTTTTATAAATGAGAAGGGTTGACATTCCGTCAAGAGTGTGCTACAAAAGTAGCATAATGGTAAGAATGTCATTATGTGAGAGCTCTCCTTTGGGGGAGTTTTTTTGTTTTAAATTTTAATCAGAGTTGCGACTGAGAGGTCGTGGCTCTTTTTTTGTATCAATTTTTTTAGGAGAAAAACTATGTTTGATTTTTTAAATAATTCAGTAGTAGAAAATAGGACCAGAAATAAAAAGACTGTACGACGTCTTTTAGATAAATATGGGACGTTAGATAATTTTATGCAAAACTCGACTATG
>JAZNKG010000010.1:0-8429 GCA_045578445.1 Alphaproteobacteria bacterium
CGTTGCCTCGGATTGATAGAGTGCCTGTGCTGGAAATACTTTCCCGACTGCGGTGTACATAAAAAGCGTACATAAGGGAGGGAAAATATGACATGACAGGTGCTATATCAATCCCTAATACAATAATTCTAACACAAAATACAGCACATGTAAAGCAAAAAAACTTGACTCCCAATGCAAAACAGCCTACATTACAACTCCACAAAACATTAGAGGTTTCACATGGCAGAAAGTAAATTTATAGAAATCAAAGGTGCAAGAGAACACAACTTAAAAAACATCAATATCAGCATTCCCAAAAACCAACTAACCGTAATTACAGGTCTGTCTGGTTCGGGCAAATCTTCGCTTGCTTTTGATACAATCTATGCCGAAGGACAAAGACGCTATGTTGAAAGCTTATCTGCCTATGCACGCCAATTTTTAGACTTAATGAAAAAGCCTGATACCGATTCTATAGAAGGTCTAGCCCCCGCAATATCAATTGAGCAAAAAACCACCTCTCACAACCCACGCTCTACCGTTGGCACAATTACTGAAATCTACGACTATATGCGCTTATTGTGGGCAAGAGCTGGCACTCCCTACTCTCCTGCTACTGGACTACCCATAGAAGCACAAACTGTTTCGCAAATAACAGATAAAATCTTATCTTTACCTGTTGGTACAAAAATATTACTCGTAGCACCAATGGTCCGTCAACGTAAAGGTGAATTCAAAAAAGAACTAGAGGGATTATTAAAACAAGGCTTCCAACGTGTAAAAATCGATGGCGAAGTCTATGATTTGGAAGAAATACCAAATTTAGAAAAAAATATCAAACACGATATAGAAGTAGTTGTTGACCGACTAATAATCAAAGCCGAAGATATGAACGAGCGCGTAACCCAATCTGTAGAAACCGCTCTCAAAATTGGCGATAGCATATTATATGTAGATAACCTAACCGAAAATAATCGCTTTACCTGTTCTGCCAAATATGCCTGCCCCGTATCTGGTTTTACCATAGAAGAAATAGAACCAAGACTATTTTCATTTAATAACCCACAAGGTGCATGCCCTCACTGTGATGGTTTAGGAGCAAGCTTATATATGGATGAAAAACTCGTAGTCCCTAACGAACACAAAAGCATTTCACAAGGTGCAGTTGCTCCATGGTATGGTTTTAAATCAGCATTTTACAAACAAACCTTAATTTCATTATGTGACTTTTTACATATCTCCCAAGATACTCCATGGAAAGATTTACCCCAAAAAGCTAAAGATATTATCTTATATGGTTCAGGTAATGTATGCGTACCAATTTATTACTCTTCATTTGTAACCGACAAACCATTTGAAGGTGTAATCCCCAATATGGAAAGACGCTTTTTAGAAACAGATTCTGCAGCCTCACGTGAAGAACTTTCTCGCTACCAATCACAAGCCCTATGCACACATTGTAATGGTAGAAGATTAAAACCAGAAGCCCTAGCTGTAAAAGTATGTGGCAAAGATATTATGGAAATATCTGACCTATCAATCAAAAATGCTCTAAAATGGTTTTCAAAAGTTGAAGAGCAATTAACTCCACAAAAACAACAAATCGCACACAAAATATTAAAAGAAATCATTGAGCGCTTGCAGTTCTTAAACAATGTCGGCTTAGATTATTTAACCCTATCACGTCAATCAGGCGGTCTATCAGGTGGTGAATCCCAACGCATAAGATTAGCCTCACAAATTGGTTCAGGTTTAACGGGCGTATTATATGTCTTAGACGAACCATCAATCGGCTTACACCAACGAGATAATGACAGACTTTTAGAAACACTCTACCGCTTGCGTGATATCGGCAATACCGTAATCGTTGTCGAACATGACGAAGACGCAATTAAATCTGCTGATTATTTAATTGATATGGGCCCAGGAGCTGGAGATTTAGGTGGTAATGTTGTAGCTTCAGGTACTGTAAAAGAAGTATTAACAAACAAAAACAGTCTAACTGCAGACTACATAAACGGCCAAAAAGAAATTCCCGTTCCTAAAAAACGTCGCAAAGGTAACGGCAAGTTTTTAGAATTAACCGGCGCAAAAACTAACAACCTAAAAAATGTTAGCATAAAAATTCCATTAGGCACAATGACTTTAGTAACTGGTGTTTCTGGTGGCGGAAAATCATCATTAATCTTAGAAACATTATATAAAGCCCTAAACAAAGAACTAAACTCATCACGTGAACCCACTGGTATTTATAAAGACCTCAAAGGCATTGAAAATATTGATAAGGTAATCGATATAGACCAATCTCCAATAGGCAGAACACCTCGTTCAAACCCTGCCACATATACAGGATTATTCACTTATATTAGAGATTGGTTTGCTGAATTACCACTATCAAAAGCAAGAGGCTACCAAGCCGGACGTTTTTCTTTCAACGTAGCTGGCGGAAGATGTGAAGCTTGTAAAGGCGATGGCGTGATGAAAATAGAAATGAACTTCTTACCAGATGTTTATGTAGAATGTGAACACTGCCACGGCAAACGTTTTAATCGTGAAACTTTAGAGGTAACCTACAAAGGCAAATCAATTGCTGATGTATTAGATATGACCGTAGATGAAGCTCATAAATTTTTTGAAGCAATCCCCTCTATTCGCACACGTTTAGAATTACTCCAAAAAGTAGGACTTGGATATATTCATTTAGGGCAGCAAGCAACCACTCTCTCTGGTGGTGAAGCGCAACGTATAAAATTGTCAAAAGAACTATCCAAACGAGCAACAGGCAAAACCTTATACATCTTAGATGAACCAACAACAGGATTACACTTTGAAGACATAAACAAGCTACTAAAAGTTTTACATACATTAGTAGACCAAGGCAATACTGTAGTTGTAATCGAACATAACCTAGATGTAATCAAAACCGCAGATTATATCATTGATATAGGACCAGAAGGTGGAGATGGTGGCGGTAAAGTTGT
Organism: Alphaproteobacteria bacterium; assembly: GCA_045578445.1. Taxonomy (GTDB): domain Bacteria; phylum Pseudomonadota; class Alphaproteobacteria; order RF32; family CAG-239; genus CAG-267. Next base: position 2,964 of record JAZNKG010000010.1, read on the forward strand.
TGCAACAGGCACACCTGAAGAAATTGTCAAACAAGAAAAAGGCTATACATACAAATACTTAAAGTCTAAAATTTAACATATGGATTCTTGTTTCAAACTCATTCATTTTATCATTTTGCACCATATTAAATTGATAAAAGAGCTTAACTCTGGTTGCAATCCATACATAAAGCTTACCACCTGATAAAACTACTTTAGCCTCTTTAGCTCTAAAGAGTTTTAATAAGCGAATAAGCTTATCTTTGTACTCAGATAAAAGAAAAGAACTAATATCACCGCTAACTGCAAGATACTTACCTTTAATATTAATTCGTCCCTTTAATTCGTCTTTAGAATTAACCTCATATGCCCCAATCACACCACGAAATACCGTATCATTAATAGCAATAGATTTAATTGTGCTAACATTATAAAACCAATCTTCTTCAAGTATAAAACCATCGCCTTTAATAACATTACCACATTCACGCACTTGATATTCATCAATCACATTTTGTACAGATAAAACACTCTCTTCAATACCTTTACCATAGTCAAAAACAAGCTCTTTAAATTCATCTTTAAGATTAGAAAAGAAAGCCCTTTCTCCCCGATATTGCACTCCTTCACTAAGGGCAATAATCATCAATCGCATCACTACTGCATCTAAAATTAAAAATATAATTTTTAGCAACAAAAATTTTACAAAAAACAACACCGCAATAGCAAAAGCGATACCAATAAAATCAACTATCATTAGTTGAAAAAGATATCTTCCTTGCCAATAAGCTAAAACCCTTTCTTCTCGACTATAATTACTCATTTCAATTCCTAAAAAATGTAGCATAGATATTTTCAAGCACTTAGCACATCCCCCTCAACTCCCTTTACGGTCATCCTCGAGGCACGGCGTAAGCCGTAGCACGTCGGGGATCCACAAACCAGTGCGTAGCACACTTATTAACTTTAGCACATCCCCCACACATAAACAAATCATCCATGGGTGGGATAAAGTGCGGTGCTTGAAGTTAATTTGCGACTGCAGTGTACAAAAAGAGGTACATAAAGGAGCAAATTCACGATAATGACCGTACTTTAGCACATCCCCCTATCTGAACTTCCATACTAAGCTACACTTATCATCCTTACACCCACAAATATTCCCTAGTTTATCATCGGCAATAAACTTCGCATCATTCGCCATATAAATATTTTTCTTCTTTATATCAGCTTGTTTCATGCCAGGATAAATGTCATCTAACTGTCCACTTGCGGTAGGAGAAGTATAGGCTGCAACAGCAATAAGTGTATCACCAGAACTTGTACCCCAATCCATTTTAAATAATTCCATACAAGCCATTTTAGAGATACCTTGAAAAGAAACTTCAAAAGCGGAATATGGACTTTCTGCATCTAGAGATGAATAGAAGAAATCAATTCCCCCCATATAAGAGTGAACAGCATCTTTTATACCTGCATGAAACATACGCCTTGGAATAACCTTCATTGTCACGGCTTTGCTATAATCAAATTCGCCATAATTGCGTTGGTTACGATACTTATCTTGAACATTCATAACTATTTCAATAAGGTCATCACGACATTGATTAATTTTTAGTTTTTCTACAGAAAGCTTATATGAGCGGATACCCAAATAACCTAGCATAATAAAAGCCAAAAATCCAAGAACCAAAAATATTGCTCTAACCTGTTGTTTTTTACCTTCAGCCATAACGCGCCTCTCCTAATAACAAATCATATATATTGTATCTCCATTTTATTAATATAAAATTAAAAGGCACAAAAAAAAGACAGCCACAAGAACTGTCTTTTTTTAAGAGATACCCCAGAAAAACCTTAGCCGATTAATTTTTTCCACCAAGTCTTTTTCTCTTTTGGTTGAGCAGGTTCTTCTACCTTTTCTACAACCAAAGCAGGCTCTTCATGTTTTACTTCAGGTTCAGCATCTTTTTCTGCATTATTATAGCGCTCTCTACGATTACGACGACCGAACTTAGTTCTTCTATCATGATGTCTTCTAAAGCGATTATCTTTTTCTACAACTTCATCACTTGCATCATCTTGAACTTCATCAACTACAACCTCATCAGTTTCATCGTCATTATAATCATTTTCATTAGCCACATCTAATTGCTCTTTAGCATATGCAGTTGTTAACGCAACTTGCTCTGTTTTAGGTTTAGATTTACGAATTCTCTCCACCTTAAAATCAGCCACATTACAAATAGAATTATCAGCAGAAATAACAATCTTCATCTCGTACTTTGTTTCTAATTGAGCCAAAAGCAAACGTTTATTATTCAAAAGATACAAAGCAATATCTGTTGGCAATTTAAATTCAACACACTCATACAAAGCTTTAATACCTTCTTCTTCAATAGCTCTAAGAATAAATGCAGCACTAGATTCAGAAGTTCTTTGTACGCCCAAACCTTTACAATGAGGACAAGTAACAAAATTACTTTCCATCAAAGATGAATGTAAACGTTGACGAGAAATTTCCAACAAACCAAAAATACTCATTTTAGCAATTTGCACTCTAGCTCTATCAGGTTTCATTGCCTCTTTCATACGTTTTTCAACTGCATGATTATTAGCTTGCTCTTCCATATCAATAAAGTCAACAACAACAAGACCAGCCAAATTTCTAAGTCTTAATTGCTTAGCAATTTCGTCCGCAGCCTCAAGGTTAGTTTTCAATGCTGTTTCTTCAATATCCATTTCATGAGTAGCGCGACCAGAGTTTACATCAATAGAAACCAAAGCCTCTGTTGGATTGATAACCAAATAACCACCAGATTCTAATTGCACAACAGGATTATGCAATTTATCTAGCTCTTTCTCCACTTGATATTGTTGGAAAACAGGCAACTCATCAGCTTTACGACATTTAACTTTACGGCTCATATTAGGTGATAAAATTTTACTAAAATCTTTAGCCATTTTATAAGCTTCATCACCATCAATAATAACTTCTGCAATATCTTTAGTATACATATCACGAAGCGCGCGCTTAATCAAATTACCTTCTTCATATATCAAACAAGGAGCATTATTACTCAACGCAGAATATCTAATATGGTTCCAAGAACGAATGAGATAATTATAATCTCTAACAATATCTTCTTTTGGCTTATCCTCACCAGCAGTGCGAATAATCAAAGACATATTTTCACTAATTGGTAAACCATGCAAAATTTCTTTTAATCTCTTACGATCTGCAACAGAAGTAATTTTACGAGATACGCCACCAGATTTTACACGATTTGGCATCAACACACAATATCTACCAGCCAAAGAAAGATAAGTTGTACAAGCTGCCCCTTTATTACCACGTTCTTCTTTAACAACTTGAATAACTAAAACTTGTCCTTCTCTTAAAACATCTTGAATAGAAAATTTCTGATGCAATTTACGAGCATAAATAAGCTTACGCTGAATTTTTAAGAACTCTTCAAAATCAGCATCTTCGTCATCATCTGCACCATTTTCAATATCGTCATTATCATCAGCGCAATCACAATTTTTTACATCATCAAAATCTTCATCTTCGTCATAATCAACTTCTTCGCTAACTTCTTCATCATTGTTCAAACCACTAGCTTCTGTTGAAACCTTAAATTTAGATTTTGCACCACGACGACCACCTAAAAAGCGATTACCTCTTCTTCTTTGACGAGGTTTATCTTGAACATCTTCAGATACTGCTTCTTCATTACTTTCTTCAGAAGTTGCCTCTTCTGTTGCTTCTGCATTATCTTCAGTTGTTTTGCTTTCAACAGCTTCTTCAACTACTGGTTCTTCAACTACTGGTTCTTCAGCGTTTGCCTCAACACTCTCTACTGTTTCTAAAGCATTTTCTTCAACAGCTTCCTTAACTTCTTCTACAATTTCTTGGCTAACAACCACATCTTGAGTGTCTTCAACAACAACATCTTCAACTTTGTCATTAACCTCAACTGATGTTTCAGGTTTAGCTTCAACAACTTCTTCCACCACTTCAACTTTTGGTGCATTCATATAATCACGTTGACAAGCACAGTCACAACCGCAACAACAATCATCAACTAAATAATACGCATTAGCCAAAGCTTTCTCGCGCTCAAGTTCAGCTAATCTTCTCGCCTCATATTCAGCACGTCTTTGTTCACGTTCTAATCTTCTGCGTTCTTGTTCAGCTTTTTTCTCTTGATGATAGATACGTTTTTTTTCAATAATCTCATCAACTTCAGCCTCAACTTCTGCCTTTTGTTCATCTGTTAGATTATAATAATCTGGATGAATTTCACCAAACGCCAAAAAACCATGACGATTACCGCCATAGTCCACAAATGCCGCTTGCAAAGAAGGCTCAATTCTCACAATCTTAGCTGAAAAAATATTACCTTTTATTTGTTTTTTAGCCGTAGATTCAAACTCTACATCTTCAATTTTATTCCCATCCACAATAACCACACGGGTTTCTTCTGGTTGAGTGTCATCAATCAACATTCTTTTCATAACTGTTATATCCTGTCTAATAATTATCGCCCATTTATGATTGAACGATACCAATTGCATTCTCTATTGTTACCAATAAAAACCTGCAGTTTTGTTTAGTTAATTAGTTAATTATTTTAAAACCACAAAGTTTTGTATTGTAATACTTTCTAAAACTCTATAAAAAGCGATTCTCTCGCCATGAAGTCAGGATGGTAAATTTTCTGTCTTTACAATACGTTACACCACCGTTGCTCCATCTTGTACATATTTTTAGAAAATATCAAAAGACTTATAAATTCTTTTTTCTATAATATCAAGTAAAAAATATTATCTAACTCAAATATTTTTATTTAAAATAGAAACCTTAATCTAACTTAAACTCGCACCACAACACCTATCAACTTTAAACCGTCACCCCTCTCAAACACTCTCGTCACTGCACCTATCAACTTTAAACCGTCATCCCTCTCAAACACTCTCGTCACTGCACCTATCAACTTTAAACCGTCATCCCTCCATTCGGTGCAACTCCCCTACTGGTCATCCTCGGGGCGTGACGTCAGTCACAGCACACCGGGGATCCACAAACCAGTGCGCCAGCACACAATCATTTAAACTGCCATCATCCCAAAACCCACGCCACAACACCTATCAACTTTAAACCGTCATCCCTCCATTCGGTGCAACCGAATGGTCAAGGGATCTTCGAATTAATTTAAAATAATCTAAAACGAGCTCTACAGTTGCTTGCCCGAAGTGAAGTTGGTTTACAATAGTAAACCTTACGTAACAAGACTTCGAATTAATTTAAAACCACAATCATGATACCTGCTAGACAAATGCCCCATATAAATAAATCAGCAAAGGCTTTGGATAGTAGGTATGCTGGAAGTGGTTTTAAAGTTGATGTGTACATAAAAAGCGTACATGAGACTTTAAAACCACAATCATGATGCCTGCTAGACAAATGCCCCAAAGAGACAG
>JAZNKG010000011.1:0-115170 GCA_045578445.1 Alphaproteobacteria bacterium
AGCTCGCTCCGTCCCTGTCGGTAAACGGGTTTATATATCCACCTTTTTCCAAAGTCAACACTTTTTTTAAAAAAATTTAAACTTTTTTTCGCTTTTTTATCCCAATCAAACTAACACACTGTTTATAACTACTTTTTTATTCTAATGTTTTTAAAGGCATACTATACACCAATCCCTGAGCTACAGATGAAAGCTTATCTTCCTCTGATATAATAGCATTGGGAAATAAGTTTAATATATTTCTTTTAACAAAAGGAATCTCTGTTGTTCCCCCTGTTAGAATAATTAGTTCTATATTATTTTTAGAAACACCAGACTGTTTAATACACTCGTTTAAAGACTCCACTATCTTATTTGTACTATTAATTATAGACTCCTCAAACTCGTTTATTTTTACATTTATACTAGGTGTATCTTTTATAAAATCTAAACAAACATTAATTTGATTATTTTCTGATAATAATATTTTACTTTCTTCCACCTTATTTAATAGAGTATGCCCTAACTCCTTTTGCACAACCTCTTTTAGTTTTCTCAATTTATTTGGTTCTGCTGATTGTTCATATATTTGTGATATATTCTTTTTTTCTTTATGTGTATATAGATTGTTAACACTACTCCATTCTGATAATGTTGTATAAGGAGAAAATGGTACTGGTAGTATTCTTCCATTATAAGGATTAGCTTTTAGTAGAGTACCATAGCCAAAATCTGGCATAAAACACTTTATAGATAAATCTCTATCATAATCATTTCCCCCAATTCTTATACCAGTATTTGCGAGAACGTCATCTTTTCTGCTTTCTTTTTTATGATTATTCGGACCTAGTCTTATTATACTAAAGTCTGATGTACCTCCTCCAATATCCACGACACAAGCTAAAGACTCTTTATTTAATTTTCTTTCATGTGAATATGCGGCGGCTATCGGCTCATATTGAAAATAAATATTCTTAAACCCTAAATTGTAAGCAATTTTTCTTAATAAAGACTCCGCCTTTTCATCTGAATCAGGTGAAAAATCTTGAAAATGAACTGGACGCCCTAAAACGACTCCAGTTAATTCTCTTTTTATTTGTTGCTCTGCTGTATCTTTCAAATATTTTATAAACTTTGAAATAATATCATCATAACTAATGTAGACTCCATCAACTTCCGTTTTTAGATTCATTAAATCTGTACCAAGTATGCGTTTTAATGAACGCATAAAACGACCTTCACCCCCATTTATATAGCTTTTTATAGCTTTTTTACCAAATTGAGGATTATAGACTCCATCTTCAGGAAAATATATAGCGGTTGGAATGGTTGAGTTATTGTCAAATTTGATTAGTTCTGAGTTGTTTTTTGCAGATAATACAGACACTGCAGAATTTGTGGTACCAAAATCGATACCACAGAAATCATGATACATAATCTTCTCCTCTTAAAAAAAACAAAACGTTGTTAAATTAAAAAATATTTTAAAAAGATTCAAGAACTTATTGTATTTATTTTAAATTTTTTAATCTTTTTTTAACTTTTTGCTTGAACAGAGGTAAAAAATGTGATATATTAATAGTATAAGAACAAAAAGAACGACCTTATATATTAAACTTTAACAAACCCACCAACCATCGCTGTTCCCCCAGCGATGGTTCTTTTTTTATCTGATTAGAACATATACCTTAATCCTAGTGAAAACTCTGTTATGTATTTGATATAATCATCATCTGTATCAACAAAACGAGCCAATCCCCTAATTCGGAAAGAATCATTAATTTGATATTCTACCCCAACACCGTACCTAAAACCGACGCTGTTAAAGTCTTTTTTGCCTGTAAGCATATAACCACCATTTGAAGATTTTCCTCTAGCTTTAAAATCATAATTACCGACTCCAAGAGAAAGTATCATTTCTATTTTTTCTCTTAGTGGTGTATATATTTGAAAATCTGCACCATATGATTTATAGCTTAGTGAGTATTGTATATATCCTGTAGCTGTATCAAAATATTTATCAGCTTCCTCTGAATTTTGATAATATATTTCAGCTCCAAAAGTTGGAACAAATTTTGCACCAAATACAAAACTCATATTTTTCATATTATCCTCAAAGAACTCTAAATTACCAAATCTTACAAGTTCATTATCTCCAAAATTTAATTGGGTTTTTGATACATCTATACCAACATAAGGTTGTATTGGATGTCCTCCCATATACTCCTGCAGTGTTGCATATTGTTTTCGTGGTTCTCTTTTGGTTTCTCGAACAATATATTCAACTGTTTTGTTTTGGTATCTATCGTTTAATTGATAATATTGTTCAGCTTTTGCTGTTGTGCTAAAAATTGCAGATACAATTCCTGCAAATAATAAAATATTTTTCATCTCGAACTCCTTCCTTTGTATATAAAAAAACCCGCTGAAGCGGGCGGATGTTCGAAACCGTACATAGTTAACCGGCTCGGCTTATTTGGCCTTAGCCTTATTCACCGACATCCGTCCATACGGAAGTCGGCATAATTATTAAGTCGTATGCTAACGACTAACTATGTAAGGGTTTCGAGGCCCTGTTAAAACATTTGTTTAACGAAAGTATAGTACTACTAAAATAGCTAAAAATCAAGTATAAAAATTACAACAAATTATTACATCGTATTTTTTGTAAAATTTACCATTTAAATAAGTAATATTTTATAAAAGAGGAGAATAATAATGGCTATAATGCATGCAATTTTTGCTGGAGGGTGTTTTTGGGGTATTCAAGCAACTTTTGATGCTGTTAGAGGAGTGGTTTCTACCACTGCTGGATATACAGGTGGAACACTGAAGAATCCGTCTTATGAAAAAGTTTGTTCAGGAAGCACCAACCATGCCGAAGCAGTTTTAATTAATTATGATAACTCTATCATAAGCTATGATAATCTATTAGACATATTCTTTTCTAGCCATGACCCAACACAATTAAATAGACAAGGGCTTGATATTGGCTCGCAATATCGTTCAGCAATATTTACAACAAATAGTGAACAAGAAGCTCTTGCTCTTAAAAAAATCAGAAACCTAAACGAATCTGGAATTTATAAAACCCCTATAGTTACACAAGTTCTGCCCGAAAACTGTTTTTATCCAGCTGAAGAATATCATCAAAAATATCTCAAAAAGCTTGGCATAACAAACTGTTCTGTGTTACAAAATATTGAATCAGTAAGCGATTGTTATTGATTTTCAAATAGAGGTAAATTCAAATCCATTCTGCTTTTTTGCTGTTCAATAATTGTGCCAAGGTTCAACCTTCCCGAACGAATCATACTTCTTACTTGGCAACCCATATTCAAATTAGGATTTGCAAAAATAGCTTCAACTAATAGACGTCTTGGTGAACCCACCAAATTTTGATGAATACAGCCTAAGAATCCGTTTGCAATTAATTCATACGCCATTTCTTCTGTTATTCCGCTTGATGCAGCATATTTACCTAATGAATTTATAGCATCGGTTACATTATTACCATGAATTGTTGAAAAAACTAAGTGTCCAGATGCTGATGCGCGTAGTAATTCAACTGCGGCTTCTGGAGAACGTATCTCACCAACATATATATAGTGAGGTTTTGAGCGTAAAGCTGATTTAATACCTTCTGCCCAGAGGCCCTCTGGTGGAACTGTTTGTTTACACAATCCTAAATCGCCTCTTTCTGTTTTATAGACTCCGTCTAGTGGCATTTCTATTGGATCTTCTATTGTAAATGCATAACCACCTTCAGTTGATAGGTATTTTTTTATCAAAGATGAGATTGTTGTTGACTTACCAGTTCCTGTTGAACCTGTTAATAATATTAGTCCTGTTTTTCCACCTAAACGTAATAGTTGGTTATATACCCCGTGTGGCAAACCTAACTTTTCTAGATCTGGAATACTTGTAGGCATTTTTCTAACACAAAATTGCTCGCCTTCAAGAGCCATAGTACGCTCTATACGATAGGTTCTATCTTTATATTTTAAAGAATATGAACACATCTTTCCATCATATTTACCAACAACTTCATTTATGAAATCGTGTAAATCTATATAGTTGGCAACTTTTAGCCCACTATTACTTTTGCCACTCCATACATAACATTTTTTATCAGGAGTGATGTATAAATCTGAAAACTTTGCTTCTGTAACTGTTTGAGGAATATTATCGCTATCTTTTTTTGTAACAACAGCTTCTCTTTTTAATAATGAAGCACTACTTATTACACCGCCTCTTGCTGGTTGTTTTTTTTCGTTTTCAGTATCTTCTGTTGTTGTATTATTTTCTTTATCTTTATTAAATAATCCCATTTCACCCTCTGTTAAAAATAAGTCTTTATTATAATTTAACAGATAATGCTTGATATTTAGTTAATTAAAACAAAAAAGCCATCAACAATGTGATGGCTTTTTTAATTGGAGCGAGCAATGGGATTTGAACCCACGACATCAACCTTGGCAAGGTTGCGCTCTACCCCTGAGCTATACTCGCGTCGTTAACGAGTGTGTTTTATAACATACTTTTTTATTATTTCAAGAAAAATTTTTCCTATTTTTTGTTTTTTCTTATAACTTTTTGTTTTTACTAAAATAAATTTAATACTTTTTCCTGTATATAAAATTTATTCTTTAATGAAATATACATTTTTTATGCGTATTATGGCGCAATATTGTAAAAGGAGATAAACATGAATACTGTGAAAAAAAGAGAAAGCATAAGATTTGAAAAAGAAGCAAAAGCTCTTAAAAAGAATCTACAAAAAAGAAAAAAACAAGAAGAAGAATTGAAAAAAATTAAAGAAAACAAGACATCTAAATAATAAGGAATAAGCTATGGACAAGATAAAAATAATCGGTGGTAAACAATTAAATGGTAAAATTTATATTAGTGGAGCAAAGAATGCTGCTCTTCCTTTGATTTGCGCATCTCTTTTAACTGAGCAACCTGTTGTTTTAAAAAATACCCCACAATTATCTGATATTACTTTTTTAAATAGTTTATTAGAGTATATGGGATTGAAGATATCTGTTGCCGATGTTGATTGTGGTGGGTATAAATCTAAAACATATACATACAAAGCTGATGAAATTAAAGAACTCGTTGCACCATATGATTTTGTAAGAAAAATGCGCGCTTCATACTATGTTTTAGGTCCATTACTAACTAGATTTAAGCACGTTGAATTTTCTCTTCCTGGTGGATGCGCTATTGGTGCTAGACCTATTGATATTCACTTATCTTCATTAGAGCAAATGGGTGCATCTATTGAAATAAAAAATGGTTATGTTATTGCTGATGCTCCAAAGGGATTAAAAGGAGCGCATATTATTTTTAGTAAAGCATCTGTAGGTGCTACCTGCAATATCCTTATGGCGGCGACTCTTGCCAAAGGTGTTACAAAAATTGAAAATGCAGCTAAAGAGCCTGAAATAACAGATTTAATAGATTTACTAAATAGTATGGGTGCTAAAATATTTGGAAGAGGAACATCTATATTAACGATTGAAGGTGTTGATAAATTAAATGGTGCTGAACATTATATTCTTTCTGATAGAATCGAGGCTGGCTCTTATGCAATTGCGGCGGCTATTACAAAAGGCAAAATTGAATTAGTTAACGCGAGAGCAGAACATCTACAACAACCTTTAAGAGTGCTTGAAAAAATGGGTATCTCTATTAAAGAAACAGATAATTCTATTATTGTTGATGCTAGAAACAAAACAATTGTTGGCGAAGATATATATACCGATTATTACCCTGGTTTTCCAACTGATTTGCAAGCACAATATATGGCATTAATGACTGTTGCTGAAGGAGCATCTATGGTTACAGAAAGCATTTGGGAGAATCGATTTATGCATGTTCCTGAACTTTGCAGAATGGGAGCAAACATAAATATTCACGGTCATGCGTCTGCAATTGTTAGAGGTGTAAAAAAGCTGTCTGGTGCTCAAGTTATGGCAACTGATTTAAGAGCTTCTTTTGCTCTTGTTCTTGCTGGATTGGTAGCTGAAGGCGAAACTATTGTAAACAGAATATATCACCTCGATAGAGGATATGAAAAATTAGAAGAAAAACTAAAATCTGTTGGCGCAAATATTAAAAGAATTAAAAACCCTGATTAGTTGTATCTGGATATAATATCTTTTTCAATGTATTATAATTACGACAATACTTAAGCTCTTGTTTGTTGTATTGCGAAAAAGAATCGTATATATTTTTTGCCATTACCATTACGTCATCTAGTGGCAACTTATTTCTACGATAATTTGCTATACTTAGAAAAACACTAGCTACAAAAGAATCTGATATCAATATTTGTTCTCTACGTGTTGCCTGTTTATATTCTGGGCTTTCTTTTATAATTTCTAAACTTTCTGGTCCGCATTGAAGAATGTTTTTACTTTTGGAAATACTATCCAATCTATTGTGATAATTATAAATCGGCTCATTCAAGACTGATATTTTGGGATTATGTAAGAATGCTTTATATAGAAAAACATCATCTTCATAACAATGTATATTTTTAGGAAAAGATATCTTATTTTTTTTGATAAATTCATTATTAAAAAATCTAGCTCGTACTCCTCCGCCAATATAAAATAAATCACTATATGCATCTTTACTATTAAATGGCGTAAACAAGACAATATTATCTAAATTTTTATTTCGAAATTTGCGTTCTTCAAGGATATCTTTTGCAGCGTCTTCGCCCCTAACCCCTCTAACCCATTCACTATCATAAACATCATAAAAGCCTGTTAAAACAATGTCTGAATTGTCCTTTTTAATTATATTTATAGCTTTTTTAAAAGATTCTGGCTCTAACCAATCATCACTATCAATAAATGTAATATATTTAGCTTTAGCTTGTTTAATTCCGATATTTCTTGCTTCTGAAACACCTTTGTTTTCTTGATTTATAACTTTTATTTTAGAATATTTTTTTGCATAATTTTCTATTATTTTTGAGCTATTATCTGTTGATCCATCATTTACAATTATTATTTCTTCGATACCTTGTTGGCTTACAACACTATCCAAACATTTTGATATATACTTCTCAGCATTATACACTGGAATAATTACACTTACAAATTCTCTTGTTTGAGTAAATAAGTATATAAGAATAGCAAAAGCAACTGTACACATATATATAATTTTTTTTTGCATAATAAGCGTCCTATTCAAATTATAATATCTTTAGTTGTTTATACAAAGGTCTATCAGTCCTGATATTTGTATAATAGCAACCAAATCTTTTACAGAAATTATCCATTTCTTTTCTTCTTTTTTGAAAATATGCGTAATATGTATCTTTAAAGGCTTCAGGAGAAGAATTAAAAACAAGCTTTTCTCCATTATATTCGACCATATACTCTCCACTTTCTGGTGGAACTTCTTCGGTGAAATCATATACATTTATACAATATACTTGGCATTTTTTTGTTAATGCAATTAATGATTTTAGCGCTATATCTGTTACATTATTAAAATCGCTTATAACAAAAATCATTGCTCGACTTTTTATATTATATTGCAAATACTGCAAAGGCTCAGAAATATCTGATTTTTGTTGTATTTTATCTTTAGCTTTTTCTAAGATTTTAGAACTAGTATTTGATATAGATTTAAGAATTGCCATTAAATTTTTTTGATTATTTTGAGGTTTGAATACTTTTGTTTCTACACCATCATACAAGACAAGACCGAACCTGTCTTTATTTGCCATACTTTGCCAACCTAATAAAGAGGCTATTTTAGATGCTGAAACAGATTTTAGCTCTTTTTTTGTACCAAATAACATATACGGAGACAAATCTAAAACTACATACACTTCTCTATCTTTTTCTTCAGAAAAAACTTTGGTATATACATCACCTTTTCTTGCAGTTACTCGCCAATCTATATCTCTAACATCATCGCCGAATCCATATGTACGAACTTCTTCAAATTCCATACCACGTCCTTTAAAAGCTGAACGGATATCTCCAGCTCTATCAGATGTAAAGTTATGACTATGTTTTTTTATGTATGGTAAATATTTTTTTTGCTCAATCAACTCATCCAAACTAGCATATAGCCCGTTTGCTTTTGGAGTTTCTGATTTTTTCTTTGCAAAAAACATTAAACCACCGCTAATTTATTATGGTAATGGAACTAATTTTATAATAGATGTGATAACATCATCTGTTGTTAATCCTTCAGCTTGTGCTTCAAAACTTAATATAATACGATGACGTAATACTTCATAGATTACAGCATGAACATCCTCTGGAGTAACAAAATCTCTTCCTTCTAGCCAAGCATTTATCTTAGCACATTTATCTAGTGCGATAGTTGCACGAGGACTAGCACCGAATAATATACTGTCTTTTAGCGATGAATCATATTTTTCTGGGTTACGAGTAGCCATTATTAGCTGAACAATGTATTCTTCTAATTGTTCACTCATATGCATTGACAATACATCTTTACGAGCTTTTATAACATCTTCAACATTAATTTTACCAACTGTTTGCATAAATTCTTGCCAAGCTGGTTCTTGTTCTTTTACACCGAGTTGCTCCATACGAACAAGCTTTAAGATTTTTCTTTCTGTTTCTGCATTAGGATGACCTATTTTTATATACATTAAAAATCTATCTAGCTGTGCTTCAGGAAGATTATATGTTCCTTCTTGTTCAATTGGGTTTTGAGTAGCTAATACCATAAATAAATCAGGTAAACGATATTGCTTACCACCAACACTAACTTGACGTTCTGCCATTGCTTCTAATAAAGCTGATTGCACTTTTGCAGGAGCGCGGTTTATCTCATCTGCTAATACCATATTGGCGAAAACAGGACCTTTTCTAAATTCGAATTCGCAACGTTCTGCAATATATATATCACTACCTGTAATATCTGAAGGCAGTAAATCTGGTGTAAATTGTATTCTATTATATGTAGCTTTTACGCATTGAGCTAAAGTTTTTATAGCTTTGGTTTTTGCAAGACCTGGAGCACCCTCTAAAAGAGCATGTCCATCTGCTAAAAGTGTTATAATTAATTTTTTTACAAGTTCTTTTTGACCTATAATTTGGCTATCTAAATATTTTTGCAAAGCAATAATTTTTTCTTTAACTTCACTCATATAATCCCCCAATGTTTTATTTCTGTTCTAAAAACAAATAAAATACTTTTAATTATGAAAATACATTGTATAAAACCATATATAAGATTCATAGGATAAAAAAACAAGAAAATTTGTAAGATGAGTAACATTTTTGATTTTGACGAAGAAGATGATAATAATATAGCGCCGGTATATGATAATATTAGCGCACTTAGACCGCAACCTGATTTTATTAACGAGCTAAATCCAGAGCAAAAAGAAGCTGTATTAAAAACAGAAGGTCCTCTTTTGGTTTTAGCAGGAGCGGGTACAGGTAAAACTAAGGTTCTCACAACAAGACTTGCTTATATATTGAATAACAACAATGTTCGCCCTTGGAATTGCTTGGTTGTTACTTTTACAAATCGTGCAGCAAATGAAATGAAAGAACGCGTACGTCAATTTATCGGAGAATCGGTAAACAATGTTTGGCTCGGCACATTTCATAGTGTATGTGTAAAGATATTAAAAAGATTTCCTGAACTTGTCGGATTAAAACCTAATTTTACTATTCTAAGCGAAGATGACCAAAAACGTGTTATCAAAAAGATTTTACAAGAACAAGGTTTAGATGACAAACAATACACACCTCAAGATGTATTAGAAAAAATATCTCGTTTTAAGGATAAAGGGCTATCTATCGAAAAAGTTATCAACGATTATAAGTCTAATACTACTACAAGAATCTATCAAGAATATCAAAAGAGGTTGTTAGAGCTTAATTGTGTGGATTTTGGGGATATACTTTTATATGTATTAGATATTCTTTTGAAAAATAAAGAAATATTAGATGAATACCAAGAAAGATTTAAGTATATTATGGTTGATGAGTATCAAGATACTAACGTTACTCAATACTTATTGCTTCGTCTTTTATCTCAAAAATACAGAAATATCTGTTGTGTTGGCGATGACGACCAATCTATTTATTCTTGGCGCGGGGCTGAGGTTGAAAATATTCTTAAATTCAATAATGATTTTCAAGATGCAACAACAATAAGATTAGAGAGAAATTATCGCTCCACCGCAAATATTTTAACTGCCGCATCTGCTGTTATCAGTCATAACACTAAACGTTTGGGAAAAACATTAAAAGTTGCAGAACATAGCCCTGTATCTAAATGTGAAAACGAAAAAGTAAAAGTTGTTAGTTTATTTAGTGGCGATGATGAGGCTAAATTTATTGCGGATAAAATTGATAGACTAAAAAGAGGTGGATTTGGTTATGACGATATAGCAGTTTTGGTTAGAACAGCATCTCAAACCCGTGCATTTGAAGAAGTTTTTATAAAAGAATCCATTCCTTATAAAGTTGTTGGCGGATTAAAGTTCTATGAGCGAGCTGAAATTAGGGATATGCTAGCATATTTTCGTTTAATTTTGCAACCAAGTGATGACCTTGCTTTTGAAAGAATTATCAATAAACCAACCAGAGGTATTGGCGACAAGACAGTTGATAAAATAAGAGATAGAGCAAAGTTTGATAGAATTCCGTTATATCAAGCTATGTGCAATATGTTTGAAGACAATGAATTTTCCGGAAAAGGCAAAAACGCCATTGAAAGCTTTATAAATAATATGAATGAATGGCGAAAAAATATGCAGGCTATCACTCTGGGCGAATTTGCAGAGCAAGTTGTTATGGAATCCGGCTACATGGCAATGCTTGAACAGGACAACGCTATTGAGGCAGAAGGCAGGAGAGAGAACATAAAAGAACTTATAAACGTGATGAGTGATGAAGAAACTTATCCTAATTTATTAGAATTTTTGGAACATGTCAGCCTTGTTATTGATAACGAATATGGCGATAATTCTAACAAAGTAATTGTTTCTACGCTTCATGCGGCAAAAGGCTTGGAGTTTGGGGCTGTATTTTTGCCAGGATGGGAAGAAGGCATTTTCCCTCATCAAAAATGTTTAGATTTCGGCGGTGATGATAGCATAGAAGAAGAGCGCAGATTAGCTTATGTGGCAATAACCAGAGCTAAAAGAGTTTTGTATATAACGATGGCTTTTAGTCGCAGATTATTTGGGCAAACTCAAAACAATATGCCTTCTAGATTTTTGAATGAATTACCTCCGTCTTGTATTGAATTGGTAAATAACACAGGATACGGAACACCAAAAACAAATAATTACAGCAGTAATTATGGTGGTGGCAGAGATTATTATAAAAACAACAACAATTATCGCAACTCGAACAATTATTCATCTAGTAGCTATAACTCTTATGGCGGATATAAAAAACGTGATAAGCAAGGTTATTTTGATAGCTATGAAAGTGCTGCATATGATGAGTACGAATCCAATTCATATTACAGCAAAAAATCTAATAACGACTATTTTTATCAAAAGAAGAAAACATCTCCACTTGTGGGTGTAAGAGTATATCATCCAAGTTTTGGCTATGGTAAAATTCTTGATGTTGATGGTGATAAGTGCGAGGTTATGTTTGATAAAGTTGGCAAAAAGAAAATTATGGGGAGTTATTTGCAAAAATGCTAAGTATCTATAATTCACAAATGTCTTATGTAGGCAAAGAAGATAAAAAGATTGTGCACCAAACAGGACTTTGGCACAAAGTTTTTGGCGGAATTATGTATAACAAAAAAGCAAAAAAGATATATTTCCAAACAATTTACCCAAAAGAGGCGTATACTTTTGATAGAGATGATTTTATAGACTTTTCTGTTGGTGGACACATTGAGGATGATGAAAAAGTTATTGATGCAGGTGTTCGTGAAGTTGGCGAAGAATTAGGAATTACGATTGATAAAAATGATTTGAAATTTTTGGGTATCAGAATTTGCAATTGTGATTTATCTGATACATATAAAATTAGAGAATTTCAGCATTTTTATGCTTTTGAAACAACAAAAGATTTGAAAGATATGGAATTTTTGGCTTCTGACAGCGAGGTTAAATCTGTTATTGAAATTGATATTGATGACTTTTTATCTTTGTTAATGGAAAGTGCTAAAGAAATTATTGCTAATGAAATGGTTTTAGATAGAGCAACCAGAATTGGCTCGTACTCTGAAAATGTTGTTATTACATTTAAGAGAATTATTCCCGACTATTATAAAGATAAAAGTATTTTAGAGAAATTTTTAGCAGTAAAAAGTTTGATTGATTAATAAAAACCACCTTGCAAAACAAGGTGGTTTTATTTTTTTCAAGAGAACTATCTATTTATTAAAACATATAGCGAAGACCTAATGATAGTTCTGTTAAGCTCTTAACATATTCATCATCGTTCATTTTAACATAACGTGCCATACCACGAATTGCTAAATTATTAGTTAGGTTATATTGTGCACCAATACCTACGCGAATACCAAGTGACTTAAAGTCTTTTGTATCAGAACCTTCAACATAACCATAATCATCATAAGCAGAATAACTAGAATAATCAGCTTTACTTTCAAAGTCATAATGAGCCAAACCTAGAGATGCTAAAAGTTCAAAATCTTGATTTATTGGCAAATAGCCTATTGCATCAACACCCATTGCTGTATAACTCAGTGATGTTTCATCTTTTGCCCATAAATCTTCCCCATAATCAAAACCTAATTCGTTTTTTCCATCTCCAGATTTTTGATAAAAAGCCTCTAATCCAAAATGTTTATTAAATTTAGCACCAACAACAAAGCTTAATGATGTATTTCCGTCATCAAAATAATTGTCGCCACCATCATAATCTTTAACCCACTGATCATCACCGAAATCCATTTTGCTTGTGGCTACATCTATACCAATATAAGGACGGATTTTATTTGGCTCTTCGTATTGTACATATTCTTTTTTGTGATATTGAGGTTCTCTAACTTCTCTAACCTCGGAACGTCTAACTCGTTCATAACGTGGTTGTGGCTTTTGATATTCTCTATCAGAAGCATATTCTACACTTCGTGTATAACGAGGCTCTTCTCTATAATATACGCCATCATCTTTGTAATAATATCCTGCTTTTGCAGTATTGCACGCTAAAACGGTGAATATACCTGCAAGTAATAAAAATTTTCTCATTTCAATCTCCCAATCTTTACGTAAACATTTAAAGAAAAAGTCATCTTTTTTAGAGATGACTGGAAGTTGAAAGCTATAACAAGATAGTGCGGTATATTCACCGCAAGGTTTATTTTACCGCCTTCCAGTCGCATAGACTAAAAGGCTTGTAAAGTTTCGTCCTTACAATATACGCTTGTTAAGAGGCTTTCAAACCCCAGACGCCCAACTCGGGCTTCCATAATTAGGATATAAGTTAGATATTAATATATAGTAAATTATATCATTTTTTTCTAAATGAGAAATATTTATGTATAAAAAAGGTCATAAACGTAATTATTGTTATGCAACAAATTTGCGCTACTGCTTTGTTTAGGTTTGGAATTTCATACAAAAAGTTAGTTGGCGATAAAACTTCTTTTATATGAACAATTTTTACAAAAAATGCCAACAATCCCATATTTATAAAATATAAAACTATATATGATGAAAAGGCTTTAGTATATTCATGCCACCATTTGCCTGTACTTTGAAAAACATAATAGCGCATTGTGGCAATTGAAATATTTATATTTACCAGATTCATCAACAAAAGTGATAGTTGTTCTTTGCCTGAGGTGAAATATAAAAAAGCATAGTAAATTAAAAAGGATACAGCTGTATTAAAACCGCCTACCAACAAAAAACGAATCTTTTGATTTATCTTAAACCAAATATTTTCCAGTTTTTTATATATTTTTACTATCATCGTCACCTCTCTTTTTTGCATATTTAGAGTGTATAACACTAATATCTAAAAAGCACTAAAAAATTATTTTTATGCCTTTTCTTTCTTTTTATAAATTTAAACTTGAAAAAAACCTTATTCGTGGTAAAAACTTAGAGAATTTTATCAAGGAGATTAATTATGGCTGTTGATAATGAAACAGTAAAACATATTGCTTTTTTATCCAGACTTAGAGTTGAAGAAAGCAAAGCTGAAGAAACAAAACAAGAATTTAATAAAATTTTAGATTGGGTTGAAGAACTATCTGAAGTTAATACAGATGGTGTTGAGCCTATGGTTTCTGTTCATACAGAACCTAATGAACCAAGAGAAGATGTTGTTACTGCTAAAAACATGAATGAAGCTGTTTTAGCTAATGCACCAGCTAAAGAATTTGGTTATTTTGTTGTGCCTAAGGTTGTGGAGTAAGATATGAGTAATTTGGTTGATTTAACTATTAGCGAATCGCTAACAAAATTAAAAAATAAAGAAATTTCTCCCGTAGAATTAACACAAGCTTACATTGAAAAGATGGAAGAAAATAAAAAATGTAATGCTTATGTTACAACAACTATTGAACAAGCTTTAGAGCAAGCAAAAGAATCTGAAAAACGTTACTTAAACGGAACGAATCGCCCATTAGAAGGTATTGCTCTTGGTGTTAAAGATTTGTTTTGTACTAAAGGAATTAGAACAACTGCTTGTTCTAAAATATTAAGTAACTTTATTCCTCAATACGAATCTACTGTTACACAAAATCTTCTTGATGACGGAGCTTTGTTTTTGGGTAAATTAAACCTTGATGAATTTGCTATGGGTGGAAGTAATGAGACTAGTTATTTCGGACCTGTTGTAAACCCATGGAGTAAAGATGTTAATCTTGTTGCAGGTGGCTCATCTGGTGGTTCTGCTGCTGCTGTTGCAGGTAAGATGTGTGCTGCGGCAACCGGTACTGATACTGGTGGTTCTATTCGTCAGCCTTCTGCCTTTTGTGGTGTTACAGGTATTAAACCAACTTATGGACGTTGTTCAAGATATGGAACTATTGCTTTTGCATCTTCTTTAGACCAAGCAGGTCCTATTTGTAAAGATGTTAAAGACTGCGCATTATTATTAAACAGTATGGCTAGTTATGATGAAAAAGATGCGACATCTTCTAAGGTTAGTATTCCTGATTTTTCATCTTTTATCGGTCAAGATATTAAAGGACTGAAAGTCGGAATTCCTCAAGAATATCGCCTAGATGGTATGAATGAAGAAGTTGTAGCTTATTGGGATAAAGCTATTGAAATGTTAAAAGCAAAAGGTGCTGAAATTGTTTCTGTTAGTCTTCCTCATACAAAATATGCTCTTCCTGCATATTATGTTATTGCTCCTGCTGAAGCATCTTCTAACCTTGCGAGATATGATGGTATTCGCTATGGTAATCGTGTTGACGGTAATGGCTTAGACGAGTTATATCTAAACACTAGAACAGAAGGTTTTGGAAAAGAAGTAAAAAGAAGAATTTTGATTGGTACATACGTATTATCTGCAGGATATTATGATGCATATTATCTAAAAGCACAAAAAGTTCGTAGACTTATTAAAAATGATTTTGATGAAGCTTTCAAACAATGTGACGTTATTTTAGCACCAACTAGCCCTATTGAGGCTTTCCCTATTGGCGATAAGAAGATGTTAGAAAATCCAATTAACATGTATTTGAATGACGTGTTTACCGTATCTGTTAATCTTGCAGGATTACCTGCTTTGAGCTTGCCTATCGGTTTATCTAAAAACGGCTTGCCTTTGGGTATGCAGCTTATTGGTAAAGCATTTGATGAAAGAACAATCTTTAAGGCAGCGCACCATTTAGAAAATGATGCTAAATTTGTGAGGTTATAAAAATGGCAGAATATATTTTAGAATCTAAAAGTGGAAAATGGGAAGTAATCTGTGGTTTGGAAATTCACTGCCAAATTATTTCTAATTCAAAAATATTTAGTGGCGCTTCTACTAATTTTGGTGATGATGCAAATCAGAATGTTTCTTTTGTTGATGCCGGTATGCCTGGTATGTTACCTGTTCTCAACAAAGAATGTGTACGTCAAGCGGTTAAAACAGGACTTGGATTAAATGCAAAAATAAATAAATATTCTGTATTTTCTAGAAAAAATTACTTTTATGCTGATTTACCTCAAGGGTATCAGATTACTCAAGATAAATTTCCTTTGGTTGGAGAAGGAACTGTTACTATTGATTTAAGCGATGGAACAACAAAAGAAATTGGCATTACAAGAATTCATATCGAACAAGATGCAGCAAAATCTATTCATGATATAGACCCTAAAAAGAGTTTTATAGACTTTAATCGTGCGGGTGTCGGTTTGATGGAAATAGTTACTAAACCTGATTTTCGCTCACCTGAAGAAGTTGGTGCATTTTTGAGAAAATTACGTTCTATTGTGAGATATCTTGGCACTTGCGATGGCAATATGGATGAAGGTTCTATGAGGTGTGATGCCAGTGTTTCTTTAAGAAAAGTTGGAGAAACAGGTTTTCGCCCTCGTGCAGAAGTAAAAAATGTTAATAGCGTTAAATTTGCTATGCAAGCAGTAGAATATGAGGCAAAACGTCAGTTAGAAATTTATGATAGAGGCGAGACTTTTGAACAAGCTTCTTGTCATTTTGACCAAGCTACTGGAACAACTAAATTTATGCGCAAAAAAGAGTATGCGCATGAGTATCGTCAATTTCCAGAGCCTGATTTACCACCATTGGTTTTAACTGATGAGTATATTGAGGAAATCAGAAAAGAGCTAGTTGAACTACCTGATGAAAAGAAAAAACGTTATGTTTCTGAGTTAGGATTAACTGCTTATGATGCAATGGTTATTTGTGAAAACAAAGAAGTGGCAGAGTTTTTTGAGATAGCATCAAAAGGGCGCGATGCTAAAAAAGTTGCGAACTGGTTAATGGGTGACTTCTTTGCTATGTTAAATAAGAAAAATTTAGATATCAAAAATTCTCCTGTTAGTGCAGATAATCTTGGCAAACTTGTAGATTTGATTTCTAAAGATGTAATTTCCGGTAAAATTGCAAAAGATGTTTTTGAGATTATGGTTGAAACCTCAGAAAATCCTGAAGATATTGTAGAAAAAAGAGGATTAAAACAAGTGACAGATACATCTTTTATTGAAGCAATTGTAGATGAGATTATTGCAAATAATCCTGATAATGTGGCAAGCTATAAAGCTGGTAAAACAAATCTTTTAGGATGGTTTGTTGGTCAGGTGATGAAGCAATCTCAAGGTAAAGCAAATCCTGCGATGGCTAATAAACTATTAAAAGATAAGCTTGATTAAGGCAAAAAAGGCATCATTAAGGTGCCTTTTTTTAATGTTGTAACAAAAACTTAAAATTTCTTAATACCGAATTAACTTGCATATATACCAAAAATGTGATATACTCCTTTTATCGTTTGGATATATTTATGTTTAGGGAGAAGGATTATGACTAACGAAGTTAAAAAAGAAGAATATACTCAAGAGCAAAAAGATTTTATTTTAAAGTATTTAAATAAGAGGCTTGGCTCTAGTAGTAAAGTAATTGACCCTGATAAAGCATGGACTCCTCCCGGTCAACAAAATATTTCTGATAATTGGATAGATAGGATTATAGATCCGTCAGCTCTTTATAATCCTATGAGTTCTGCTTATGAAAAATCTGCTATTAAATCTTGTATTGCAAATGATTACTCTGAAATGAGTGAATTGGAACGAGTTGAGTTTGTTAAGGATATGCTGTCTAGAAATCCTAATATAGCGATTCAAACAATATTATCTTTAGAAGATGTAAAAAGAGCAACCGACATCAATACATTATGTAATGCATTAAACAAAGCTATAAATGATACAACTTTAGAAAATAAAGTAAACACAGACTATCGAATATCTGGACCAGCTATTCACACAGCTGGAACGAGTAGGCCTACTGCGATAAGTGAAATTTGGTCGGCTCGGCCAATCATTAATTTAACGTCTGATATTGCAAAAACATTTAGAGACTGTCCTCTGACACCAAAGCCAGAGCCTGAACCAGTGGTAGAAAAACCAAAGTGGTTTGAGACAACATCAAAAGACCATCAAGTTAGAATAGAGCAATGGATGGAGCACCTTGGAATGAAAGACCAAGCACAAGCTTTAATTGATACATATGGCTTACCAGTTGCTTATGAAATTGTTCAAACATCTATGCAAGCTCCTGCTGATTTAAAAGAAGCTAGTGATGGTAAATTTAGATCATCTAAAGATTCTATTCAGTACTTTTTAGAAAATGAAGTTTCCTCAGATAAGCTGGTTTTGATTCCAGATTTGGATAGAGATACAGTAAACAAAAGTCTATATTCTGTTAGAAATTTTGAAAAAATGGAGAAACCCTCTACGTCTATTGAATTACCAAAGAAAGCTGTTTCTATGCCTAAAGAACCAACAATTTCTCAACTTGATGCTCAAAAAGTTCATTATGCATCATTAATGAAAGATAGCGTTAAATTAGAAGGCATTGAAGATAGTGAAATAAAAGCTGCTGTTGATGTAGCTTTTAAAGCTAGCTTAGAAAACAACGCTGGAGACATGGCTCAATGGAGTGGCGGTTTTAGATATAATTTATCTAAGGCTCTTGGTCTTGAAACACTTGCAAAAGATAGCAGTGAATATAAAGCTTGGGCTTCTGTTATAGATGACTGCAGTAAAAAAGCTATTGAAACTGCTACTACAAATAACCCTGCTCCTGAATTGGCTGAACAGGTTGCTACCTATACAAATGTTGTTAACAAGAAAAGCTTAAAAAGTGAGCTAGCGTCTATGTCTGGTTCTGAAACTCTTAATCCAGAGACTTATTTCAAAGATAGACAAGTTCAAAAACGTATGATTGCTAAAGCAGAGAAGGAAGCTGCACGTGAAGCAAGAAAAGAAGAGAGAACCGAAAAACGTCAAGAAAGAAAAGATGCTATGAAGGAGTGGTTTAATAAAAACCTTAAATCTATAGTAGATTAACAAAAAATTAAGTTATCTTACAACTTTTGTTATAAAAATAAGGGTGTCTATACTAAAGACACCCTTATTAACATATACATTAGTTGTATAAAACTTTATTTTGAAAAAACAACAACTTATATCTTCATATATAAAAAAGGAGATAGATTATGAGTAAGGTTAACATAGCAAATTATGTAATAAATGATTTAGCAAATCGTTTTAATTGTGTAGAACATTCTGATTTTAATAATGATATTGTTTCTGTTGTTGCAGAAAATTGGCATAAAAAACATTCTATTTCAGGTTCTAAAAATATAAGATATCATCACAAAGAAACATCCTCAAAAACATTTTTAATGTAGACTCGACTTAAATATAAATTTTTGTATTGTCAATATAGCAATATTTAGAGCTTTAAAATGTCTTTTCAAAAAATACTTTACAATATGTTGAGTTATATTTTATGTGAGGTATTAAAATGAAAAAAGCTTATAAAGATAAATTAGATGAAAATCTTATTTTTGTTGGAACTATTTATGATAGTTTTGAAGCTTTAGAAGAAACTTTAGGAAAATTAAAGCTTGAGCGTCCGCTCTTTATTACCCATGTCGCAAAATTGGCCTTTGCTGAAGAAGTTTTTAAAAGAGCAGAAAATAATCCTGAACTAAAACCTATAATCCCTCCTCACTTAAATAACACAGAACAAATTAATAGATTTTATAACTAATATTATACTCCCGAATTGCTTCGGGAGTTTATTTTAATTTTATTTATTAAATTTAAATACATGCATTCTATAATATCATAAAATGTAAATGTTGATTTAGGATTATATGCATGAGGTTTGGTTATAAAAAAATAGTATTTTTCTTAAGATGTATTGTCTTATTATGGTTTTTGGGATTTATCGTTTTTGCTAATTACATTTATTTTGCAACGAACCTTAATAATAATAACTCCGTTAATACATCAGATAACATTTACAAAGATTATGTTACATTGATGTTCAATAAGGATAATTCTAATTTTGTACCTTATAAAGAATATGATACAAATAAAAATATTGATGTTAGATTGATTGCTCTTTATTTGCCACAATTCCATCAATTTAAGGAAAACAATGAATGGCACGGCAAAGGTTTTACTGAATGGTCAAATGTAACAAAAGCCAAACCATTATTTAGAGGACATTATCAACCTAAATTGCCTATTGATGTTGGTTTTTATGATTTAACGCATGATGATGTAATGTATAGGCAAATTGAATTAGCAAAAAATTATGGTATAGGTGGATTTGCTTTTTACTATTATTGGTTTTCAGGTAAAAAACTAATGGAAAAACCTGTTTATAATTATCTTAATAACAAAGAGCTAGATTTTCCTTTTTGTATTCATTGGGCTAACGAAAACTGGTCAAAACGTTGGGATGGTGGCAATCAAGAATTGCTAATGGAGCAAAAATTTTCAAGCGATGACTTTGAGAAATTTGCAAAAGATTTATTAGAATTCTTTAAAGATACTCGCTACATAAAAATTAATGGTCGTCCACTGTTTATTGTTTATCGTCCTGCGCTATTTGATAGAAAACTTTTTGTTGATTTTACAAACTACTTACGAGAGTATGCAAAAAATCATGGTGTTGAAGCCCCTTATATTATTGCAACAAAACAATTTAACCTTACAGATAATCCTAAAGACTGGGGGCTAGATGCTGTAATGGAATTTGAAATTGATAATATCCAAAGGCTAGAACAAAAAAATGTTCAAAAGATAGATACATCATCAAAATTTAGAATTTTTGATTGGGAGAAGTATATCAATTCTGGTAGAGAAAAAAGGGATTATAAGTACAAAACTTTTAAAACTGTTTTTCCTAGATGGGATAATTCATCTAGAAAAGCTTATACTGGAGCTTTGATTTTTGATGGAACTACTCCTGATGTATATGGAAAGTGGTTGCAATATGCTATTGATACCACTAAGAAGATGACTGATAAAGATGAGCATATTGTTTTTATAAATGCTTGGAATGAATGGGCAGAAGGGGCAATGCTAGAACCTGATGAAAAATATGGGTATGCATATTTAGATGTTACTAGAAAAGTTATAGATAATAATTTTATCCCTGAAAATAATAATTCTGTTGCTTCTGGTGTTGCTGTATTAAAAAATGATAATATTTACACATCAAAAGCTATTGAACTATTAAATCAAGGAAAAGGTGATTATTTATTTATTACGGGATTAAATCCTGGTTCAAGTTTTAATCTATTTTCTTCAAGAGAAGATGTTGTTTTAGATAGTGTTGTGAATATTGATTTAAAATATAAAACAAAAAAACTCTCTGATAAAGTATCAGAAATAAAAGAATGGATTAAAAAACACAATATTGGCAAAATATACATTGTAACAGAGGCTTGTTATATTCCTAGACTCCGTCGTGGCTTAAAAGATTTTGACATACATTTTATAACTATTTCATCAGATGAAAATCAATTATCTTGTTGGAATAATTTCAAGTCGATTTTTTCTGAATATAATATGTATCTATTATCTTTTTTAAGTTGGTAGATAAATATTTTAGAAATAAAAAAACTTCCTATTTTCATAGGAAGTTTTTTCTTTTTATTACCCTGATTAATTAATTGTTCCAAAGTAATTTTCTTCGTCTTTATTATTTACAGCTCTTAAATCAAATAAATTCAAAAATGCTGTACATACATATATTGAAGAATATGTACCAATAATTAAACCAGCTAAAATTGTGAAAGAGAAACTCTCTAATGCCTCACCACCCCACATATATAAAGGTATAACTGCGATTAATGTTGTTACACCAGTTAAGATTGTACGTGAGAAAATATCATTTATACTCTTATTTAATAATTCCAATTGAGGCATTTTACGATATTTTTTCAAGTTTTCACGTATTCTATCATATGTTACAACAGTATCATTAATAGAGTAACCTACAAGCGTTAAAATTGCAGCAATTGTTGTTAAACTAAAATCATATCTAAAATATGATAGCAAACCAACAGTTATAATTATATCATGGAATAAGCCTATTAATGCGCCAAGAGCGAATTGCCATTCAAAACGAACCCAAATATAAATTGCAATAGCAAGCATAGCTAATACAGAAGAAACTATACCTGCTGTTTTTAATTCATCACCTACTTGTGGTCCAACGTTTTCTACACGGCGATATTCATAGCCATTACCCAAAATTTCTCTAATATCAGCAACAGCTTTTCTTTGAGCAACTTCATCTGCATTGTTTGCTTGTGCTCTAATCATTAGCTCATTACCTTCTTCACCAATTGTTTGTAGGTTCAATTCATCCAATTTTAGCACACTTAATTTTGAACGAACTTCCTCTATATTTATAGGTTTTTCTGATTTAATTTCCATCAAAACACCACCAGAAAAATCTATACCAAAGTTAAAGCTTTTGAAATAGATGCTTAAGCATGATAGTACAACTAATACAATTGAAAGAGCATAAGTAAAAAATCTTGCCTTCATAAAATCTATATTAGTATCTTTTGTTATCCATTTTAACATAGTCATTGTATTATTCCTTATAAATTAAATTGGTAATGCTTTTGGTTTGTAGCGGTTAAACCAAGCTGTAATTAACAAACGTGTTACTGTTACAGATGTAAATAATGAAGTAACAATACCTACAGTCAATGTTACAGCAAAACCTCTAACAGGACCACTACCAAAATAGAACAAAACAGCTGCAGCGATTAATGTTGTTAAGTTGGAGTCAATAATTGTTCCCCAAGCAAAAGAGAAACCTGTTTCTAATGCATCTTTTATTGACCTACCGTTTTTAACTTCTTCACGCATACGTTCAAAAATTAACACGTTTGCATCAACAGCCATACCAATTGTTAAGATAATACCAGCAATACCAGGCAATGTTAATGTAGCACCTAATATACTAAGAGCACCTAACATTAAGAATAAATTTAAGAACACTGATACTGTTGTAAACAAGCCGAACAGACCGTATGCCAATAATAAGAAGATTACAACACCAATAAAGCCTATTATTGAAGAGAAAACTCCTGCTTTAATAGAATCTGCACCAAGACCAGCTCCTACAGTTCTTTCTTCTAAAATATTTAATGGAGCAGGTAATGCACCTGAACGCAATAACAATGCTAATTCTTGCGCAGACTCTGATGTGTAGTTACCAGTAATAACGCCTGAACCGCCTGTGATTGCGGACTGAATAGTTGGAGCTGAAATTACTTCATCATCTAAAACAATCGCTAATTGTTCTCCAATGTTATTCTTTGTAACATCACCAAATTTTTTAGCTCCTAAATTATTAAACTTAAAGCTTACTGCTACATTACCTTCTTGGAAAGATACGTTTGCATCTGTTAAAGTTTCACCGCCAACAGCAGGACGTCTAACAATTACATATTGCTCACCAGCGCTACCTCTGATTAAACGAGATGAACTTTTTATTTTTCCACGTCTTGCTTCTGTTGGTGTTGTTGAGCTATCTACTAAATGGAAAGTCATCTTCGCAGTTTTACCGAGTAAAACCTTTACTTCTTCAGGGTTTTGAACACCAGGTAATTGAACTAAAATTCTACCAGAGCCTTGACTTTGAATAATAGGTTCATTTGTTCCATATTCGTCAATACGTTTACGAACAATCTCTATTGATTGATCTACTAATTTACGTTTGATTTCATTTAATGAAACTTCATCATACATAACAACTAAGGTATCTCCATTACTTGTAACAACTAAACCATCATCCATTCTTCTTAATGGATTTATAGCTTTATTACGAGCTGTGGCGTTTTCAATTTTAACTCTTAAACCAGTAGAATCTGAGTCGATTTTTTGATAACGAACCTTTACTTCTTTTAATGCAGAGCGAGCAGAATCTTCTAAGCTTTGCATCCTATCTTTAAGAGCTGAATCTAAATCAACCTCTAATAAAAGACTTGAACCACCTTGCAAATCTAAACCTAGATTAACAGGTTGCCACCATGATGGTAGCGTTGTTTTTGCATCTTTAACAAAGTTTGGAACGGCATAAAAAACACCAATCACACAAATTGCCAAGATAAGAATTATTCTTTGTAATGATAATTTATACATTTTTTCTCTCTTAGTTGTAATATTAATTTTTTGAAACTACATCTCTTATGGTTGAGCGTAAAACTTTAATTTCTACACCTTTTGCTATTTCAACAACAAGCGTATCATCTGTAGCTGAAACAACCTTACCACATATACCACCACCAGTTACCACTTCATCTTTAGGCTTTATAGCATTTAACATATTTTCATGTTCTTTCATCTTTTTTTGTTGAGGACGAATGAGCAAGAAATAAAAAATACAAAAAACTAAGATTAACTGTGTGAGTAAACCGACAATCGGACTTGGGGTTACAGCTGCAGTTGTTTCCGTTGCTGCAATAGCATTTGTTATAAACATATTTATCTCCATAAAAAATTGTTATGTGGGTCTATTTTAGGCAAAAAAAAAGCTTATACAATCTAAAACTTATAGATTTACAACGAATTTTTACAAATTTTGGATAATTATGGTAAATATGTTTTAGGATTCACTGCTTTTTTGCCAGCTCTTACTTCAAAATGTAACTGAGGAGTTTTTACACTACCTGTATTACCAACAGTAGCTATTTTTTCACCTCTTATTACAGTCTGCCCTTTTTTTACATATAATTTATCTATATGAGCATAGGCTGTTATATAGCCATCTGAATGTTTTATCAAAACTAAATTACCAAAACCTTTTAGCTCATTACCTGCGTAGGCTACAACCCCTTTATCAGCGGCTTTTACATTTGTGCCAAGAGCTGCTTTTATATTAATACCATCATTACGTAAACCTTTGCCTACTGTTCCAAAATTAGAAACAACTTTTCCATTAACAGGCCATATAAATTTACTTTTACGATATGTTGAAACTTTTTTTCTTGGTGTTTTATTACTTATAGTTTTTGATGCATATTGGGTATTTTTTGTAGCATTTTTGTTAACTACGTTTCTTGCAGACCTTTTATAAGAATAACTTGATGAT
Organism: Alphaproteobacteria bacterium; assembly: GCA_045578445.1. Taxonomy (GTDB): domain Bacteria; phylum Pseudomonadota; class Alphaproteobacteria; order RF32; family CAG-239; genus CAG-267. The sequence continues at coordinate 25,041 of JAZNKG010000011.1, forward strand.
GAGCCACCACTTGCATTTGCGCTTACAATACTATCAGGCACTTCTAAAATTTGCCCAACATTTAGAGCGTATGGTTTTTGTAGATTATTCATTCTACTTAAAGTTAAAACATCCACGTTGTATTTTTTGGAAATTCCATATAAAGTATCACCCTTTGCTACTTTGTATGTTTTTTTTGCAGGAAATTTTAGTATTTGCCCAACATTAAGAGCATATGGTGCTGATAAATTATTTTCTTCAATTATCCCTCGTAATGGTACTTTATATTTTTGTGATAAACTATATAACGTATCGCCTTTTTGAACTTCTACACTCTTTGGTGTATAGTGATAACCATGGCTATTAAACAAAGGAATACCGTTGTTCCAAGCATAGCATCCTGTAAACAATGGTAAAAACAGCAATATTATCAGAACCTTTTTCATAGTTTCTTCCTTTGTTATTTATTATTTTCATAAAGTAAAATACCTAAATATTTCGTTAAATTGATATATTTATCGACTTGATTTTTATATAGCTTTATTTTATAAACTATCGAAGATTAGTATTAGGAATGTCAAAATGAATAAGATGCCAGAAATCGCCGATGCAAGTGGTGATAAATATAAGTTTGGATTTGAAACAGATATTGCTTCAGATGTAGCTCCTAAAGGGCTTAATGAAGATATTATTCGCTTAATTTCTCAAAAAAAGGAAGAACCTGATTGGCTTTTAGAATCGAGATTAAAAGCATATAAAAAATGGCAAACAATGAGTGAACCAACTTGGGCAAAAGTTGTCTATGATAAAATAGATTATCAAGATTTATATTATTACTCAGCACCTAAGCAGAAAATTGCTCCAAAGTCATTAGATGAAATTGACCCTAAAATTTTAGAAACATATAACAAATTAGGAATTCCCTTAAAAGAACAAGAAGTTTTGGCGGGTGTTGTGGCTGTTGATGCGGTTTTTGATAGCGTTTCTGTTGCTACAACATACAAGGCGCAACTTAAAAAACACGGGGTTATTTTTTGTTCTATATCGGAAGCAATAAAAGAACACCCTGAATTGGTAAAAAAATATTTAGGCTCTGTTGTTCCTTATACAGACAACTTTTTTGCAGCACTAAATTCCGCAGTTTTTACAGACGGTTCTTTTGTATACATCCCTAAAGGTGTTAAGTGTCCAATGGAATTGTCTACATATTTTAGAATAAACGCAAAAAACACAGGACAGTTTGAACGCACTCTTATTATTGCAGATGAAGGAAGCTATGTTTCTTATTTAGAGGGGTGTACTGCGCCTCAAAGGGATGAAAACCAATTACATGCGGCTATTGTTGAAATTATCGTTCACAAAGACGCAGAGGTAAAATATTCAACTGTTCAGAACTGGTATCCCGGTGATAAAGATGGTAAGGGTGGTGTGTACAATTTTGTTACTAAAAGAGCTCTATGTGATGGTGAAAATGCAAAGGTTTCTTGGACACAAGTAGAAACAGGCTCTGCAGTTACTTGGAAATATCCTTCATGCGTACTTAAAGGAGATAACTCTCAAGGAGAATTTTATTCTGTTGCAATCACAAATAATCGTCAACAAGCCGATACTGGTACTAAAATGATTCATTTAGGAAAAAATACTAAATCTAAAATTATTTCTAAAGGTATTTCCGCCGGATTTTCTGACCAAACATATAGAGGGCTAGTTAAAGTTTCTAAAAACGCTAGTGGGGCTAGAAATTATTCTCAATGTGATAGTTTGCTCATTGGTAAAACCTGCGGATCTCATACAGTACCTTACATTGAAAATGATTGTAATAGCGCTATTTTAGAACACGAGGCAACAACTTCAAAAATAAGTGATGAGCAACTATTTTATTGTAAACAAAGAGGTATTTCTGAAGAAGATGCTGTTGGTCTGATTGTTAATGGATTTTGTAAAGAAGTTATGCAAAAGTTACCTATGGAATTTGCTATTGAAGCGTCGAAACTTATTGAAATTTCACTTGAAGGAAGTGTAGGATAGCAAAATAAAAGCACCGTAAATGGTGCTTTTATTTTACTTATACATTTATTATAACTTGAACCTTTAGAAAGCATAGTTAAGACCAACGTTTACATCATATGCTTCATAATCATCTCCGAATGTATAACCGGCACCGGCATAACCAAACATTCTTGATGTTATTCCAAATTCTCCACCTGCTTCCATTCTGGCAAGTGTACGATCCTTATAAGATCTAACTTTGTGGTCTAAACCTGATATCATTGTCTTGCCGCCGGAAGATAATGTTCTTATTATGCTTGGTTTTACATATAATTTATTTGTACAACCATTTCTACAGAATAAGTATTCTAATTTTAAGCCTAAAGCAGCTTCTAAATAATGCATTGTATCAAATTCTGCTGTTTTTCCGTAATTATCATTTATATCATCAACATCTATCATTGTGTAATATAATTCAAGGCTTGGCTCTAAATCTAAATATCTTGATATAGCGAATCTTTTTGCAACATCGAAACTAGCGCCATATTGCATTGCATCGGTTGATAAGCTAATTACATTATCTCTTGTTGATATATCCATATCTTGTTTGCCGGCAAATAATGTTGCAAGCATTGCCCAATTTTTGTTGTCATAATTATAATACAAACCACCTAAATAGCTTTCTGTATTAATATCTGAACCAATTTCTGCATAATATTTACCTTTACCGGATAAATCATATTCGCCATCGCGGTATGCACCAAAAATACCAAATCTATCATCATTATCTCGGTACAAATCTATACCTGCTGTCACACCTTTGATTTCTGTTTCAATTTCTGTCGGATTTTCTATTTCTGCGCTTTCATAAGATGTGTCTATCCACGCTTTTTTATGTTTTTTTATTGGTTTTGATGTACATGTTCCGTTACGACATATAGTATCTCTTTCAGGAGAAAGTCCTCTTGAAACACTGTTTGCGATAGTTTTATTTTGCTCTAAAGCTGCTTGCTGAATACCTGTAAAAGCGGCAACTTCCGGAGCATATACCGGTATACTTCCTGAAGAGTTATTATCATCTTCTGTCTCTGGAGTGTAGTTTGGATTTGAAACATTTTTTTGAGACAAATACCAATTACTTCCTGTTGTTTCTCCTTCAGCATTATGAATAGCATCCCACATATAAGGACTACCGATAACCCTTTTTACAGTGAATTGATTTTGAGTTTCTTCATCTATTGTGTCATTTTCTGCATTTATAAACATTGTATTTACACCCAATAACTTATTTGGATTTTCTGCATTTACAACAACGTCTGCTTTTCCTGTTATATCATTTTCAACTTTTATTAAACCATTAGAAATTGTTTTATCTTCTTCATTGATATTAACATCTACCTTCATTGTTGATTCATTTAGAGCTAAATCACCCACATTTATATTTGCATTCTTTCCAACATGAAGTGTTGAACCATCTGATACATTGAGCATATATGCATTTTCAATATCACTATCAATCATAACCTCACTGGTTGCATCTGTTTGAACGTTTACATTATAGCTTTCGCCTAAAATACCATCTTCAAACTTTATCAAACCATTGTTTTTTGCTAATAAGTTTAGATTACCTTGTGTTGTATAAACGGCATTATCTTTTTCAATATAATTCTCTGTTCCTTTTTCTCCTATAGCGATATAGTTTCCTGAAAATTCTGATTTGCCATTATCTGCAATAATATTTAAATCTCCTCCATAGGTATTTGCTATTGCACCACCTAAAGCATAATTCTGCCCTAAAGCATAGTTATCATAGAAGTTTGAATTTATTACAGTTGCCCCCATGTATGTTGAAAAACCGCCACCATATGCAACAGATTCCGCTATCGCGCTATTTTTTACAAAATCAGTATTTACAACATTTGTTGTTCCGGTTACTTCCATCCCTGGAATTGATGATATTGTGAAACCAGATAATCCTCCTCCGGATGCATACCCGTCTATACCTTTAGATATTGCTTGGTTATTATAAAATTTTGAATTAATAACGTTTACATCTCCTAAATAGTTTAGAATCATAACAGCGCCACCTTCTGCGGCTCCGTTTGTTGCTAAAATACTATTTCCCGTAAAATTACCTGTAACTGTTCCTACTATTGGCATACTATTTGCTCCTTCCATAGCCATAGAGCTTAATATAGCTCCGCCATATGCATTTTTACCTTGAGCATAGTTACCTATAAAATCACCCATTATATTTCCAGATATACCAGCATTACTTATTGCTCCACCGCCAGCATCGCCTGTTTCTATTCTTTGATTCTCTTTTGGCTCTATTTTTGCTTCAGCAGTTGGTATAAAATCTTCAGAAGCAATTGCCTTATTTCCAATAAATGTACCATTTACATTTGTTAAAACAGAATTTTCACTATTTGCTATTGCTCCACCCCATGCATTATCATCTGTTCCGTCAGAAGCACTTTTTACTTCGTTATTTATAAAAGTTCCCGTTATCTGCATTGTATTTCTAGATGCATTATAAACAGCGCCACCGTATGCCTCATTGTCGAAAACTTTATTATCCTTATAAGTTCCTGTAACAATCGATGCATTATTGTTAACACGCTCTTTTACATCATCCGAAGAATATTTTACGCTTATTGTTGTAGCATTTTGAGATGGTTCTTCTACTTTTACAAGTTCATTAATATCGTTTTTGTTTTTTTGCCATTCAAAAAAATCTTCTTTATTACCATATCCGAATTCTTTTTGCGGAATATTATCATACTCGCCAGCATTTGCTATAACAGATACCAAACAAAATATAAACGTTAACTTTTTCATTGTTTATCTCCCGATAAAAATACAAATTATATGCTATATTGTATATAACATATGTGTTAACATTTAGTTTAATTTTTTATTTGATACAATATCTTATGGTTTAACGCGAAAGTATTTATTATTTTCCGTTATCTATTATTTTTATTGCATCGTCTAGTGTAATTTCACCACCGCGTAGAGCATTTGGTATACGATAATTATTTTTACCACACTTAATATATTGACCATAACGCCCAACAGCCAATTGCACTTCTTCTTTAAGACGAGGATGCTGTCCTAAAACTTTAGCCTCTGCTTTTGCTACAACACCTTTTAATAATTCCTCTGCACGAGCTTTGGTTATGTTGAAAATATTATCATTACCAGTCAAAGAACAAGATTTTGTACCTTGTTTAATATATTGACCAAATTTACCAATATTTACAGAGATATCATCGCCTAAATCTAGAGGAAGGCTTGCTAGTCTATCTGCTTGCTCAAATGTTATATCTTCTGGATTTACAAATTTTGGTAAGGCTATACGTTTTGGTTTTTCTGTTGTTGCCGTTGCATCTTCACCTAGCTGAATATAAAAACCATAAGGTCCTTTTTTTAGATAAACATTCAATCCATTATGCTCGCCTAAAACCTTATCTTCTGGATTTGGCTTTTTCTCGGTTGCACTTTCCTCTTCATCTTTTACGTCTGTTAGAGGCATTGTATATTTACATTCTGGATAATTTGAACATCCCAAAAATGCACCAAATTTACCTAGTTTTATACTTAAATGACCTTTGCCACAGTCTGGACATAGACGAGGGTCTGAGCCATCTTCTTTTTCAGGGAATAAATGATATGCAAGAACTTCATCTATTTTATCAATTACTTCACTTACTTGAAGAGGTTGTACGGCTTCAATATTATTATGAAACTTGGTCCAAAAACCAGTTAATAACTTTTTCCACTCCATAGAACCTGCTGAAATATCATCTAAAAATTCTTCCATTTGTGCAGTAAAATCGTATTCTACATATTTTCTAAAGAAGTTTTCTAAGAATATTGTTACAATACGACCTCTGTCTTCTGGAATAAATCTTAATTTCTCAACTTTTACATATTTACGCTCTTGTAATACAGCAATAATTGATGCATATGTTGAAGGACGACCAATTCCTAATTCTTCTAATTTTTTAACAAGGCTTGCTTCTGTAAAACGTGGAGGAGGAGTTGTAAAGTGTTGTTCTGGTTTTATTGCCTTTTTAGTTACATCTTCACCAACTTCTACATTAGGTAGCAATCTATTTTCATCATCTTCATTATCATCATCTTTGCCTTCTTGGTATAATTTCAAGAAACCATCAAACGCTATTACTTGTCCATTTGCTCTTAGCAATATGTTTGTATCTGATGAAATAGAATCGATTACAACTTTATCTAAAACAGCTGGCTCCATTTGACATGCGATTGTTCTTTTCCATATTAACTCATACAATTTATGAGAATCTGCATCTAACTTCTCCTCCATTTTCTTTGGAGTATTCATTATATCTGCAGGACGAATCGCTTCGTGTGCTTCTTGTGCATTTTTAGACTTTGTTTTATATTCTTTTGCTTGTTTAGGTAAATAATTTTCGCCAAAATATTTGAGTATCGCATCTCTACAAGCAGATATAGCTTCTGCAGAAAGATTTACTGCGTCTGTTCTCATATATGTTATATAACCTGATTCATATAACTTTTGAGCAACTTGCATGGTCTTTTTTGCAGAGAATCTTAGTTTTCTAGCTGCCTCTTGTTGCAATGTTGATGTTGTAAAAGGAGGAGCTGGATAGCGATTAGCTTTTTTGCGTTCTATTTTTGCTATTTTAAAATCTTGTGCTTCAATTTTTGCTTTAGCATCTTCAGCCTTTTCTTTTGTATTAATATCAAATTTTTCTAATTTTTTACCATCTAAATTTATCAGATGAGATGGAATTATAGCATTTTCTTTTGCACCTAAATCTACATCAATAGTCCAATATTCTTCTGGCTTAAATTTTTCAATTTCCATTTCTCTTTCGCAAATTAGGCGTAGAGCAACAGATTGTACACGACCTGCTGATTTTGAACCAGGAAGTTTGCGCCATAAAACAGGTGACAAGGTAAAACCAACAAGATAATCAAGAGCGCGTCTTGCCATATATGCTGATACTAAATTATCATCAATTTGTCTTGGATTTTGTATTGCATCAGTTACTGCATTTTTTGTAATTTCATGAAAAACAACTCTTTCTATCTTTTTATCTTTTAATTTCTTTTTTGCAGATAGTTCTTCTAATATATGCCAAGCAATAGCCTCACCTTCTCTATCCGGGTCGGATGCGAGGACTAACGTATCACAATCTTTTAATGCTGTAACTATATCTGTAAGACGTTTTTTTCCGCCTGAGCTTAGCTCCCAAATCATCTTAAAATCTTCATCTGGGTTAACAGAGCCATCTTTACTGGGCAAATCTCTAATATGACCGTAGCTTGCTAGTACTTTATAATCTTTACCCAAATATTTGTTAATAGTTTTTGCCTTTGCAGGAGACTCTACTACAACTAATTTCATCTCAATCAAACTCCCTAAGCTTTAGCCACCTTATTACCTGGAATGCGAATAATTTTATCTTCCAGCTCTAATTCTACAATCATGGTTAATACTTTGTTTGCAGGTAGACCGCTTACACGAATTAACTCATCTATATCCTCTCCACTTGTAGAAATAAGAGATAATAATTTTGTATGTTCTTCGCATTGTTCTGCAATATCTAAATTATTTTTGTTATTGTCAAGTGAATATTCAAATAAATCTAGCTTATCTTCCTTTTTTATTTTTTTAGATATATATGTTTGTTGTGAAAAATTAAAGTTAGATAAAATATCTTCAACACTATCAACAAGAATAGCTCCATCTTTTATCAACTTATTACACCCTGAAGCTCGCCCATCATATGGAGCTCCTGGTACTGCATAAACATCTCTCCCTTGCTCTAGTGCCATATTTGCAGTAATAATAGACCCAGATTTTATACCCGCCTCGATAACTAACACTCCTTTACTTAACCCTGATACAATGCGATTTCTTCTCGGAAAATTAGACGCTTGAGGCTGAGTGTGAAAAGGATACTCAGAAAGAATCAATCCTTCTTTGGTTAATTTATGGTATAAGCTCTCTTTTTCTTTTGGATAAATAACATCTATACCTGTACCTAGAACAGCAATTGTTCGTCCACCTACAGATAACGCTCCTGTATGCGCGGCCGAATCTATCCCTTTTGCCATACCTGATACTATTGTTATATTATTTTCAGCTAATTTTGATGATAATACTTCCGCACATTTTAATGCACTAAGAGAAGCATCTCTTGCCCCAACCACTGCAATCATATTATCATCTTTTAGTAGCTCTAAATTACCCATTGCATATAACACTGGGGGACAATCTTCAATCTGCTTTAAATTGTATGGATATATATCATCTTCAATTGTTATTATATGAACATGTTTAAGCTCTGCCGTCATCAACTCTTCTTCAGCCTTATGACGAGGGAACAATTCTTTTTTATTAGCTATTGCTTTTAGAGCATTTTCAACATTGCCATATTTTACAATGGCATTTTTAAAACCAATCGGTCCAATGCCAGATGTATTTATCAATTGAATATAAGATATTAACTTATTTTTATCTACCACGTTATTTTACTTCTCTTGTTTTTTTAATTTTATTTTACTTTCTTCGCCTTTTATAAGACGTCTTATATTTGCATGGTGTCTAGCGATAACAAGTACAACCAAGACTGTATATACATATGTGTATTCCATAGATGGAGACATAAAATATGACACGACAGGAACAAGAGCCGCCGCAGTTAACGCAGATAAAGAAGAGTATTTAAATGTAAAAGCCATAACCAACCAAATAACAAGAGCAACCAGAGCTATAGGCCAGCATGTTACTAAAATAAAACCAAAAGCTGAAGCCACCCCTTTACCGCCTTTAAACTTGAGCCAAACAGGAAAATTATGACCGATTACACCAAAAAATCCAGCTACTAAAGATGCTGATACTGCAATATCTGGTAGATAATGTCTAGCAAAACAACCTGCTATTACAGCAGCAATACCAGCTTTAAATGCATCACAAAGAACTGTAGCCAAAGCCAACCACTTATTACCTGTACGCAAAACATTTGTCGCACCAATGTTACCAGAACCAATTTTTCTAATATCACCATAACCAGCCATTTTTGTTAATATCAGGCCAAAAGGAATCGAACCAACAAAATAACCAAACAACGCACTTAAGCTATAAATCATTTCTGTAGACATTATTAATCTCCTAAAATTATGCAAGCATTGTTAGATAAAAAACCAAAAATTTCAACTTATTTTAAATTACTTGTGTATTTTATTCTGTATATTAGCGCAAAAAAATAATGACAAACTTATTTATTGGTTTATTATGAGAAAAAATAATTTTGCAAGATTATGAGGATTAAATGAGTAAATCTTTTAAAAGAATACTCTTAAAGCTTTCTGGGGAAGGTTTATTAGGAGATAAAGCTTTTGGAATTGATGAACAGGTCTTAGATGACGTTACTGAAGGCGTTAAAAATGTATACAATAAAGGCACCGAGATTTGTATAGTTATCGGTGGTGGAAATTTTTATAGAGGCGTTAATAATAAAAACAAAGCTGTTAGTAGAAGCGTGGCGGATCAAGCGGGTATGCTTGCCACCGTTTTAAATGCTCTTTTTCTTAAAAGTATACTTAATAGCAAAGGAGTAAATGCAGAAATATTATCTGGATTAGCAATTCCACAAGTTGCAGAAACATATTCTTATAGAACATTGCAAAATCTATTAAAACAAAAGAATGTGGTAATTTTTGCCGGTGGCACAGGTAGTCCTTATTTTACAACAGACACAGGTGCTACTTTAAGAGCCCTCGAATCTAATTGCGATGCACTATTCAAAGCCACTCAAGTTGATGGTGTTTACGATAGCGATCCCAAAAAGAATCCTAAAGCAAAACATTTTTCTAAAATATCTTATGACGAAGTTATAGAAAAAGAATTGAGAGTTATGGATTTAACGGCTATATCTATGGCAAAAGAGAATAACTTACCAATAGTAGTTTTCAAACAAACTGATAAAAAATCACTTTCTAATGTTTTAGAAGGCAAAGGTAAATTTACAATAATTAAGTGAGGCAACATGACAGATTTTAATCAAATTAAAGCAGATACATCTGCACGCATGGAAAAGACTTTAGACACACTAAGAAATGACTTTGGTGGATTAAGAGCAGGAAGAGCTCATGCTAGTCTTTTAGATAATATAATGGTAGAAGCTTATGGAAGCATGTCTCCAATTGCGCAAGTTGGTACAATTAGCGTTCCTGATGCTAGAACATTATCTGTTAGCGTGTGGGACAAAGGATTAGCTAAAGCAGTTGAAAAAGCTTTGAGAGAATCTGATTTGGGATTAAATCCTGTATCTGATGGGCAACTAATTCGCATTCCTATACCACCTTTGTCTGAAGAAAGAAGAAAAGAGTTGGTTAAAATTGCTGGAAAATATGCAGAGCAAAATAAAGTTGCTATTAGAAATATTAGAAGAGATGCTTTGGATGAAGTAAAAAAACTAAAGAAAGATAGTTTAATTTCTGAAGATGATGAAAAAAGATATAGCAATGAGATTCAAAAGTTAACTGATGATGCAACAAAGAAAATAGATGAACTTTTAGAACAAAAAGAGAAAGATATTTTACAAGTATAATATCATGAGTACGCATAATACATGTAATCATATAGCCATTATTATGGATGGGAATGGACGCTGGGCCAAGAAATGTGGAATGCCTAGAACTTATGGGCATAAAAAGGGAGCCGAAAATGTTGTCAATATAACGAGAGCAATGAAGGACTCTGGTGTAAAGTATTTAACACTTTATGCATTCTCTACTGAAAATTGGCAACGTTCCGAAGATGAAGTTCAAGCTTTAATGCAGTTACTTAACGACTATTTAGACAATGAATTTCAAGAAATAATGAAAAACGATGTTAAAATAGTTTTTATTGGCGAAAGATATATGCTGTCATTACCGCTTCAACAGAAGATAAAATCTGTAGAAGATAAATCTAAAAACAATAAAAGCTTAACACTATGCATTGCTCTATCATATGGTTCTCGTCAGGAAATTTTATCTGCTGTAAAAAAAATATCTAAGCTTGTAAAGAATGGCGATTTATCAGAAGATGAAATATCTATAGAGACAATATCATCACAGCTCTACACAAAAGATATACCAGACCCAGATATATTAATTAGAACAAGTGGCGAGCAACGAATTAGCAACTATCTTTTATGGCAAATTGCTTATACAGAATTATTCTTTACAAAAACACATTGGCCTGATTTTAGTAAAGATGAACTTTTAAAAATTATTGATGAATATAATAATAGGGAGAGAAGATATGGCAAAAATTGAACTTAATTCTTTGCAAAAAAGAATATTAACTTCTTTAGTAATGATACCTATTGCTATTGGAGCATTGCGTTCTGGTCATCCATATGTTGATATTTTAATATTTGCAGTTGGAGCACTACTTTCTTGGGAATGGTCAAATATGGTTCCTAATAAAAATCAAACAACTTATGCTATATGCTATACATTTGCTTTAGGTTGTTCTCTTCTTGTTTTTAACAGAATTGTGCTTTTTAGTATAATAGGTGTAGTTACACTTTTTCTTTACCTAAAAGCAAAGAATGAGGAGCATAGAAAGCTAATTACACTAGGGGTTCCTTACATATCTATTGGTGTTGGCTCTTTATATTGGTTATACTATATATTCGATACATTTGGAAGCCTCCCTGGTGAAAAAGGTAGTTTTGTTATGACATTATGGTTTATGTTAATGGTATGGAGTGTTGATATAGGAGGATATGTTGTAGGTTCATCTTTCAAAGGACCAAAATTAGCTCCCAAAATCAGCCCTAACAAAACTTGGTCTGGATTGATTGGTGGTGTTATCTTAGCAGCTGCAGTAAGCTTTATTTATATGTATGCAACAAAAAACATATTTGACTTAACAATGCCACTATCAGAACAGTTTAAGTTTGCTCAGCTTGCTGTGTTTATTGCTATTATTGCTCAAATTGGCGACCTTATAGAATCAGCAATAAAACGCCATTTAGGAATAAAAGATAGTAGCTCTCTAATTCCTGGACATGGTGGCGTTTTTGATAGAATCGACGGGCTAATTTTTGCAGCGCCTTTTGTTTATTATTTTTTTACTTTAGTTTCTTTTAATTAGTTAAGTTATTATGAGGGATAAAAATGGAGTGGTTAATTAATATTATTCATTATATTGTACCTTTTCTTATATTATTAGGGGTCCTTGTGTTTGTTCACGAATTTGGACATTTTATTATTGCCCGCTTATTCAAAGTAAAAGTTAGTGCCTTTTCAATAGGCTTCGGAAAAGTTTTATTTAGTAAAACAGATAAACAAGGAACTGAGTGGAAATTATCTGCAATTCCTTTGGGTGGATATTGTCAGTTTTTAGGCGATGCTGATGCATCTTCATCAACATCAGAAGTTGATTTGAGCAAATATTCTGAAGAGGAACAGAAACAGTTGTTTGTAACTCAAAACCCTTGGAAAAAGTTGGCAATTTGTGTTGCAGGACCGTTATTTAACTATTTATTTGCCTTCATTATTTTCTTTGGATTATTTTTCTTTATTGGTAGCTATGATATTCCTCCAATAGTTTCAGGCGTTGTTGAAAATAGCCCAGCAGAAAAAGCAGGTATATTGACCGATGATAAAGTTTTAGAAGTAAATGGTAAAAAAATTGAGCGCTGGACTGATATTTCTCAGGAAGTAAGTTTATCAGTAAATACTGTAAATCTAAAAATTGAGAGAGATGGCAAAATAATGGATTTCATTATTCCACTAGAAGAGATGGATTATGCTCATGATGAAACAGAAAAACCTCTAAAAAGAAAGATGATTGGAATAAAAGGAGAAGCAAAAAGATTTAAAATCATCAAAGACAATTATAATTTTTTTGAAGCAATAAAAAAATCTTCTGAAGAGATTTACGATGTTACAGTAATGACGCTTCGTGGTGTTGGACAAATGGTATCTGGAAAACGCTCTAGTGAAGAAGTTGGTGGAATTATTAGAATTGCTGAAATGTCTGGAGATATATCAAGAGCTAGAGGATTTTTAGACTTTTTATCTTTTATGGCTCTACTCTCAATTAACCTTGGCTTGATAAACTTATTCCCAATCCCATTACTTGATGGTGGACATGTTATAATTTATCTGCTAGAGATAGTATCAAGACGAGAACTTAATACAAAAATTAAAGACTTTTTGTTTAAGGTTGGCCTAGGATTTATCTTGTTTTTAATGGTATTTGCTACATGGAATGACATTAAACACTTGATTACTAGATGGTTTGAATAACTTGTAAGGATTTTAAGATGAAATTTAAATTAGCTGGTATTTCGTTGTTAGCATTGGCTATGTATTCAGAAGCTTTTGCACAAACATCTATAAATAACATAAACATAAGCGGTCTCAAAAGAGTTGAGCGTGAAACAGCTTTATCTTATGCAAATATTGATATGAATAAATCTGTAACAACAGAAGATTTAAATGCAGCTTTAAAGAGATTATATAATACTGGATTGTTTAGTGACATTAGTTTTGATACAAAGGGAAACACCTTAAACATTAATGTTGTAGAGAATCCAATTATTAACATTAGAGCATTTGATGGAAATGATAAAATTGATGATAAAATTTTAGAATCAGAAGTTCAATCTGCACCACGTTCAGTGTTTAGTAAAGCAAAAATCCAACAAGACGTTCAACGTATTTTAGATGTTTATAAAAGAGCTGGCAGATATGGTGTATCTGTAGAGCCTAAAATAATTAAAAGACCAGAGAATCGTGTTGATTTAGTATTTGAGATAGAAGAAGGACCAGAAGCAAAAATCGATACTATTAACTTTATTGGAAACAAGCACTATACCGGCAAAGATTTACAAAATGAGATAATGAGTAAAGAAAGTCGCTGGTATAGATTATTCTCTAGTGCAGAAAGCTTTGATAAAGAAAAAATGAATTATGACCAAGAGCTTTTAAGACGTTTTTATAATCGTCACGGTTATGCTGATTTTGCTGTAATTTCTGCAATTGCTGAATTATCTCGTGACAAAACATCGTTTGTTTTAACGTTTACTATAGATGAAGGAAAAAGATATACCATTAACAACATATCCATTAATTCAAATGTAGCAGATGTGGATGCAAAAGATTGGTACAAATATGTAACTTTCAACAATGGTGATTGGTACAATTCAGATGAAATAGAAAAAACTGTTAATGCTTTAACAGAAGAATTATCAAGAAAAGGTTTTGTTTTTGTTGAAGTTGTTCCTAACATTCATAAAGATAGAGAAACAGGCAAGTTGAGTGTTGTTTTTGATATCAATGAAAATGCAAAAGTTTTTGTTAACAGAATTAACATTACTGGAAATACAAGAACTCTAGATGAGGTTATTCGTAGAGAGTTCAGATTAGCGGAAGGTAATGTATTTAATGTTGCAAAAATCAAGGAATCTAGAAGAAATATTGAACGACTAAATTACTTTAGCAAAGTTGATATTGATTCAGAAAGAGTTGATTATGATAAAGCTGATATAAATGTAGAAGTTGAAGAAAAATCTACTGGTTACTTTAATGTTGGTGTGGGTTATTCTACTGTAAACGGAGCTTTAGTTAGAGCAGGTGTTACTGAGAATAACTTCTTAGGTAAAGGACAGCAAGTTAGCTTAAATGCGGGCGTATCTCAACGCTCTACAGATTATAGCTTTAGTTTTACTGAACCATACTTCTTAGACAGACGTTTAAGTGCTGGTACAGACTTGTTCTATCAAACTGAAGATTATCAAGACGAGAGTAACTATGATATGGATACAATGGGTGCTCGAATCCGTTTTGGTTGGAATTATACAGACGATTTAACACAATATGTTCGTTATACATTAAAACAGGATAAGATTAAAAACGTAAGTAGCGCATCTAAATACATTCAAAGTGAAGAAGGTGATGCTATTGACTCTGTTATCGGTCAAACCCTTGTTTATGATAAACGTGATAGCATCATTTCACCTCGTGAGGGATATTATCTATCATTTGGTAATGATGTATCAGGACTTGGTGGTGATGATAAATATTTGAAGTTTGATGCAAAAGCTTATAAATTCTATACATTAAACGATCACTATACATTCAAATTCTTCATTAATGGTGGCTATGTAACTGGCTATGGCGATGAAGATGTAAGATTATCTCAAAGATATTTCTTAGGTGGAAACTCTATGCGCGGTTTTGAAACAGGTGGTATCAGTGCTAGAGATAAAAATACAAAAGATGCTTTAGGTGGTAATTGGATGTTATGGGGAGGTGCTGAACTTGCATTCCCACTAGGTCTTGACGAGCTTGGTATCAGAGGAAGAACCTTTGTTGATATTGGTACAACAGGTAAACCTGATAACATTGATACATCTGATGTTGACTACTCATCATCTCCTCGTGTATCTGTGGGCTTCGGTTTTGAATGGACTTCTCCAATGGGTAAAATTGATATAGACTTCGGGTTCCCAATTGTTAAAGAAGATTACGATGAAACAGAAGTATTCCGCTTGAACTTTGGTACAAGTTTATAATAAAGGATAAAAGATATGGCTGATAAAGTTTTTTATAAAAGCAACGGACCAAAGACTATTGAAGAAATAGCAAAAATTACAGGTGCTGAAATTATTACTAAGGGAGTTAACAATGAGCAAATAGAAAATATTTGCTCTATTGAAACCGCTTCTGACAATGATTTATGTTTCTTTTATGATAAAAAGAATAAGGCTAAAGCTTCTGAAATTAAAGCAAAAGCATGCATCACCACGAATGAGCTTGCATCATTAATTCCTGAAGGAGTTATTGTTTTAACAGCAGAAAATCCAAAAAATTCTTTTATCGCGCTATTAGATGTTTTTTACGAGGAAAGACACCCTGAAGCAAAAATAGAAGATACAGCAAAAATTTCAAAAACAGCTACTATTGGTAAAAATTGCTATATCGGACATAATGTTGTTATAGAGGATAACGTTATTATAGGCGATAATTGTATTATTGAGCACAATGTTGTTATTGCGCAAGGTTGTAAAATAGGTAACAACTGTCGCATAGCTAATAACGCAAGTATCGCATATTGCTTAATGGGAAATGATTGTTATATATATACTGGAGCTAGAATCGGTCATGATGGCTTTGGTTTTTCTGTTATCAATGGCAGACACAAAAGAATTGCTCAAATTGGCCGCGTTATTATTGGCAACGATGTAGAAGTTGGTGCTAACTCATGTATTGATAGGGGAGCTCTTGATGATACCATTGTTGGCGATGGCACACGTATTGATAACTTAGTACAAGTTGCACACAATGTTGTTTTAGGAAAATGTTGTATTTTAGTATCACAAACAGGTATTGCTGGTAGTTGTAAATTTGGCGACTATGTTGTATGTGGTGGACAAACAGGTTTTGCAGACCACTTAAACATCGGTAGCGGAGCACAAATTGCCGCTCAATCTGGTGTAATGAGAGATATTGAAGCCGGCGCAATTGTAATGGGAACACCGACTGTTCCATTTAAAGATTTTATGCGTCAAGTTGCATTTTTGCAAAAAAATAGTAAAAAGTAAATAAAGGAGACAATGTATGTCAGAAAATGTAAAAGTATATAACATTGAAGAAGTTATGAAAATGTTACCTCATAGATATCCTTTTTTATTGGTAGACCGTTTAGAAGTTGAGGTTCCTGGTGAAAAAGGCGTTGGTATAAAAAATGTTACAATGAATGAAGAATTCTTCCAAGGTCATTTTCCTAACAATCCTGTTATGCCTGGTGTTTTACAGATTGAGGCTATGGCTCAAACAGCAGGAGCTGTTGTTATTGCTCAAGATGAAAATTATGCAGAAAAAACTAAAAATGTTTTATTTATGTCTGTTGATGGCGTAAAATTTAGAAGACAGGTAAAACCTGGCGATCAACTAAGAATGCATGTTGAAAGAACTAAAGCACGCCGTAATATTTTTGTATTCAAAGCTGTTGCTATGGTTGATGAGCAAGTTGCTTGCGAAGCAGAATTAACAGCAATGATTTTAGATTAATTTTACGAATCTAATATTTAGTATTGAAAAAATCAGAGATAGGATTTATCTTATCTCTGATTTTTTGAGGTGCTCTATGTTTGATATAAATAAAATAAGACAAGATTTTCCTATATTAAATACTTTAATTAAAGGAAAAAGAAATACTTTTTTAGATACAGCAGCTTCAGCTCAAAAGCCTAAAGTTGTAATTGATTCTATGCAAAAAATTTATTTAGAAGAATATGCTAATGTTCACAGAGGCAGCTATTACCTTTCTGAAAAGATTACTGAAAAATATGAATTAGCTAGAAAAAATATTGCTAAATTTTTAAATGCAAAAAAAGAACAGGAAATAGTTTTTACTAGAAACGCAACCGAAGGTATTAATCTTGTTGCATCAACATGGGGGCTAAACAATTTACATAAAAATGATGAAATTCTTCTTTCTAAAGCAGAACATCATGCAAATCTTGTTACATGGCAACAAATAGCAAAAAAAACAGAAGCAAAAGTTGTTTATTTTGACTTAGGTGAAGACGGCGGTTTTGTTTTAGAAAATTTTAGAAAAAAACTTTCAGATAAAACAAAAATAGTTGCAACAACCGCTATGTCAAATGTTTTAGGAACAATCTTTCCTATTGATGTTATTTGCAAAGAAGCCCACAAATATGGCGCTTTGGTTCTAGTAGATGCGTGCCAATATGCAGTACATAAAAAAATTGATGTACAACGTTTTGATTGTGATTTTTTAGTTTTTTCTGGGCACAAATTATATGGGCCAACCGGCATTGGTGTTTTATATGCTAAATATGATTTATTATTAAATATTTCTCCATATCAGTATGGGGGGGATATGATTGAAAGTGTTTCTTACGATAATACAAGTTTTGCTCTGCCTCCTGCAAAATTTGAAGCAGGAACTCCCGCTATTGTGCAAGCAATTGGATTAGGTTATGCTATAGACTATTTAGAGCAATTTAACTTTAATGATATTGAAAAAGAAGAACAAGCATTAACAGAATATACAACAAATAAACTATTAGAAATAGACGGCTTAAAAATATATGGAAATTGCCCAAACAAGGGTGGTGTTTTTTCATTTTCTTTAGATGGAATTCATCCGCAAGACTTGGCTTTTGTATTAGGACAAGAAGGTGTTGCTATAAGAACTGGTCATTTTTGCGCAGAACCTCTTGTTAAATCTTTAGGACACACCTCTCTCTCAAGAGTATCTTTGGGCATTTACTCATTAAAAGAAGATATTGATATATTAGTAAAAACGATATATAAAGCTAAAAAACTTTTTAGTTAGAAGAACGAATATGAGTGACAATAATAATTTAGTAGATATTGATGATACAGAAGCACAACTATTGCAGGCTATGGCTATTGACGATGAGCTACCTGTTTATAAGGCTTATGCTGGAACAGAATTAGCTAACAATCAGACTTTGGCTAAAATGTTTGATATTGTTGAGGCAATTAAGACGGTGTATGATCCTGAAATACCTATAAATATTTATGATTTAGGTTTGATATATAAAATAAATCAATCTGATAATGGTGACATACATATCGATATGTCCTTAACAGCACCTGGTTGTCCTGTAGCGGGAGTTTTACCACAACAAGTGGCAGATGCTGTTGCAAATATTGACGGTATAGGAAAAGTAGAAGTTGAAATTGTTTGGGAACCAGCTTGGACTATTGATAGACTAAGTGAAGATGCTAAAATGATTCTAGAAATGTTATAGAAAATATTTATTAGGAAAAATATATGAGTATTGATGATTTAATTGATGATTTTTCTTTTTTAGATAATTGGGAAGACCGTTATAAATACTTGATTGAATTAGGAAACAATCTCCCTCGTTTTAGTGATGAACAAAAAAAAGATGAATGGAAAGTACCAGGATGCCAATCTCAAGTTTGGATTATTCCAACATTTTCTGGTAACAATGTAAGTTTTATTGGTGATAGCGATGCAATTATTGTAAGAGGAATCATTGCTATTGTTTTAGAAATTTTTAAAGATAAAACTGCACAAGAAATATTAAGTATTGATGTTGAAAAAATCTTTGATAAACTAGGACTAAGAGAACACATCACATCTAATAGACGAAGTGGTATGCTCTCTATGGTTGATAAAATAAAATATTATGCATCGCAAGCATCTTTGTAGGAAAAAACAATGAATATTCATGAGTATCAAGCAAAAAAAATCTTTAAAACATTTGGTATAAATGTACCGAAAGGGATTATTGCTTATACTCCGCTAGAGGCAAAAAATGCTGCTCTAGAGATTTCTAACAATGGTCCATGGGTGGTGAAAGCTCAAATTCAATCTGGTTCACGTGACTTGGGAAAATTTCACGACAAACGTGCTGGTAAAAAAGGTGGTATTAGGTTATCAAAAACCATAGATGAAGTATTTGAAAATGCCGATGAAATGCTAGAAAATTTATTGGTTACAAATCAAACTGGTAAAAAAGGTCGTCTTGTAAGCAGGATTTATATAGAAGAGTATATAAAAACTATTGAAAAATTTTATATTGGACTAGTTGTTGATTGGGTGTCTGCATCCACTGTTCTTTTAATTGCCCCTGTTTCTAATAAAAATGATGATAACATTGTAGAAATGGCATCATCTTACCCTGAAAATATTTTAAAAATTAATTTAGGATTACAAAAAGAGCTTACTTCAGAACAATTAAAAGAAATTACTGACTTTATGGAATCTGATGTAGATAAAAGAAAACTGAAAAGTTTTATCAATAAAATGCTTAAGTTGTTTTATAGTTATGATGCAACAATGCTAGAAATAAATCCT
The DNA here is from genome assembly GCA_045578445.1 of Alphaproteobacteria bacterium. Classification (GTDB taxonomy): domain Bacteria; phylum Pseudomonadota; class Alphaproteobacteria; order RF32; family CAG-239; genus CAG-267. The sequence goes on from JAZNKG010000011.1 coordinate 44,911, forward strand.
ATTGGAATTGATAAAAACGGAGACATTTGGGCCCTAGATGCAAAAATAATTTTTGATAATAATGCGTTATATAGACACAAAGAAATAATAAAACTTACTGATGAAGCTGAAATTGAAGAAAGGGAATTAATTGCTTCTAAGTATGGTTTCCAATATAGAGAACTAGAAAGCGGTATTGGTATAATTTCTAATGGCGATGGTTTTGCATTAAATATAATTAATGAGGCGCAAAAACTTGGCTTAAACACAGCTTGTTTTTTGAACTTAAAAGGTGGTGTTGATAGAGATAAAATTGCAGCAAGCATTAAATTAATTATGACGAATCCTAAAGTTGATGGTATTTTTATTAATATTTTAGGTGGATTTTTGAGATGTAATTTAATTGCTGATGGTATAATAACTGTGGCTGATGATTTAGGCTTAAATATTCCTCTTGTGGCAAGATTTGAGGGAACAAACAAAGAAGATGCGACCAATATTTTGCAAAAATCTGGATTATCTTTTCTTCTAGCAAAAAGCACTAAAGAAGGTCTTGAAATGTTGAAAGAGGCTATTGAGGAGGACTTGTAATGTCTATTTTAATTGATAAAAAAACCAAAGTTATCGTCCAAGGTATTACAGGTACACAAGCTTCTTTTCATATGCAAAGAGCAATAAAGTATGGTACTAATGTTGTAGCGGGAGTTGTACCAAATAAAAAAGAAACAAAATATTTGGGAATCCCATTATTTTCAACGGTTAAAGAAGCAAAAAAAGAAACAGGAGCAACAGCTTCTATAATATTTGTACCGGCTAATTTTGCAAAAAATGCAATATTTGAAGCTATTGATGCAGAGATTGAAACAGTTGTTATTATTACATCTGGCATACCTGTTAATGATATGATGGAAGTTAAGCAAAAGCTTTCTAATTCTAATACTTTACTAATTGGCCCAAATACTCCTGGCGTAATGACCCCAAAGCAGGCATACTTAGGTATTTTTCCTGATGATATTCAAAATGCTGGAAATATTGGTATCATTTCTAGATCTTCAACACTTACATATGAAGCAATACATGAAATCAACAGTGTGGGGTTAGGAGAATCTACTATTATTGGTTTAGGAGATGATTTTGTTATTGGTTCTGGCTTCAATAAGCTAATAGAAAAATTTAATGAGGATAAAAAAACAAAAGCAATTGTTTTATTAGGTGGGATGAGAGGAAATTATGAACTAGATGCTGCTGTTTTTTATAAAAATCTTAGAAAGAAAAAACCAACAATCGCTCTTATCGTTGAAGATGCTGCATCACTTTCTAATGAAGATGGATTAGCGTCTGAGATAATTTGTAGTGGTATTACATCTGTAAGTGAAAAAAAAGAAATTTTAAAAAACGCAGGTATGATTGTTGTAGATAGCATGTCTCAACTAAAAGAAGAATTGCTTAAACTATGAAAAACTTAATAAAACTACTAATTAATGCAGTACTCCCTCCAAGATGTCTTCATTGTGGTAAAATAATAAATAATGATAACTCTTTATGTTCAGATTGTTTTGAGCAAATATCATTTATTACAAAACCATATTGTATACATTGCGGAGCTCCTCTTTTGAATAAATCCGTTGGTGACCTTTATTGTGCAAACTGTTTGAATAAAAAAAATAATTTAAGATATTGCAGATCTGCCGTTATATATGATGATTTTTCAAAAAAACTTATCCTTGATTTTAAATTTTTTGATCATGTTGAAAATAAAAAGCTTTTAGCAAAATGGCTATATTTAGCAGGAAAAGATATTTTTGAAGCAGGTGTAGATGTTATAATTCCAGTACCTTTACATTATCTTAGACTCTTAAAGAGAAAATACAATCAATCAGCTATTCTTGCAGATGAGCTTTCTAGAATTACAAATATTGAAGCTGATTATCATTCTTTAGTAAAAACAAAAACAACTCAGCCACAAGCAGAATGCTCTGGACGAGAACGCGTTACAAATATAAAAAATGCATTTGTTGTAAAAAATAAGAAGATAAAAGGAAAAAGAGTTTTATTAATTGATGATGTTTTTACCACAGGGTCAACATTAAGAGAGTGTGCTAAAGTGCTAAAGAAAGCTGGAGCAGTATCTGTTGATGCTTTAACTGTTGCAAAAGTATGTTAAAAAAGGGCGATTAAATCGCCCCTTTTTATTTTGATAAAGATAATAATTTCGAATATTTTCTCAATATACATTCAGCAATTCCAGCTAACTCTTTTTTCTGTTCGTGATAATATTTATATTCCCCTACGAGCATATCTGCTGTTAGCTCAAAAACATCTCCGCTAAAATCTTTTAAACAATGTTTATTGCTTTTAGAAGCTATTACACTTTGACGTATTTCTTCTGTTGCTTCATCTATATTATCTTTATCTTCTAACATTTTTACCTCTATTATTTATCAATATCTAAAGATATCCATTTACCTTTTGTTTCTTTATATTTAGCATCTGCATCATATAAATCAACATTTAATTTTAAATCTTTTGCGGTAAGTTTACCCATTGACTGTAATAGATTCAATCCTGATACATAGTAATCGTGTCTAGTTGTAACTTCTTCAACCTCAGAATTTAACAAATATTGATATTGATTTAATACATCTAGAACTGTTCTATTACCAAGAGCCTCTTCTTCTCTAACGCCATCTAATGCAACTTGATATGCTTTTATTTGTGCTTTAACAGAGCTTATTTTTGCTTTATTTGCACTCAAGTATTCCCAATAACTTGTGATATTTGATTGAAGCATATCTTGTACATTGAGCAAATTTTCTTGTGCTTGCCAACGGTAGTATTTGCTTTGACGAATCTTTGCTCTGCTTGAACCTGCATTATATATAGGCATGCTAAAATTAACACCCAATTCCACAGAGTTTGTTGTTGGGTTTTTATCATACATCCAATTTTCATTTTTCATACGTCCTGCAGTTGCATAAGCATTTACAGAAGGTAATAAATCTCCTTTTGTTGTGCTAACATCATATTTTTTTGCTTTTAAATTATGTTGTGCCGCATGTAATGAATAGTTATGCTCTTTAGCATAATTTAGTGCTTCTTCTAAACTTGTTGGAAATAATTTTTCAATATCCTTAGGGTCTTTAATTTCTTTTGCATCTTCACCAATAACTTTTTTATAAACAGCTCTTGAGGCTTCTAAATTTCCCTCTGCTGAAATACGTTGAGATTGCGCAGATGCATAGCTTGCTTCTGCTTGTGACACATCGGTTGTTGTTGTTTCACCAACATTAAATCTTTCTTTTGTTTCTTCTAATTCTTTTTTTAGCAATTTTTCATTATTTTTTTGTAATTTAACAATAGCCTCATCGCGCAAAACGTTCAAATATGCAACAGCTGCCTCTAATATTACATTTTGTTCTGTTGCCATTAGAGCTGCTTTAGATGCTTTTCTATAGCTTTTGGCAGAACTTACAGAATTTATAGTTTTGAAACCATTAAATATTGGTTGACTTACTGTTGCAGTTAATGTCCTACTATATCCATCAACTGGCTTTCCTGGTTGATTCGTATTTATTTTAGAATCAGAATAACCACCGTCTACTCTTAGGGTTGGTCTATATCCAGATTTTGCAATTGCAACATTTTCATCAATCGCCTGAGCTTCGGCTCTTGCTGCTTTTAATGATGGATTGTATTCATAAGCTTTTGCTAAAGCCGTTTCTAAAGTATCTGCTTTTGCTATACTTGTTAGCGACAACAAACAAGCAATAGACATAACTATTTGTTTTTTCATATTTTACATTCCTCTTTCAAGTTTTTATTAAAAAAGTTTCTAACCTTTATATAACGCAAAATTGTTAAAAAAGTGCCAATCTTAGTTTATATTTTTAAAAATAATCTTATATTATTAACTGAATTTCAAACTATTTTGTTTTAGGTTTGTGAATAGTGAAGTATGTTTATTATGTATGGGAGGTTGCGCTTTGAAAAAAGGTAAACTTGAAATCAATGATGAAATTAAGAGAGCTCACTTAAAACTTTCTATTGAGCATTATATTAAATATTTTATCGGTAAGAGAGCTTGCGAATTAACTAAAGAAGAAGCATTGTATGCAATATCTTTAGCTGTGCGTGAATTCGCTATGGATGAAATGTATAGCACAATTGCTCGCTATAATGAAAATTCATCAAAAAGAGTTTATTATTTATCAATTGAGTACTTAATTGGTCGCTCTCTGGAAAATAATTTGCATAACTTAGGTCTTTTTGATTTGTTGAAAGATATCAAAATTGATGGATTTCCTGATATATCTTTGGAAGAAATTTTTGATACAGAATATGACCCAGCTCTTGGAAATGGTGGTTTAGGAAGACTTGCTGCGTGCTATCTTGATTCTATGGCTTCTTTAGGTTTACCAGGTTTTGGCTATGGTATTAATTATCAATTTGGTTTATTCAAACAAAAATTTGAAAATGGATGGCAAGTAGAACAAGCAGATAACTGGTTTTCTGACTTTTCTCCATGGGAACTACCAAGACCAGAAAGAACTGTTACAATACCAATGTTTGGTAATGTAGAAACATATAGAGATGCAAGTGGAAAAGACACTTATGTATGGACAAATACTCATACATTATACGGTGTTCCATATGACTTTCCAATTGTGGGATATGATGGCAAATCTGTAAACTATTTACGCTTATTCTCAGCAAAAACAGATGATGAGTTTGATATAGACATCTTTAATAATGGTGGATATATTGAGGCTGTTGAAGATAAAATCAAGACAGAATCTATTTCCAAAGTGTTATATCCTTCTGATGCTATCGAATCGGGTAAAGCTTTAAGACTATCTCAACAATATTTCTTTGTTTCTTGTGCTATTCAAGATATTTTCAGAAGATTTTTAGAAAAAAGTAATGATTTTGTAAAATTGCCTGATTCAGTATGTATTCAATTAAATGATACACACCCGGCTCTTGCTATTGCAGAAATGATGAGATTATTAATTGATGTGTATGGCCAAGAATGGGATGATGCGTGGAATATTGTTACTAGAACTTTTGCATATACAAACCACACATTATTACCTGAAGCTTTGGAAACATGGCCTTCTAAATATTTTGCTCATATGTTACCAAGACATTTGCAAATTATTTATGAAATCAATCGTCGCTTCATGGAATTTGCGAGAGAAAAATTTGGTGAAAATCATGAAAAATTAGCAAAAGTATCTATTGTATCTGGAGAAGGTGACCATCAAATCATCAGAATGGCCAATCTATCAATTGTTGGTTCTTTTTCTGTTAATGGCGTGGCAAAAATTCACTCTGAATTGATTAAAACATCTTTAGTTCCAGAATTTTATGAGTTATGGCCAGAAAAATTTACCAATATTACAAATGGTATTACTCCTCGTCGTTGGTTACTACATGCTAATACCAACCTCGCAACTTTAATTTCTGATAAAATAGGAAAAGATTGGATTGTTAATTTAGACTTATTAGAAAAAATTTCTGATTTTGCAGAAGATGAAGAGTTTGTGAAGAAGTTTACGAAAATAAAAAAACAAAATAAAGAGCTTTTACGACATGAAATATTCAAACGTACCAATGTTGCTTTAACGACAAATAGCATGTTTGTGGTTCAAGCAAAACGTATTCATGAATATAAAAGACAACTTATGGCTATTTTGCAAGTGATTGGCGATTATCTTGCTATTGTTAGAGATAATGTTCGTCCTATTTGCCCTAAGACATATATCTTTGCTGGTAAGGCGGCTCCGTCTTATACATTTGCAAAACTTGTTATAAAATTAATTAACAATGTTGCTAATGTTGTAAATAATGACTCTAGAGTGGGTGATGCCCTTAAGGTTGTATTTATACCTGATTACAAGGTTTCTGTTGCAGAAGTATTAATTCCTGCTGCAGATGTTAGCTTACAAATATCTACAGCCGGATTTGAAGCATCTGGTACAGGTAATATGAAATTTGCACTAAACGGCGCTTTGACTGTTGGTACATATGATGGTGCTAATATTGAGATTAGAGAAGCTGTAGGTGAAGATAATTTCTTCTTGTTTGGTCTCAAAGAAAATGAAATTCAAGATATGAGACCTAATTACAACCCTAGAAAAATTTATGAAGAATCTGAATATATTAAACGCATTTTAAATGCTATTAATTCTAATTTATTCTGTGAAAAAGATTCTCCAACATTATTTAAACCTATTTTTGATGAGATGTTAAACAGAGATTATTTCTTTGTTCTAGCTGATTTGGAAGCTTTTAATAACGCGATGCGTGAAGCAGAAAAAGCTTATAATAACAAACAAGAATGGGCTAAAAAAGCTATTTACAATGTAGCAAAAGTTGGTTATTTTTCTAGCGATAGAGCAATTTCAGAATATGCTAAAAAAATCTGGAATATATCAGCTCCAAAGAAGAAAAAATAATCTGATTTGTAATAAAAATAAAGCTCAGAAATATCTGAGCTTTATTTTTTGTAGTCATATAAGAGATTATTCTTTTTCCAAAATAACATCGCCTGTTTTTTGTAAAAGAATTTTATCTAATACCCATTTATTAATTTGTTTAATTTTATCATTTTCAATATTTAATCTTTCTGCAACATCAATAATAAAATCTATCTCACTATCATCCAAACCGCTATCTGTGTTTGCCAAGTAACATAACTCTTTAATTAAATGAAGAGATTTGCTTCTAGTTGTTAAACTTGTTACTTTCTCTAAAATTTGCTCTTTATTTAATGATTTCATAACCAAAACAATATCTTTTTCAGCAATGTCATACATTTTACCTATTTTTTTCAAAAATTCTATTTCTTCTTTTACAACGTTTTTATCAGAACAAATCATACAGCAAAAACATTCAACAAAAATTTGTTTTTCTTCGGTACTTAAAGCTGAAATATATTCATATTCGCGATTCATATTTTATCTCCCAAATAAACATTTTCTAAGATGATAGTATAATTTAATTAAAATGTAGTAAATAAAAATTTTAATAATATTTATATAAAAAACAAATTAACTCAAAAAAACTGTTGACGAGTGAAAAAACTTAATGTAAAAGAACCTTTGTTATGGAACGTTGGCAGAGTGGTAATGCAGCGGATTGCTAATCCGTCATCCTGAATAGGGATGCATAGGTTCGAGTCCTATACGTTCCGCCACTTTAAAAGACTAACTGTTGTTAGTCTTTTTTTATGTAAAAAACAATCTTTAGACAAAACATTTAATTTGTTTACTTTAATTTAAATATTTATGTGTTATATCTTCAAAATAGAGTGATATTTAAGTTTTTTAAAATAATTGTTGACAAAAATGATTTACAGTGTCATTAATTATGTCAACAATAAGAAAGGAAAAATATTATGACTATGTCAACTACTAAAGAAACAAAAAGAAATATTTTTGCAAAAGCAAACCCTAGAAAGATTTTATCTGGTGTTTGTAAATCAAAAAGAACTGTTAGAGGTGTAGTTTTAGACAATTATAAACTAATCGCTACAGGTACTTGCTATGATAAAAAATTAAATAACGAATTAAATAATGTTATAATATTTAATAAACAAAAAGAAGTTGCTTAAGCAATACAAACCCGCAAAAGCGGGTTTTTTTATATGTATTTTACACCCAACAGCAAAAAAATATCTTGCAAATCTGCTGTTTTTATATATTCTCTCAAACAGAATTTAACTTTATAAATTAAGGAGATTGTGATGCCTTTAGTTTCTATGCGTCAAATTTTAGACCATGCAGCTGAGAACAATTATGGTGTTCCTGCTTTTAATATTAATGATATGGAGCAAATTATTGCTGTTTGTGAAGCAGCTCGTGAAGTAAATGCTCCTGTTATTATTCAAACTTCAACTGGAGCAAGAAAATTTGCTGGCGATCCAATGATTCGTCATATGATTGCAGCTGCGATTGAAATGTATCCAGAACTTCCTATTTGTTTACACCAAGACCATGGTTCTTCTGTAGATATCTGCCAATCTGCTTTGGTTAATGGCTATTCTTCTGTAATGATGGATGGTTCTTTGGAAGCTGATGGCAAAACACCTTCTTCATTTGAATATAATGTAAAAGTAACAAAAGAAGTTGTAGCTAGAGCTCATGCTGTTGGCGCATCTGTTGAAGGTGAATTAGGTGTTATCGGTTCTTTGGAAACAGGTAAAGGTGACAAAGAAGATGGACATGGTGCTGAAGGTGTTATTGATAAAAAACGTTTAGTAACAGATCCTGATGAAGCTGCAAAATTTGTTGAAGAAACAAATATTGATGCATTGGCTGTTGCTGTTGGCACTTCTCATGGTGCTTATAAATTTACTCGCAAACCTACAGGAGATATTTTAGCTATTGATGTTATTGAAAAAATTCATGCAAAATTACCTAATACACATATGGTTATGCATGGTTCTTCTTCAGTTCCTCAAGAATTGCAAGATATTATCAATGCTTATGGTGGCGCTATTCCTCAAACATTTGGTGTGCCAGTTGAAGAAATTGTTAGAGGTATTAAGTCTGGTGTTCGCAAGGTTAATGTTGATACAGACTGTCGTATGGCAATTACAGGCGCAATTAGAAAAGTATTTGCAGAGAATCCAAAAGAATTTGACCCTCGTAAATACTTAAAACCTGCTATTGAAGAAATGAAAAAGGTTTGTATTGACCGTTATGTACAATTTGGTGCTGCTGGTCAAGCTGATAAAATTAAGCCAGTTCCATTGTCAGTTATGGCAAAAAGATACGCTTAATTTTGCTTAATAGTGTAAAAAAAGGCTCTAGGAAACTAGAGCCTTTGAGTTTTTAAGCTATTTTTGAAAATAGTTTTTGTTTACTGATAATATCTTGTTTGGTTAGGCAAGCTTTAATAAACGGAGAATTTTGTACCAATTCCAAAGGTGTTCCATCGTTCTCTATCTGACCATTCTTTATAACAATAACCCTATCAGCCAAAGCAATCTCTGTCGGATTATGAGTTACAAGTAATACTGTTTTGTTTTTTGCTTTTTCTTTTAAGGTATTCATAACCTTAAAGCTTAGCACTTGGTCTAGACCAGTTGTTGGCTCATCTAATATCATTATTGGTCGGTCTGTTAAGAAAATGCGAGCTAATGCTAATCTTTGACGCTGACCGCCAGATAATGCGCGTCCTTGCTGCCCTACTCTATGATACAAACCATCTTTGAAGCGAGAAATATCTTCAATTAAGCCTGCAGAATCGAGAGCTTTTTTTACTTCTTCATCTGTTGCTTGTTCGTTAAAATATTTTAAGTTATATAATAAAGTATTATCAAAGAATTGAACTCTTTGTTCAATAAACGCAATTTGCTTATTTATAACATCATCACTTAAATCTGTTATATCCTTATCACCCAACTTTATAGAACCAGAATTTAAGTCATAATCATGGCGGATTAAACTCAATAACGTAGATTTACCTTGCCCCGATGCCCCAACTATAGCAGTTATTCCACCTTTCTTTATTTTAGTCGAAATACCATTGATAACAATCGCACCTCGTTCTATTTTCTCTTCGCCAAACATTGTAATATCTTTTATTTTAGGATAAGAAAACTCTGCATTATTAATAGTTATGGTATCGTCTATTCTTTGTAATATATCGTTACCTATTTTACGCTCTAATGCTTTGGGAAGTTCTAATTTTTTCTCTAAATCAACTATTTTATTTCTATTTGAAGATATTTGAGTATAGCTTTTTGATAAATCCTCAAAATTAAATCTAAATTGACCTGTAGCAGAGGATATTAAAGCAAATCTACCTATATCTTTTGTGTTTATAATATCATAAATAATAAAATAAACAATTATTGCCGTAGATAAAAAATTTACCACACCTTGCAAGGTGAACTCATTTCTAAGATCTATAAATCTTATTTTATTATAAATACCCTCAATGTATTTACCACGATAAAATATTCTTCCACTCTCTTTTTCTGATGATAAAGCCTCTTGCACAAGTGGAGAATTTAATAAGATATCATTATCTCTTTTTGAAATATGGGAACTTAATACAGATGCTTTGTAAAAGTTTTTTCTTTTAATATCTTCTATATACAACATACTTTCTACATTAAAAATAGCTACAACAAGAAAAAGAAAAAACAAATATGGTGATACGCACATAACACTAACGGTACAAGCAATAATGGCGACAACCCCATGCAACAAACGGTAAAATGACGATAAATTATTTAATTTTAGCTCTCTTATTTCTCGCATAAAACTAAATAAAGTCATATGGCTATTTATTACAAAGAAAGATCTTGGTTTTGATAATATTTCTTTATATTCAACAGTTCTACTGTATCTTTTATATAAATCTTTCAACTTACTAGAGTTAAACGTTTCAAATTTACGCAAAACCGCACTTGTATTATCTTGAACAAATCTCAAAACCATAAAAAATATAAATGTTAGTATTCCAATTTTTGATCCCGTTACAAGTTCGGGTAGCGAACCATATAAAAGCATATTTGTAAAAGGATACAATCCATAAAGTATAGCTATCACAATATTAATGAAGATAATTTTATGATATATATTCTTACAATTCTTATTCATACTTTTATATGTTTGATAAACTAGCGTATATAGGCTTATCTCATTAGAATCGTTATTTTTTACGCCAAAAATAAAGTTTTTTAGTTGCTTTATACGTCTTTTTTCAAACACCCAAAAACTAATAACTTTATTTTTTTGATTTAAATCAGATGTTGTTATATCTGCCATAAAAAGTCCTTCCTTAAATTGATGTTTAAACGAATATAAATAATAGGAATTTTATGTTTTCTTTATGTAAGATGGTCTTTATATCTATCTACTTGATATTATGCAATAATTATTTTTAAAATTTTGTCTAAAAGTTTGCTTGACTTTTTAATAAATATGCGTATAATGAGAGTATCAAGAGGAGATAACTTCTCTTTTTTTTTATTTTAAAAGGCCCAAGAAACATCTTGAGCCTTTTTTGTTAAGCAATTTTAGAAAATAGTTTTTGTTTACTCAAAATATCTTGCTTGGTTAAGCTTGATTTTAAGAAAGGAGATGTTTCTATTAAATCAAGTGGAGCACCATCGCTTTCTATTTGACCATCTTTTATAACAATTACCCTATCAGCAAGAGCTATTTCTGTTGGATTATGTGTTACAAGCAATACCGTTTTATTTTTAGCTTTTTCTTTTAAGGTTTTCATTACCTTGAAGCTTAACACTTGGTCTAACCCTGTTGTTGGCTCATCTAATATCATTATTGGACGGTCCGTTAAGAATATACGAGCTAAAGCCAAGCGTTGGCGCTGACCACCAGATAGGGCCCTACCATCTTGTCCAATTCTGTGATATACACCATCTTTTAGATTTAATATATCCTCTGTTAAGCCAGCAGAATCTAAAGCTTTTTGCAGTTCTTCTTCTGATGCGTTTTCTTTGAAGTATTTTAAGTTATACAACAATGTTTGATCAAAGAAGTGAACGTTTTGATCAACAAATGCTATTTGTTTGTTTATCTCGTTATCGGAAAGAGCGGTTAGAGTTTTTGTACCAAGTTTTATTGAGCCTGATGTCAGGTCATAATCGTGGCGTATTAGACTCATTAGAGTTGTTTTACCCTCACCTGATGTACCGGCAACAACGGTTATCTCTCCTGGATTTATTGTGGTTGTGATGCCTTTTATAACCTCGTTTCCACGTTCAATCGTTTCTTTTTCAGCGCCTAGCGTGGTTACATCTTTGATTTTCGGATAAGAAAAGCGAATGTCTTTTATGTTTATAGTATTATCTTCTGGTGTTAGCTTTTTAGAACCGGTTTTACGCTCTAATGCATGTGGGGTTATAAGTTGCTTTTGTGTATCTACAATCTCATTGCGATTATCTAATAGATATCTTTTATACCAAAGAATTAATTGATAACTACGCCATCTAAATACTGATGTAGCACTATAAATCAAAGCCAATCTACCTATATCTTTTGAAACAATAATCTCGTGCAAAGCTATTGTTGCGATAAAAAAAGCAATCACCGCAGATACGATAAATGAAGAAATATTCTCCATTTTATAATCTGCAAAAAGAAGCTTTAGAGATGCTTTGGTATCTTTTTTCATTCTTTGTCTCATACAAATTTGTTCATTAGATATATTTAATGCATCTTGTACAAGTGCAGAATTTGCCATTATATCTCTATTTGTTTGTCTTACTTTTATCTTTATTAGTCTTTTTTTATTTTCTCTATTTCGCAATAAATATGATGCGTATCCGCTAAACTCTGCATATATTAAGCAAGCGACTACTATCACAAAAAATAATTTAGATGAAACAATAAAAACACTAATCCCTGTTATACATAAAACAACAATTCCTCTTAGTTCATCTAATACATCACTCAATAGTTCCACTTTATTGTTTGTTATTTTTTCTACCATGTCATTCAAAGATGACGGTGAATTAACTTTAAAAAATGGACGTGGCTTGCGTATGATATCTGCAAAACCCTTAGTTTGTTCTGCCTCATTGTATTTGTATTTTATCACATCTCTATAACAATACCTTAAATTATTAAAAACAGGTTCAATCATTTTAGCTGCATTTAATAATACCCAATATAGCAAAAATGTTGTTATTGCTTTTGGAGTATTATCTAATATTGCAGGCAATGAGCCATATACTAACATTTCAAAATAAGGGATTAACCCTTCTAGCATAGCTGATGCAATCCCTATAGCTATCATAAGGTATAAATTCTTCTTACAAATAGAATCCATTTCTTTATAGATATTAAAAGATAGAACAAAGGGATTTATATTGTTTTGAGATTTTATCTTGTAACCTTGGATAAATTCATAAAATTTTTTAATCTTTTGCTTTTCATAAGCAAAAAAACTTAAAGGTCGCTCAAACGAGTGAGCCAACTTATTATTATCAGTCATAGATTAAATTTCCTTCTTAAATTATGTTAAAACAAATAAACTGTATTTGCCTGTTTTTAGGCTTATAATTTAAGAAATTAAAAATATTTGATGTTTAATATAATAAATCATTTGTGTCCTTTTGTTTTTAATAAGGGAGAATAAGGTTTCTCCCTTATTGTTTTATTATTATATTTAAATTATTTCAAGCTTTCTATTAAAACCACTGGGTTAATGATTGTGCCAACGTCTTCTTTGAAGGTACCGGTTTTTAACCCTAATTCAAAAAACTCATAAGGTGTTATAGTTTCTTTTACGCTTTTTGCTAGTAGGTAAAGGCTAGATGCGAATACTTTCGCATATGGTCCAGCACAATGCTCAAAAGCATATTCATCCATTTTCACACCTAGGGCAACAGTTTTGGCTCCACATGGAAAACAAAGTGAATTTGCAAATAACTCTTTTTTTGAACTTGGTACTTTATGAAGCGGTGAGTATTCTATTAACACATAATCATTTGGATTATCTAAATCGCCATCAAGTTTACAATAAACCCGCTCTTCTCTTAAAATTTTATTTTGTGTAAATTTATTATAGTCATTACACCAAATTCCAAGTTGTTCTGCATCTTTTTTCGCTTTTACAGTCTCCTCATAACCTTCATCATTTTGAAACACCTCTGAAGTTAACGCTCCTTGAATATGAATAACATCAATACCGTTCTTTCCTTCTGATATAAGTTTCTTATGCAACTCACAAACTTTTTTTATTGCTTCAGCATAATTTACTTGTGAACCTCTTGGATTTTCCTTTGTGCGCTGTTCATCAACTGCGTAGTAATATGCATTCGCATGAGGAGCTATTCCGCATGTCTTTCCAACAAATGCTGAAACAAAACCAACATTCGAACCTCCGCCGTAGTTTGTCGCATCAATACCAATTTCTTCATATCCTTTTAATGAGTTGTGATATTCCATATGATTAAAAAGGCGTTGCCAATCAATAATTGCTATGTTTCTTCCATTACCTTTTATGCCTTGCTTGTGAAGAGTTTTAATACCCAACCCTGGGTTTTTGCGAGCTTCTAAAAACTCTTTTGGATTAAAACCAGCTGGAAGCATTGATTTATCTTCTGGCCATTTAGTATCTTCTGAATAGCGAACAAATATAGGATTCAAACCAGATAAATCATATTCTGAAAGATCTAAATGTTCAAAAGATTTATATTCACCACGACCACCAGCGCTTGTTGGTGTTTTTGGGAAAAAGGTTTTCTTTTTAGAATCATATTCTAATTTATAGTCTTCTGGTTTGTTTAACTGAAATATCTTTTGCTCATATCCGGTTGTAATGCGTCCACCATGCCATAATTTGAATGGATTTTTCAGTGTTTTGTTTTTAGTAACAATTAAAGCTTCTGCTAATTTATGTGATTCTTGTTTAATTAAATCATTCCAACTATCAAAGCCATATTCTTTGGCAATAACATGCTGAGCATTCATTAATGATAATTCACTTTTACCACTAAAATACTTTTCACATCTTGATTTTGCTTCTGGGAGATTTTTCTTAAAGTCTTTTAAGAGACATTTTGCTTCCACTTGGAAGTATTCAATATACTTTGTCATATCTTATTCCTTTCTAAATAACCTATCCTAACGCCTGTCCGATTAGCATTGATAAGCTACTTAAAAGAAATCTATGTAATAAAATCATCATGGCAATGTTTCACTTTGGCGGACATACCGAGCGCTTGCCTCACTCATAATGTTTCTTATATCGCAAAAATGTCCTTATGTCAATAATCTTTTTATAAAAAAATAGCCACCTAATTTTAGATGGCTATTATTATTGCTTTTAGTGGTAAATTTATGCAGGAGATACAATCATATATACTTGCTTACCTTCTGCTTTAGGAGCAGCGTCTACTTTGCATAAGCCCTCTAAATCTTCTATCAATTTATTCAAAATTTCTTTACCCATATCGTTGGCAGACATTTCTCTACCTTTGTAACGCATAGTAAATTTAACTTTATCACCTTGGCTTAAGAATTTTTTAGCTTGTTTGAGCTTTACTTCATAGTCATGAGCTTCAATCATTGGACGGAGTTTTAACTCTTTTATACTAACTACTTTTTGATTTTTCTTAGCTTCGTTTTTCTTTTTCTGCATTTCATACTTGTACTTACCATAGTCAAGCACTTTACATACAGGAGGTGTTACTTGTGGAGATATTTCTATTAAATCCAGCCCAACTTCTTGAGCAATACTTAGCGCTTCTGAAATAGAAACAACCCCTAAATTTTCTCCATTATAATTAATTAAACGAACTTCTTTTGCTTTAATTTCTCTATTTATGCGTGGTCCGTCAGCTTCACGTACTGGCGCATTATTATTTTCCGTAGCTATTTTTGCCTCCAATAAAAATTAATATTACGAAATGTATAATAATCTAACTTATTATATTTCGCAAGAAAAATCTTTATTTTTGTTATATCGCAAAAGTATGCTTTTTTTGATAGATTAAAGCTAGGTCAAAACTATAAATATTTGTGTTGTAATAATTTGAATGAGCGAATGTTATTTCTGCTGTTTTTTTATCAAATTCTACACCAATAAATCCTTTTTTTATCATAGTATCAATTAGTTCAAATCTATCATAAGGAAGTGTTATTCTTGTTTTTATATCAGATAAAACACTTGATTTTCCCATTGGTTTATGAAGAAGAGAAATTTTTCCGCCATCAGAGGGGTCTATAGAGGTCTGAAATAAATTAAAGCGACAAGCAAAATATGGTGTCATATTCCAACGATTGTTTCTATCTACAATTGACGCACAATCTGTACAATTTAATAATGACGCCTGTTCCATACGATAGTTAATCATTGCTGTATTAATAGCATTACCTCTATATGATGGATGAACTGAATCTGCACCAAATGTTGCTATACGAGAATTTGCATTTCTCCTTTTATCAAAAAAATTATATTCGCAGTTTGGCAACTCTTCCTGTAAATCTTCGTTATTTTCGCAAATTTTGATATAAGACATCCCTATGAGCTCTTTTCCAACAAAAGCTCCTATATAACGAATGTTTCTGTTTTTAAAAACACTGTTATAATATTCTTTAGAGTGTTTATGAATAAAACATTCTTGTCCTTCAGAAAGATTTGCATAGATGGTTTCTGAAAGTTTACCCATTGCTTCAGCGTCTTTTATATTTAGAGGTCTGATATGATAATGTATAGGTTTATCAAGTTTAATACCGTCAACTTTGTTAATGTTGCCCAACCAAACCATTTCTCCATTTACTTGATATTTTTTTAATTCTGTACTCATTTTTTCCTCTAAACAATTAAACAATAAAAAAAGCGGGAACAATTCCCGCTTTAAACACTTTTGTGAAGATAAATTATCTGCAACACAAAACTAACGGCGGGAACATATTTTCCTGACGTTTTATCTTGAATTGCTTTATAGTTAAATTACCTAACATTTCATCCTCATTAAAAAAGTTGAAGGTATTATGCATTATTTTATGGTAACTTGTCAACTAGTTTTATATATTATATTTATGAATGGTTTGGAGTTGTAATATGATTGATATTAAAAATTTAACAGAAATAGAGGCAAAACAACAGCTTGAGTTTTTAGCAAATGAAATAGAAAAAGCTGACATTGCATATTATCAAAATGACGATCCATACTTAAATGATGCTGAATACGATAGATTAAGACATCTTAACCTTGCAATTGAGGCAAAATTTCCTCATTTAGTATTACCTAATAGTCCTTCTAAAAGAATCGGTGCGAAAGTAAAAAGCGAATTCAAAAAAGTAGAATTAAATATTCCCATGCTTTCTTTGGCTGATATTTTTAATGAAGATGATGTTCATGAATTTTTGCTTAGTGTTAAAAGATTTCTTAATTCAAGCGAAGATATAGAATTTACATCTGAACCTAAAATTGACGGACTTTCTTTTTCAGCTCTTTATGAAAAAGGTGTTTTTGTTAGAGGGTCTACACGCGGAGATGGCAGAATTGGAGAAGATATTACAGAAAATCTAAGGGCTATAAAAGGTTTTCCTCTTTTCTTAGATAAAGATGTACCTGATATTTTTGAAATCCGCGGTGAAGTCTTTATGTCAAAGGCTGATTTTTTTGAATTAAATAGAAAAAATGAAGAAGAAAGTAAAAAACTCTTTGCCAATCCAAGAAATGCGGCTGCTGGCTCTTTAAGACAGCTTGATGCCAGAATTACGGAACAAAGAAACCTTAGTTTTTTGGTGTACACATGGGGGGATGTTTCTGACATCAGATGGAAGACACAGATAGAATTTTTAGAATATGTAAAATCTTTAGGTTTTCCAGTTAATCCTTATAATAAGCTATGCAGAAATGAAAAAGAAATTTTAGATAGTTACAACTCATTAATGGAGAATCGAGCAACTCTTGATTACGATATTGATGGTATTGTTTATAAGGTTAATAGTTTAGATTTACAAAAAAGACTTGGCTTTTTAACAAGAACACCTCGTTGGGCTGTTGCTCACAAATTTCCAGCTGAAAGAGCTATTACAAAATTAAAGAACATTCGTATTCAAGTTGGACGTACAGGAGCTTTAACACCTGTTGCTGATTTAGAACCTGTCAATGTTGGAGGCGTTATTGTTTCTCATGCAACTCTCCATAATGAAGATGAAATTAAAAGAAAAGATATACGTATTGGAGATACTATTGTTATTCAGCGTGCAGGAGATGTTATTCCTCAAATTGTAGAGGTATTGTTAGAAAAAAGAACTACTAATTTAGAAGAATTTAATTTCCCTGAAATTTGTCCTGAATGTGGAGCTCATGCTATACGTGAAGAAGATGAAGCGGTTAGAAGATGTACTGGTGGATTGTCTTGTCCAGCTCAGGCTGTTGAACATTTAAAGCATTTTGTATCTCGTGATGCTTTTAATATTGAAGGCTTAGGCGATAAGGTTATTGAAGACTTTTACAAAGAAGAAATTATTAAAACACCTTATGATATTTTTACATTAGAAGAAAGAAATAGGCCTGCGGATTTATTTTCTTTCAACGAATCTTTAAATTTAGAAAATAGAGAAGGTTGGGGAAAAAAATCTGTATCTAATTTGTTTGAAGCTATAAATAAAAGTAAAAACATTAGTCTTCAAAAATTTATTTATGCTTTAGGAATTAGACAAGTTGGTTCAGCTACAGCATATTTAATTGCAAAACACTATCATTCTTTCGATAACTTTATGACTGCTATGATAAATATGGATATTCAATTGCTTATAAGTATTGATGGAATTGGTCCTATTGTTGCGAATGATATTGTTGAATTTTTCAAAGAGCCTCACAACATAGATGTTATAAGTAAGCTTCTTAAAATTATTAATATTGAGGATTTTCAAACGGTACAAATTTCAAACTCAGAATTATCAGGTAAAACAGTTGTATTTACTGGGACTTTGACAACAATGACAAGGAGTGAAGCTAAAAGTAAAGCTTTATCTGTTGGGGCAAAAGTTTCTGGTTCTGTATCTTCTCAAACAGATTTTGTTGTTGCTGGTGAAAATGCTGGTTCAAAGCTTACAAAAGCTACTGAACTTGGCGTGAAGGTTATTTCTGAAGAAGATTTTAATACTATGATTGCTTAGTTTTTCTTTTGTAGAATATTTTATAGATATTTATAAATACAATATTAGAATAGATAATCCATACAGACATTACAAAAACTGTTACTTTTAGTTTATATATTGTATCGATGTAATATGTTATCAAAAAGATTGCGCTTAAAAAAACAAAACATAATAAAAACTTCCAGTAGTTTCCTTTTGTTTTTTTGTATGCATCAATTATTGACCGACTTTTGCCTACGAGAGAAGATATCCAAGCCAAATATGGTCTACAAATTGTATATGGTGATATAATAGCCATAAATACATATAATAAAGTCTTTTCTGGAAGCCCGTTATAGCTTTGTAGTATTCCCATATAATTTTCAAAAAAATCAAGGTACTTGTATTGAAATCCCATTAGCATTGGAATGTATTGAAAAATTATGGTTAGTAAAAATATGCTTATATTCATAAACATTATTTTGCTAACAGGAATTAGCCCATTGAATACCCTTATTAATGAAAAATATGGCTCTCTTTGATGTATATATCGAATAAAAACACACAAGAAAAGATAATATACCATTAACCAAAGAATACTCAATGAGTTTTTCCAGCCATTTGGTATCAAGCTTAACGCATATAAAAAGATAAAGTTTGCAAAACACCATGAGAAAAATGTTTTCTTATAGGTGAAAGCAAACTTTATGCTACTCTTTAGAATTGATAGCAACGAAAATGATTTATAGTCAGAATCTTTATATTTATTCTGTGTCTTCCTCAAAATCGCCTTCCTCTTCTGCGTTAGGATCATAATCTATTCCTAACTTAGATAGAATATCTTCATTTTGTGAAGTTCTTTGAGCTACAATCCAATCTGGCACCCATGCTGAATGTGGTATTTTAGACATTGCCAACATTTTTTTATCTAAATAAAAACGAGGGGCATCTGCCATAATTGGTGTTTCAATATGACCTTGCATCAATACAACTTGTTTTAACATTGGTAAACTTAGCAAGTCATTTGACTTAATAGCTGCAACACCTGTTAATTGATAACTTACATTCTTTGCAAATGGGTTAAATTCTTTATTTAAGCTACCCTCTTGTCTAGAATAAGATGTTGTTTGGATTGTCTTTTGACCAATCATTTTTGAGAAACGTTCTGCAGTTTGTTCGTTATTCTGTGAAAGAATAACTTTACAAGCTGTTGTAGAAATAACTGTTTCAAGGTCATCTTTACCATATTTACCAGAAATTTGACCTAAGTCTTGTCCAATTAGTAGATATGATACTTTTTGACCACGTCCCACCGCTGGTCCGTCAATTACCGCTTTAAGTTTTGGCATTTGAGGAAACTCGTCGAGCACAAACAATACTGGGAATGGCCCCATTTTACCATCTGTTGTGTTAACAAAGTTTGGTGGGTTAGAAATTAAATATGCACTCATCAAGTCAACGAACACTGCACTAATTGGGTTCAATGCTTGGGCATCTGTTTGGTTAACTGATAAGTATACTGCAATTGGTTTCCATTCGCCTGTTACAGGGTCTTTAAGACCGCGCATATCCTTAAACTTGATGTCAGAAAAACTAGTTCTTGCAACCACCGCAGAGTTTTTAAAGATACGAATACCGTTGAAAGCCATAGATAACACAGAACCACGTTCTTTATCTGGTTTAGACCTTAGACCACTTAACTCTTGAATACAACGACGAGAATAACCATAGTCATTTGCCTCATTAATAGCTCCATCAAGCAACTCACCCATAAGGTCAGCCATGGCTGCCATTTGGTCACCTTCTTCTTGACGGCGTTTTATCTCGTTACTTTGTTCGATTGTTGCTGTGGTAATCCATTCTAGAATCATAGCCAAACAAGCTTCATGATTTACCCATCTATCTGGGAAAGAATTCCATGTACCAATAGGTAAGTAGTTTTCTATTGTTAAATTATTACTTTGCAAATCTTGTAAAGCTCTAATTGCATTGTTTTGCAAATTACCACCTTGCATATCTTCATAATGACTCATAAGCTCTGCTTTATCTTCTTCCGTCATTGTTCCTTCAACAATTTTTTGAATAAAGCGCTCATTTGCTAAAGCTTTTTCGCATTTTGAAGCCACAAATTGAATAAGACCACACAAAGCTCCTCGACCTGCTTGTGACCAATATGCATCACCGCCACCTTTAGGATCTTCTACTAAAGTATTACACATTGAATCAATATACAAGTCACGTGCAGGACCTGGAGCAGGTAATGCCCCTGGAGATAATGGATTCCAGCTAGGATAATATTCACCAGTTAGTGGGTTATCCTCCTTACCCCAGTTGATTACAAAAACAGGTCCTACTTTACTTCTTGCTCCTGTTGTGGAATAACACAATTCAGGTTTAGGGTCATTTACAATAATACTCATTGTGTCTGAGTTAAAAATTGTAGGAATCACAACACCGGCAGTTTTACCTGTACCTGGAGGAGCACAACACAGCGTTGATAATGTTTCTTTTAATTTTAACATTTTTCCTTGAAAACGCCCTACAACCATGCAAAAACCATCAAAACCTAATAAAGGCATGCGCTCAATATCTCTTAATGTAGCAATATGTGCTGAACCATGAACATTTGATTGGAATTTATATGGACATTTTACAGCACCTGTTATTAATATTACAGGAAAAGATATAAATGGTAATAATGGCAACCATGAACTTAATTTTGTTGGAACTGATTGTGTAAAAATCCTTCTGAACCATTTTGCATACTGATTATAAAGAGTCTCAGGATTAGAAATAGTTTTTTTGATAAAAAGACTAACTGTATCCATACTTTTTTTAGAAATACCTTGCTGTATTAGGTATGCTAATGGATGTGCTAGATATAGCAATACGATACTAACACCTATTGAAATAAAGAAAGTCATTGTAATCCAACGTACCGCGTTGTCATACTCTTCCCATTCTTTTCCTCTTTCTTTTGCCATTTTACACCCCTATTATGCCATACTTCTAAATAATTTTCTTAATTTTTCTAATGTTTCCTCGCCAACTTTAGCTTCGCAATTATCTACCACTTTAGAGAATAAACGTATTTCTTTTGGACTACCTCTATTTATACGAGTAACATTAATATTCATATCTTGCCAAATTTCAAACATATCCTCTGCATTAATGATATTGCCAGATTGAACAATAACATGTGGAATTACATTAAATTTCATATCAGCCACAGAAAGCTTTGTTCGTAATGCATCGCAAACAATATCAATTTGTCTTACTGGAGATATTCTGTGACTACTTTCTGAGAACCATAGTGGCTCTTCATCATTGAATTTTTCTTCATCTGCCAACCAATCTCCTATTTCTTTATCAACAAGACAAACAAGTAAGGTGTCTTTTGAAACAGCAATACAATCAACTTTAGTGCTTTTTATTATTGGAGAAGGAATAATATCATACCCCTTTTGAGTTAGTACATCAATAACAGGGGTTTGCGATTCCCTAACAGCGGAAGTGTCTTGATTAGAATTACTGTCATTGTTGTTCTTTTCCTCTTTTTTAGGTTTATTATCTTTTCTATTGTTTCTATCATTGTTCTTATTGTGTTTTTCTTCTTTTTTAGCGTTATCAAAACGACTATCAAAATCACTAACCCCATCTTCAGGTATCAGACTTGATGGTGGTGCTGGCGGATTTTCAACAGACTTTGGCTTGTCTTTTTTATCAAAATCAAAGTCGAAATCAAAATCATCCTCATCAAAATTAAATAAAGCATGGTTAATTGGAGCTTCTTGTTTCTTTTTATTTGGAGTATATGACGATGTTGGTCTAGGTGAGGATATAGTAGATGTTGGAGTCTGTTTAGTGTATATATTTGATTGCATTAATGTTGCTGACGGCAAAGGCTGAGGCTTAACAGCTGTTTTTTTGATAACAGGTGTATTTTTAATTACAGGAGTTTCCTCTTTTACAGCTTTTTTCTTAATAACAACTGTAGGTTTTGTTTTTAAGGTTAATTTTCTGTATAAATATAAAGGACTATAGAATAGATGTTTGAAAAATCTATTCCATTTAACCAAGCATAAGCCTATCCACCCTGCAAATAATAACGGTACACTACTTAATACAATCAAAAAGAATCCAAACTCTGATGCGGTAATAGGCTCTCCGCTATTCCATTTTTCTCCCAATAAAATCCAATGTTCTTTAAGAAAAATATCAAAGTGCCAATTGATTAGTAAAACCACCCTTAACCCATCTATGAATACTATACTCCATAGATAGCCAACTAATAAAGTTTTTAATATTATAGTTAGTGGTTTCAAATTGTTCTCCGTTCTTGTTTTTTGTATTATAGATTAAATTTAGTTAACAACTCATTATTGTTTTACATTTTCTTCTATTTTTGCTGAAATTTGTTTACGAATGTCTAAAGGTGTGTTTGCAGATCCTCCATTTTCATTGTTTCTTATTTTTTCTGAAATTATTTCATCTATAGTTTTATCTTTAACACCAATATTTTTGATAGAAACATGTTCAACCTCTAAAGTTTTAGGTTTTGTAGCCTTTCTATATACCGCAATTATTGGTAGTAATAAAAATTTTCCTAATCCAAATTTGTACAATTTTTTACTTGCTATAAACCAAACAATAGGAAAAGCGATTAAAGATACGATAAAAGTAATATCTTTAAATGTTTTGAAAGACCCACCTTTTTCCCAAAAATTGTACAATGTATTATAATCATTTTTATCTAGGATATTAAAACCCCATAAAAATTGAAAAACGAATCGCCCCACGAGAGCAAAAACACAAAAAACTAATAATCCAATTACACTGAATCTAAATAACTTAATAATTTTTTTCATATTTACCCCTTATTCTATACTCTTCCAGCCATATAGTCATATATAAATCGCGAACTATTGCAGACATTTGGTGATTGTCTAGTGGCTGTTGCAACATTACAAATTGGTCTTCCATCAAATTCAAAATTATCAACACACATTATTGCTTCTTGTAATTTTCTTCTATTTTTTTCTTTTGTTTTTATATTGCTTCGTGCGTCTTTATCTGCATTTGATGCAATTTCTGATACAGACAATATCGCATTATTAATATGTTCGCAATAATTTTTTATACTTTCATTTCTTTTGTTTACATCTGTACCACAATTTTCGTAAATTTTATCAATATTTAGCATGATTTCATTCATATATTGTGAAGCAGTTGTAATAATTTTATATTCTTTGTATTTACCATTCTTTTCATCATTGCTTGTATTTTCATTTATTTCTTTTATACAAGCTTTAATTGCATCTTTATCTGATTCAGAAGCTTTTTGTTTTATCATAGTCAAACTTGCTCTAATATCGTTAAATGTTTCGTCTGCAGGAAGAATATTTACAAGCTCATCTGCATATGTCTCTACATCGGCATAATTTATTCGCCCTGAAGACTTTTTCATTTCTTTCTGCAATTCCTTATATTTTTCATTAAATCCTTCAGGCATAAAGTCTACATTTTCATCTGATAGCACTTTTAGAGCTGATAACCTATAAGAAAAACTAGCAATCATTTTGGCTTTTTTGCATAAATTTTCTACTATTTTAGGTGTTTTTTGAAAATTTTTATAGGCATTTGCCTCTGGAGCATCTGGATTCGCTTGAAAAGCTTCATATGATGGAACAAGAACATCTGTTGTATATCTTCTTATCTCATCTAAAGCTTCAGGACAAATTGTCGCAATATTACTCCAAGATGGTGTCTCGCCTGAGCGTATTAAAAGTATGTTTCTCTCAACTTCATCTTTAGCTTTTTTAGAGTTTTTCTCTATTTCATCAACTTTTTTACAAACATCTTTTCTCTTGTTTTCAGCCATGTCTAGATAACTTTTACCAAGCGGTGCTTTTTCACCTTGCTCTGGTTTTGAATACAATACCCAAGTCATAAAATCTAAAGGTATATCAACCATTTTATCAATACACCATCCATAAAACTCCAATATCATACCCCAGAAAACAGCCATGATATCTTTTTCTTTGAATTCATCTTTGCCTTTTTTACTGCGTTCAGGTGGTGTAGATTCTTTTCCTTTAGGTTTTTCTACTTTTGAATGAAGCTCTGTTGGATTAACTCCGTATGCGGAGCTAATTCCTGCAGCTACATTATCTGCATCATGCTCTGGAGGAATTGGAGGAGTAGGAGGAGTAGGAGGAGTAGGCGGAGTTGGAGGCGTATTATCACCTTCTGTTTCCTGTGATGCATCATCACCACCAGAACTATTATCGCCATCTAAATTGTCAGCAGAATCATCGAGCAAGAAATTCTCTGTTTCTTGTTTAACTTCATCCTCAAATTCTTTTTTTTCATTATTTTCGTCTACGCTCATTTTTCTTCTCCTTGTAAATTTTTTTTATCATAGCATAAAAACACAAGGTTGTCTACTTTAAAAATAATCTAAACTTTAAGTTTTTTTACATATTCTCCAATTTTTTGATTTGCTTTTATACCATCTTCTGGAGTTACTTTTATTAATCCAAAAAATTTTGGTTTTATTTTATCAAAGTCTATTGGCGCAAACATTGCTGGATTTTTTGTTAGTGCCTCAAAAGCACCTGTAGCATCATTTTGGGCGGCTCTAAAATAATTGTTTATTAATTTATCTACATCTATAGGAAATTTCTTCTCTTTTAATTTTTTTATAAATAAAGCTTTTCGTTCTTGCAGTTCCATATATTCTTCATATAACTCTCGTTTAATACGGTTTTTTTGCATATTTTCATGCTTTTGCTTATATAAAAATTCGCAGGTTTCTACATTTATTAGTATTTCAACATACGAAATAATAGCTAACTGCAAATCAGTATCATTCAGACTTTCTGCAAAAGTTAAATATTCCTCATCGTTTGCATCTTTTGATAATCTTTTCATATTTTCTGGATCATATCTACAAACAATATCCCAGCAAGCTAACATATAGTTCGCTATTTTTTTGCCCACACTAGGTTTATAATTAGGAAAAAGCATTTCTTCTTTATAATCTGTTTCTGGTACTTTGAAATTCTTTTTATCTGCCATTGTAAATATTGCATCTTGAAAATTAGATATAGCTCGAGCTAAATCTTGCTCTTCTGTTTTTAATTTCTTTTCAGATTGTTCTTCGTTAACAGTTGTTTCTATATTTTCTTTATAAACAGTTGTTGTTAGCAAACTATCTATGCTATTTGCATCTGGTTGTGATGTTTGGGGATTTGATACGAAGCTATCTAAACTACTTAAAGATGCTTCTTCTTTAGGTGTATCATCTTGATTAATAAAACTACTTAATAAGCTAGAAAATTCATCTTCTATGTTTGAAGCTTTTGTTTCACTAGCATTTGTATCAGTAGTCTTTTTTTCGTTATTACTATTATTATCATTAGATAAAAAAGCATCTAACCCATCTAATGTATCACTCATCGTTTATCTCCCAGACATTTGTTCTTGATTTTATATTATATATTGATGTATCTTAGAATAAATTTGTGAAAATATCATTAATATGAATACAATGGAAAGTGAATTTAATAATATATTTTATACATCTGCTGTCGATGAAAAGAATCAAGGTGTTAGAATCGATAAATTTATAGCTACTTCTTGTAATCGTTTCTCAAGAGCTCAAGTTCAACGTTTAATTAGTGGTGGATTTGTTTATTGTGATGATGAAATTGTTTCTGATAAAGATTTTAAGACTCGATTAAACGATGTTTACCAAATAATTGAACCTCAGCCTAAAGAGGCTCTTCCTGTTGCAGAAAATATTGATTTAGATATTGTATATGAAGACGAACACTTAGTTGTTGTAAATAAGCCTGCAGGAATGACTGTTCATCCTGCAGCAGGTGTTTATTCAGGAACACTTGTTAATGCGCTACTTTTTCATTGTAAAGATTCTCTTTCTGGTATTGGTGGAGTTGCTCGTCCTGGTATTGTCCATAGGATTGATAAAAACACGAGCGGACTTTTGGTTGTTGCAAAAAATGATTTAGCCCATAATGGTTTGGCAGAACAATTTTATAAACATTCTATTGAACGAACTTATTTTGCTATTACTCATAATGTACCTAATCCTATGAATGGTATTATTGAAGGAAATATTGCAAGAAGCTCTTTTGATAGAAAAAAAATGGCATTAGTAAAAACTGGTGGCAAACACGCAATTACACACTACAAAACAATTGAAAATTACAATAACTCATTAGCTCTTATTAAATGCAATTTAGAAACTGGAAGAACTCATCAAATTAGAGTGCATATGTCTAGTATTGGATGTCATCTTGTTGGTGATGATGTTTATAAAGGAAAAAAATCTAACATTCATATGCCTGAGCTTGTTAGAAAAACTATTGTTAATTTTCCTAGACAAGCTCTACATGCATATTCTCTTGGTTTTGTACATCCTATTACAAAAGAATATTTAGAGTTTTCAAGAGACTTTCCTGAAGACATGGAAAATCTTATTAACCTATTGAGAAAACATAAACTTTAGTTAAAAAACATTCTATTTTTCTTAAAAATTTATTAAAAACAATAAAACTATTGTCTAGATTGTGGAAAAAACAATTAGATAATAATCTTGCTCTTGGTCAATTTTTAGGAGAATAATTATGAATGAACAACCTAATATAAATGGACTAGAGTTTTCACCAGAAGAAAATTTATCTCGATATTTACAATCTATTAAAAAATATCCTATTTTATCTTTAGAAGAAGAATTTGACTTAGCCTCTCAATATAAACTTACAAAAGATAAAAACATAGCCTATAAATTAATTACATCACACCTAAGACTTGTTGTTAAAGTTGTTTCTAAATATAGAGGCTATGGATTACCTGTTGGTGAAATGATTTCAGAAGGAAATATTGGTTTAATGTATGCTATTGATAAATTTGAACCTGAAAAAGGTTTTAGATTCTCTACATATGCATTATGGTGGATAAAAGCATCTGTTCAAAAATATATTTTAAATTCATGGTCGTTAGTTAAACTGGGAACAACAGCAGCTCAAAAAAAATTATTTTTCAACTTACGAAAAATAAAAAACAAATTAAACTTAATTGATGATAGAGAGCTTTCTCAACATATTTTAAAAGATATTGCAAAATCATTAGATGTTAGCGTTCAAGATGTTACTGATATGAATATGCGTTTAAAATCGCATGACGGTTCTCTAAATACAATAATTGATGGAGATTCTGACGGGGCATCTGAGTGGCTTGACTTTATTTCTGACAATAAACCTAATCAAGAGGAGAATTTAGCTCATATTGAAACAGTAAAATATCGAAAACAGATGTTTAAAAAAGCTTTGTATGTTTTAAATCCTAGAGAAAAAGATATCTTATTTAAAAGACGATTATATGATAAAACTATTACTTTAGACGACCTTAGTAAAACCTATAATATTTCTAAAGAACGTGTAAGACAAATTGAATTAAATTCTATTAGAAAAATAACAAAGGCAATTGAGCTTATGCAATAATATATGGATTTACCTTTATGAAAAATACTAATAGCGACAAATTATACGTCAAAATCCTTCTGATACTGTGCTTAATTTCCTTATTTTTGATTTGCATAAATTTATATGATATTAAAATAAGAAAGACTAAGCATTTACCTGTATCAGAAGGATTATCTTTTAATACTCTTAATTTACATATAGACTATGGCTAATCTTTAATAGTTATAAGTATCGTCCAAAGGTGTGCCTTGGTTAACACTTTGTGGTTTGTATATAAAGAGATTACTTGTTTCTGGTATCTCTTTTGTTCTTGTTATATAACCTTTTTTAAGCATACATTTTTTGTATTTACGAGGACTTACATCTGTATCGTCTCGAACAGAATTAACTAATACAGGTGCGGCTCCTGGATAAGGAACAAAGCTTGCCCATATACCTTTTTCCTTGTGCCATTTAACTACAGTATCGTAACGTTGTTCTTCTGAATAAAACCAGCTTTTGATACTTGGAAATAAACGAAAAGCCTCTGCTTGACGCATACACTCCGAATGATCTCGAGCGAATTTAATACCGCCTGTATTATATCTATCCCAATGAAAAACAACTTGCCCTTTACCGCTTACACAAGCAGTTAATAAAAGTATTATAAAAAATAAATAACATTTCTTCATATTAAAAATCCAAATTTGTGTAGTTGCTAGACGGCGCTATGCCTTTTATGTTATCTTTTAGTATTTCTTTAAAACTTGGGCGGGATTTTATTTTTGCATACCATGTTTTTGCATTTTTATACTCCTCCCAAGGAATATCTCCTAAATAATCAAGTATTGATAGATGAGCAGCTGCTGTTAAATCTGCCATTGTTATGGTGTTTCCAGCTAAATAATTGTTTTTATCTGCTAAATAATCTATATATTCCATATGAAAACGTAAATTATTTAAACCTGCTTTTAATATTTTTGAATTCGGAGCAAGTTTATACTGAAAACGTTTTATAATTTTTTCAGCCACAATATATTTATATACTTCATTATAAAATTTTGTATCAAACCACTCCATAATACGCCTTACTTCGGCTTTATTTTTAGCATCTTCTGGCAATAATTTATATTGAGGATTGCTCTCTTCTAGATATTCAGTTATAGCATAATTTCCAGATATAACTGTTCCGTCAAAAATCAAAACAGGTAAATCTCCAGATGGGTTTATATTTGCTATTTCTGATGATAAATTCCAAGGTTCTTCTTCTTTTAAAACGAATAGCATTTTTTTCTCAGCCATAAGAAGTCTAATTTTTCTTGACTGAGGAACTATACTGTGATGAACCAAAAGAACCATTTTATTTCTCCTAAAAAGCGATACTATGCTACATATTATTTTTTTAAATTTCAAGTATATGTTTGTTTTGTATTATTGTACTGTTTCAGATAAATTTTCGTCTTTTGTTTGTTCCCCTATATACATTGGAGGAACAATACCTTGAGTATTTTTCTTATAAATTTCTAAAACATCTTCTAGAGCTTTATCTCTTGTTTCTTTAAACTCTTCTGTTCTCATGTATCTTTTAAGATGCTCTATATTTGGATCATTATTTAATTTATAATTAATTCTTATGAATAATGGATTTTTCCAAATAGCATCTTTACTATAAGATATATAATCTCTTATACCTATTTTATAGGCTTCAATTTGACTAGGATAATAACCGGCAACTAAGTAATCAACTTTTTTTGTAAATAGCTTTTCAAACGCTGTTGCATAGTCATTAAAAGAAGCCATTTTATATTTTGAAAAATCTTTAATAATAAAAGAAGATAAACTATCTTGATTTATATATCCACCTTTATATTTATGTAAATCTTCCTTGTTATTAATAACCACTGCTCCACCTCTTATTGTAATTACGTGAAGTTTATTTTCAAAAAATGCTGGATATAAATATTCATTTTTAGAATATTGGTAAAATTCTTGCGGAACAGCAAATAGAGCGTTTATATACTTATTACCTCTTTCAAATGATTTTTTATCTTCCTCATATCCTTTTTTATTATATACTAACTTTATATATATTTTACTTTTTTCAGCAATTTTTTTTATAAGTGGCAAAAAAGCTGACCCCTGTTCTTCTGATGAAAAAGGAAATGCATTATGATTAGCTAACGTGTATAACTCCTTAGCTTTTTGTATTGTTGTATCGTTTAATATATATTTAGGTTGTTCAAAACCATATTTTTTTTTACCAAACATCTTAATTGTACTAGCATTTGCTGAAAAACTAAATAACGCGATTATAAAGAATGTAAAAAGATATTTCATATTACCCTCTAATTAAAAAAAAGAATCTTTGATATTTAAACTATAATTGATATTATATTAAAAAATGATTTATCTTTTAACTAAAAAAGGATGTATTGTGAACAATAGTTATAGTGCGATTTATGAGCATTTATTTTTAAAAAAAGGAACAAACAGAGGTGTTTCTGTATTTATTTCTGGAGCAGAGCAAACGGGTTCTACATGGTGTTCTCTTAATATTGCGCATGCTCTAAATCAAGAAAAACAGAGAGTTTTATTTGTTGATGCATGTGGTAATTTTTCTAATGCTTATTCTTATTTACCACTAAATACAGAATTGTTTATAGAAGATTATACACGAGGAACCAAAACACTAAATCAGATACTATCAGGATATAAAAATAAAAACTTTAACCTCTTGGTAGCAAAATCTGGCGGTAAATTTTTACAATCAATGCAAAAAGGAAGAATTGACATCTTTGCAGAAGATTTGTTTTTTTTAGCAGATGATTATAATCACACAATTATAGATGTGGACGCAAATAATATTGATAAAGCTCTATGTTTATGTCAAATTGCAAATAATATTATCTTAACATGCACAGAAAATAATGCCGATATAACAAAAACATTTGAATTAATAAGAAAATTAAACGAATCAGAAATTGATGCTAATTATTATTTAATAATTAACAAAGTAAACTCTTTTGAAGATGGTTTTAAGGTTTATGAAAAACTTTGTAAAGCTTCTGATAGAACAAGCTTAAAATATCCTGATTTATTAGGTATAATAAGACTGGATACGAGAGTAAGGGATACAATTAAAAACAAAGAGATGCTTCTGACAAGATATCCTACCTCTGAGGCTGCTTCTGATATAAAAAATATTGCTGAAAAGCTTTGTTGGGAGAAATAATATGCGAAATAATAATAAATATGATGCCTTAGGATATTTTGAATTGTTTAATATTGACCTAAATGCATCTGATGAAGATATAAGGCTTAGCTACAAAGAATTAGTAAAAAAATGGCACCCAGATTATAATACTTCGGAAGAAGCTATTGATGTTTTCAAGCAACTTTCTTCTGCATACGATGTGCTTAAAGACCCGATTTCTAGATTAAAATACAAATTACTCTCTATGGTTTATGCAAAAGAAAATTTTCCAGATATGAAAATGCTATGTGTTTTAAAAAACATGCATGGACAAGAAGATGTAAATATGCGTGCATTTAGGCTAATAGAAATAACAGGAAAAGGTATATCCCATTCATCTATTGATAAAATTTATTATTGTAGTCCATATGAAGCATCTTCTACTATAGAAAAAATAACCAAACATAATTGGACGCGTGGTTTTTTAGGAATAACGGGAATATTTGCAAATTTAAAAGCTATTGTTGCTAATATTGTTAATATTAACAATAAAAAAGAAAACCTCTTATTATCTATACATAATGCTTTAGCTTATGAACTTGAAAATAAATTTGATGAAGCTTTAACATTAGCTATACTGGCAAAGGAATATGCCTCTAAAGAAGATATTGTATATATCAACTCTTATATTGAAACATTAAAAAATCATAATCCTTTACCTCTTAAAAAATGGAATTTTAGTAAGCTTAAACGTATACAATTATTTTTTCCTATAATTTTGTTTTTATGTGTTTTTGCTATATGTAGTTATTTGAATTTGAAAACCCTAGAGCAACAAAGGAAAAATGTTACAAATTTAAATCAAGTTGTAATTTTTAATGATGGAAAAACAACATATAACGATGTTTCTGTTGCAAAAATATTTGACATTCCAGTAAATATTTACGATAAAAAGCAGTTATATCATATTAAAAAAGATACTGTCGCAAGACACGGAGCAGATGATAACTTTGATATATACAAAGAAGTAGAGTCAAAGACAACTGTTAGAGTTACTGGATATACAGCTGATGGCAAATGGTCTAGAATTATGTTTGATAATGGAGTTATGGCTTTTGTAAAAACAGAATATTTAGAACAAGGAATCGGCAACGAAATACCTTTGTGGAGTAAAATTTATAAAGAAGAATAGGAATAGAAAATGGCTTTGAGATATGAAATACTAAAAAAACACAATAAATCACGATTAGGAAAATTACATACTAAACATGGTATAGTTAATACTCCTGCCTTTATGCCTGTTGGTACTTGTGGAACAGTTAAAGCTATGCTTCCTGAATCTGTTGCTTCTACTGGAGCTGAAATTTTATTAGGAAATACTTATCATTTAATGTTAAGACCTGGTGCTGATTTAGTTGAAAAAATGGGTGGTTTACATAAATTTATGAATTGGGATAAACCTATTTTAACAGATTCTGGCGGTTTTCAGGTTATGAGTTTAAAAGGATTAAGAAAACTAAATGAAGACGGTGTTAGTTTTAAATCTCATGTTGACGGTAAACAATTCTTTCTATCTCCAGAGGAATCTATAAAAATACAACATAAACTAGATTCAAATATAACAATGTGTTTTGATGAGTGTACTCCTTTCCCTGCTACTTATGATGAAGCAAAGAAATCAATGCAACGTTCTATGCGTTGGGCAAAAAGAAGCA
Source organism: Alphaproteobacteria bacterium (assembly GCA_045578445.1). Classification (GTDB taxonomy): domain Bacteria; phylum Pseudomonadota; class Alphaproteobacteria; order RF32; family CAG-239; genus CAG-267. The sequence goes on from JAZNKG010000011.1 coordinate 77,874, forward strand.
AAGATGCATTTGTTGATAGAGATGGATATGGAATTTTTGGTATTCAACAGGGCAGTATATTTGAAGATTTAAGAAAAGAATCTGCTGATAAATTAAAGGATATTGGTTTTGATGGTTATGCTATTGGCGGATTAGCTGTTGGTGAAGGTCAAGAGCAAATGTTTAAAGTTTTAGATTATGCACCAACATTTTTACCAGAAGATAAACCTCGTTATTTAATGGGAGTTGGTAAGCCTGATGATATTGTCGGCGCTGTTATTAGAGGTGTTGATATGTTTGACTGCGTTATGCCTACTCGCTCTGGTAGAACTGCTCAAGCTTTTACCGCTTATGGCCCTATTAATATACGTAATGCCCGCCATCGTGAAGACTATAGACCTGTAGAAGAAGGGTGTGATTGTCCTTTGTGTACAAATTATACAAGAGCTTATATTCATCATCTACAAAAATGTAATGAAATTTTGGCTGTTATGTTGTTAAGTTGGCATAATATTCGTTACTATGAAAGATTAATGCAAGGCATTAGAAAATCTTTAGCTGATGATACGTTTGATGAATTTGTTAAAGATTTTTATGAAAAGCAAAAACAAGGAGATATTGAGGAGTTGTAATATGGCTAGAAAAAAATCTTGTCAAAATAAAGAAGAACTACTTTCGTCATTTCTTAAAGAAAATGAAAAAGATGGTATTAGAGTTTTTGTTGCTGGCGGTTCTAGAGGGGGGCATAATCCGATGTATGTCCGTGATACTTATAACTTAGGCAAACAAATTGTAAAAATGGGTTTTAAGCTGGACTTTGGCTTATCTAATACAGGAATAATGGGCGCTGTTGCGCGTGGTGTTATGGATGCATGGAATGAAAAGCAACAATGCACAAATAACGAAGAATTTCCTATTCAAGGTATTACTACTGAAGAATATTACAAACTGTATGATTCTGATGATAGTATGCTTAAACACATAAATGTAATTTTTGCAAAAACATTAGAAGAGCGAAAACAAAGATTGCTTGATGCAGACTTTGTAGTATTCGCCCCTGGTGGAGTTGGTACTCTTGATGAGCTGGCTTATGATTGCGTTGCTATGCAAGACGGTTTGTTACAAAAGAAACCTTTTATTTTATATAATATCGGTGGATTTTTTCATCACTTGCTAGAATATTTAAAATCTATGGCAAACAAAGGATTTGCTGACCCTGTACCTTTTATTGTTGTTGATAACGAATCTGAATTAGAAGTTGCTTTTAATCTTTTAAAATCTAAATACAAAAAATGCAAAGAAGATAAGACTGTTTATGATAATTCAAGAGAATTGGTGTATGAATTGCCATATTTTATAAAGCGCCATCAAAATGATAATATGGAAGTTATAGATATTATTAGAGATGTTTGTGCTATAAGAGGGCTTGGCAACGAGGAAGAAAAAGCAAATTTAGAAAATGATATAGAAACAGCATATCTAGAAAAAGAAATTGAAAGAATGTATGAGCGACTAGCAAAAACTGGACGAGATACATCTGTTGTAAGTTATAAACTTGCAAGACTAAAGAAAAGACAAAAGAAATTATAAACTTTAGAATCTAAAATATATGAAGATGATAAATGTTTTTAAGTAATGCCTATTTAATGGCTTGCGTGTGTTATTTGTCTTTCCATTAGTGATTTGTTATATCTTTTCAAAATAATGTGGGTTCGTTGTCTTTATTTAGCAAAACTTTTGCGGCAGCCCTTGCTTCGTTTGTTATTTTTTCACCCGCTAACATACGAGCTATTTCTTCAAGTTTTCCGCTATTTGTTAATTTTATTAGACTTGTCGTTGTTACGTTATCAATAGTATTCTTTTCTACCTTAAAATGCTCATTACTAAAAGATGCGACTTGAGGAGAGTGTGTAACAACAAGAACTTGTACATTTTTTGCTAATTTTGATAGACGTTCTCCAACAGCTTCAGCTGTTGCTCCTCCAATACCAGCATCTATTTCATCAAAAATAAGCGTTTCTTGACTACTTTGTTGTGCAAGATTTACTTTTAATGCTAGCATAAAACGCGACAACTCTCCGCCTGATGCAATTTTATTCAATGGTCCAAGTGGAGTGTTAGGGTTTGTTGAAACTTCAAAGCAGACATCATCCCATCCATTAGCAGACCATTGAGAATCTTCTTTTTGAGAAATGCTAGTTTGAAATTTTGCCTTTTCCATTTTCAATGGAGGTAACTCTTTCATAATATTTTTATTTAATTCTTCTGCTGATTTTTTTCTTTTATTACTTAGCAATGTAGCTTTTTCGATATACTCATTCTTAAACTCTGCAACTTTTGTTTTTAATTCTTGCAGGCAATCTTCTCCATTCTGTATATTTTGCAATAAAGATTTTAGCTCTTCTAATTTTTCTGGCAAAGAATCGATATCTGTTTGATGTTTTTTTGCTAAATCTCTAAGAGTAAAAAGTCTTGTTTCTATATTATCTATTTCGTTTTGATTATATGTAATATCCGATGAGCTTGCTTCAATTTGTTCAATAGCATCGTTTATGCTATACATTGCATTTTCTAGATTTTGTTCAATGTCTTTATACTTATTATTTACAAGGTCATTAGCTTTTGAAATAGAATTAACTGCTCTTGATATAATATCTATGACTGAACCACCGCTATTTAATTGAGAGTATGCAGAATTTAGTTTTTCTATTATTTTTTCTGAATTCATTAATTCGCTACGTCGTATTTTTAAAGTTTCTTCTTCTCCTTTTGATGGAGATACTTTTTCTAGCTCATTAACCCAGTGTTTTATATTTTCTTCATCTTCTTTTGCTTTTTTTATTTCTTGTTCTTTTTGTTCTAGTTGTTTTTTTGTTTCTTTGTAGGTCTCATAACTTATTTTTGTATTATTTTTTTCTATATTACACTTTGCATAGTCATCTAAAATATCACAATGCGTATTGCTGTTTAACAAACCATGATTATCGTGTTGTCCGTGTATTTCTATTAGGTTTTGACTAATTTCTTTTAGCAGTTTTAAGGTAATTATCTGGTCATTAAATAAAATTTTATTCTTGCCATCTTTTGATATTATTCTTTTGATTATAATATCATCATCTATATCTAATTCATACTCTTTTGCAATATCATATATTTTATTGTTTTTTGAAATGCTAAAAACACCTGTTACACTTAATTTATCTGTACCAGTACGAATTAATGATGTTTCTGATTTATTACCCATTAACAAGCCTAGCGAATCGAGAAGAATAGACTTACCAGCACCTGTTTCACCGCTCAATACTATCAATCCTTTAGAAAAGTCTATATCAAGACTATCTATTAATACTACATTTCTGATTGATAGTGTTTTTAACATTGGTTGTTTTTATCCTTTTAGTATTAGCTCAGATGCCATTCTTGTCCACTTACCATTAGGATAATTGCTACGCAAAATCTCTTCTTTCTTTTTTGCTTCGGCATTTAGCCCTAATATAGTATAAATTTCAACTTCTCTATATAAAGCTTCTTCTATTTGTGAAGTTGTTTGATATAATTCTGTTACAGTAGAAAATCTGTTTAATGCTGAAACATATTCTTTATTAAACAAATAGTAGCGACCAACATTCATTTCATGACCAGCAAGATGATCTTCTATTAATGCCATTTTTGCTTTGGCATCTGATGCATATTCACTATCAGGGAACATTGTTATTACTTGAGAAAATGTATCATATGCATCTTTTGTTGCTGATTGTTCTTTTTGCGATGGTGCGATTTGATCATAAAAACACACTCCTCTTAAATAATAAGCATATGCTATATCTTTATTTCCTGGGTGTAGACGAATAAATCTATCTAGAGCATTAATAGCATCATCATATTTTTCATCTTTATAATAAGAATATGCGCTCATTAATTTTGCTTTGGTTGCCCATTTAGAATAAGGATGTTCCATTTCCACTTTATCAAAAGTTTCTGCTGCTTTTTGATATGATGTTCTTTCTAGATATTTATGTGCTTGATTGTATAACTCTTCTGCTGTAGCATTTTCTGGCAAAACAACTTCTTGTGATGTAGTACATGCAGATAATAACAAAAAACTTACAACAAATAAACCGTGTAGAACTTTTTTCATACCTTTTCTCCCTTATAACAATTCATAATTATCAGTTGATGCAAAAAGCTTTTTCAATAATTCGTTATTATGATAATGTCCGCTTTTATTGGCAACAACTTTTCCTAAGATATAATACCCTGAAGTATATAAATCTCCTATTGTATCTAAAACCTTATGATTTACACACTCATTTTCTACCCTAAAACCTTCAGGATTTAAGATTGTATCTCCGTCTAAAACAACAGCATTATCCAACGAACCGCCTTTGATTAGCCCAATAGATTTTAAGTAATCCACTTGATATTTTTCGCAAAATGTACGGCATGGAGCAATTTGTTTTGCAAACAATTCTTCTGTTATGTCTCCTTCAAAATTTTGCTTTCCTACGATTTTTGACGGAAAATCTATATTAAATTTTATAGAAAAAGAATCCGCTGGCAATAGCTGTACGCTAGCTCCTTTTCCATCTTCAAAAACAATTTCTTTTTTTACCTTCAAATATTTTCTTTTGGATTTTTGTTCTACTTTTGCAACCTTACTTAAAACATCATAAAAAACTTTTCCACTTCCATCTAAGATGGGAATTTCGGGATTATTTATAGAAATTATCGCATTATCTATTCCTAAAATATACAACACCGCCATCAAATGTTCTATTGTGCTGACTATATTTTTAGAATCTGTACCAATACATGTGCAATTTCTTGTATCAACAACACTAGAATACAATGCTCGAATCGGGTTGCTATTTTTTATATCAATTCTATTAAAAACAATTCCTGTATCTTCTTTTGCTGGAGCTATTGTTAAGATAGAATCGACTCCAGAATGTAATCCTATTCCTTTTATTTCTACTGTTTGTGCTATTGTATATTGCATAAGTTTCTCCTAAAAAAATAGTTAGGTGGCCTATAAGCCGAGTTCTGTACTTATCATTAGCTTTACAAAAGTAAAGATTCTAAGCGATAGCTATTCATCTAGGCTAAACATCACTGTTTAACTCGAGCGACCTACCTCTGGAGTGGAGTGGAAACGCTCCATATTACGAAAAATCGTACTCCTAACTTGGTCTTGCGTCAGATAGGGTTTACCTTGCCAACAATATTACTACTGTTGCGGTGAGCTCTTACCTCGCCTTTTCAACCTTACCAAATAAATTTGGCGGTATATTTCTGTGGCACTTTCCCTTAGATTTCTCTAGCCAGACGTTATCTGGTACCTTGTTTCCACGACGCTCGGACTTTCCTCACATAAAAAATTTATGCGCAGCTATCCAGCCACCTTGCAATATGATTTATCACATTATATTAAAAAATCAATGTTTTTAAGGGGTTTTAAGTTGCTTTATGAAAAAAATTTACTTTTTATTAATTTTTTACTTGTTTTGTTTAAATTTTGTGTTATTTTGTCAACAACTCGATTCGGAAACTTAGAACTACGGAGTTTTTTATGACAAAAAAAATATTAAATATTTTAACTTTTGTTACATTATTTTTTGTAACAACTGAAAATGTATATGCTGAATGTGATGGTTTTTATTTAGCTGGTCGTATTGGTATTGCAGAATATAAATTAGAAGAAGCTAGAAGCGGTATAAGTAGCCCCTCAGATTATGTTGTTGATAAAGAAAGACTTTTAGCAAGTGGCGCTCTCGGATATAGATACAAACATGTTAGAGCAGAGCTAGAATATATTTGGAGAGATAAAAACTCAGATAATATCGGTCCTATTACAGAAGGAACTTTCAAAACATATTCATACATGTTTGCTTTGTATTATGACTTCTTCCCTTATTCATGGTTTACACCTTATATTAATGGTGGAATCGGTTATACTAGAAGCAAATTATCTTTGTACAATAAAACAGTTGGTATAAACCACGAACTAAAAGACAATAGCTTTATGTGGTCTTTAGGTGCAGGTATTTCTGTTAAAGTTACAAATCGCTTAAATGTTGATTTAGGATATCGTTACTTTGACATGGGTAACAGCGACCTAGACACTTTCAACGGCAAAACAACTCTTGAAAACCAAGAAGTTTATCTAGGTTTGAGATACGTTTTGTAAAAATATAAATAAGCTTGCAATATCTGTTTTATAGATTTAACTTATGTCTGATTAAAACTGATTTTGGAGCTAATAATAATGACTAATAAATTATTTGGAACAGATGGCGTAAGAGGAATTGCAAATATTTATCCAATGAACGCAGATTTTGCTTTTAGTTTGGCAAAAGTTTTAAGCAACCTAGTTTGTACTGAAAAGAAAACCGTTGCTATTGGTAAAGATACTCGCATTTCTGGAGATATGCTAGAGTCAGCTCTAACTGCTGGTTTTACATCAAACGGAGTTTCTGTTATATCTTTAGGAATTGTTCCAACTCCTCTTTTAACGCTTGAAACACAAAATTTAGATGTGGATATGTCTTTGATGATAACAGCATCACATAATCCATATCAAGATAATGGCATAAAACTTATTGATAAAAACGGCGATAAATTTCCTGATGAGTTTTATGCAAAAGTTGAAGGGTTTTTGGAACAAGAACAAAGCAATAACTATAACTCAACCAATAATAACAATAATCCAATAAACAAACAACAAGTCAAAAACCCTTCCCCCCTTGGTAGAATCTTAAAAAATGATTCTATTATTGAAGATTACATTGAAAAAATGAGAAATATTGCGCCCAATTATAAGGCACTTCAAGGTCTAAAGGTTGTTTTAGATTGTGCCAATGGTGCATATCACTATATTTTACCACAAACTTTTAAAGACTTAGGAGCAGGTGTTATTACCATAAATAATACACCAAATGGTATTAACATTAATGAAAATTGTGGTACACAACATACAGAAACTTTAGCTCAAACAGTTGTAGACTCTAAAGCTCACTTCGGCATTGCTGTTGATGGTGATGGTGATAGAATAATTCTTGTAGATGATAAAGGACTAGAAATTGATGGCGATCAGCTAATTTGCTTTTTAGCACAATACCTAAAAAAACATAATCAACTAAAGAACAATACCGTTATTACTACAGAATGGTCAAATCTTGGTCTTGGTAATTATTTAAAAAACAATGATTTTATTTATGATAAAAGCAAGGTTGGAGAAAGATATGTTATTGATTTAATGAAGGAAAGTGTTTCTGTTTTAGGAGGCGAAGTTGTTGGACATATTGTACTATCTGACTATGCAAAAACAGGAGATGCTCTAGCTACTGCTATTGTCTTAGCCCTTGCTTATCTTGAAGATGGTAGAAAAATGAATGAAATATTCCCAATTTTTGAGCCATATCCTTGCATTATTAAAAATATTAGATTTTCAACAAAAGAATATATGCAACAAAGCGTGGAATATGATGATGTTAAACAAGCTTTAAAATCTGCAAAAGAAGAGCTTGGTCAAGATAGCACCCTTATCGCAAGAAAATCAGGAACAGAGCCCGTTATAAAACTTCGAATCGAAGCAAAGAATGCTGAATTAGTGAAAAAATGGGCGAACACTTTAAGCGATTTAATATCTAAATATCAGAAATAAATTTAATTCGCTATATTTTCTAGTTGTTGTAGTGTTTTATATATCTTTTCATCCTTTAGGGTTATTGCTTTTGTGTGCTTTAAGCCATTTTCTATTTTATTTTTCACACTTTTGGTATTTAACTCTTCAGCATAATCTTCTTGATGCAAAGCTCTTTGCCATAAAAATCTTGCTTCATTTTTACGCCCACCAAACCAATATGCATCACCCAAGTGGTCACTAATTATTGCATTTTGAGGATTTAACTCAGAGGCTTTTTCTAAGAAGACAATGGCATTTTTATAGTCTCCAGTTTTAAAATAAACCCATCCTAAGCTATCCATTATTACGCTATCGTTTGGTTCTTTTTCATAGGCTTCTAAAATCATTAAAGCTGCGTTATCTATATTTATACCATATTTTAGCCAACTATATCCCAAATAATTAAGAACTTGTGGATGCCTATCACTCAGCTCAAGCGCTTTTCTGAGGCTCTTTTCAGCTTCAATCCATTGATTACTTTTATCGTAAGATATCGCTAACGAATAATATATTGGCCAATGCTTCTCTGTTTCATAAAAAATGGTATCAATAGCCTCTTTGTAGTATTTTATTGCTTCTTGATGATTGTTGTTGATTCTTAAAGCATCTCCTAAATTAAATAATAGCTGAAAATTATTAGCATTGTTTTTATTTAATTTTTTTAGAACATTTATCGCTTGTTCGTATTTTTTTTCTTCTATCAAGTTACTAGCTTTTCGCATTTGTGCAGGATAATATAATTCAGATTTTTTACTAATAGAATCGTAATATCTATTAGCATCTTTTAACATAAATTTTTCTTCATAAATATCTGCCATAGCAACTTTAGCTATATCATTTTCAGGATTAAAATATTCTGATATAGCCATATTCAGGTGCGCATAATCGCTCCCTCCAGAAATAGATTTATATAGTAATGCTATTTCTAAAAATACTTCTGCTACACCTTCATTTGCAGTCTTTATAACAGGTTTTGCAGATTTTGTTCCTTCTTTTATTTTATCACTTAAAGAACCTAGCATTTCTTTTATATTACTACTGCCATAATACCTTGAAACTAATTGAGTTGCTTTTGTTTTTTTATCTATACGTACAAAGAAATTAGAAATTATTTGTAAAACCCTAAAAGAAACATCATTAGCATCGTTTGAAATTACTTTATCATAAAATTTTTCAGCCTCTTCTGTTTTATCAAAGTATTCACTTATAATCCCTGAGTGTATATTATATACTGTATGTGTATCTGAAGATGTTTCCAGTTTTTTAAGAGCATTCATAGCTTGAAAGTAATTACCCTCTCCAACATAAGTCCAAGCATTAAAAAGTGGATTTACAAATGTTGTATATGGTCTTTCGTTTACTTTGTTAATACTTTCTCTTGCGAATCGATAATTACCCTTTTTAAATGAGCTAATTGCATTTATAACATCTATAAAAATGTCATCATTTCCCATTTGACGAGCTTTATTTGCATATTTCACTGCTTCATCAATGCGTCCTGTTGCAGCCAATATCATATATGTTTTATTAAGCATTTCCTCATTTTCAAATCCTTTATCCAAAGCCTTTACATGATATATTGCTGCATTATCATAATCTTGACGGATTAATGCCAACCTTCCAGCTAAGTAATTGCCATATACTGTATCATGTTTTTGCACATTTACATATTGAATCATATTTTGAGGATTTACCATGTTTGCTGTACAAGAATTAAATATTCCTATACCGCCCAACAGTGTTATTATATAGCTCGTTTTAAACATTTAACCTATTTTTCCTAAAATTTTTAACATATTATCATTTTTTGCTTAACTTTAAACTAAATTTATTATATTTGAGTAAATAATTACTTTATTTCGTAATAAAAAGTGTAATATGTCAAAATGAATAGTATGAATAAACAAATTAATATACAAGAATTACTAGACTGGTACATTATGGCAGGTGTAACAGAAACTTGTTCTGATTCGTTTTGCCTTTCAGAAAATACCAACACAAATATTACACCTATTGCTTCTAATCACCAAAATACAGTTACAGAAAAAAGTATACAACCAAAACAATCTACAGCTTCTAAAAACGCAAAAGATATTTGCGCAAAGGCCTCCACCTTATCTGAATTAAAAGAAATAATGAATAATTTTAGTGGATGCAATTTAAAGAATACTGCAGCCTCCACGGTTTTTGGTGCAGGTTTAGATTGTGCAGAAATTATGTTTATAGGAGAAGCTCCAGGAGCTGACGAAGATAGATTAGGATTGCCTTTTGTTGGTAGATGTGGAAAATTATTAGATAAAATGTTTGAGGCTATAAGTATAAAAAGAGAAGATTGCTTCATAACAAATGTGTTACCTTGGCGACCTCCTGGAAACAGAGCTCCTACTGATGAAGAAATTGCTGTTTGTCTGCCGTTTTTAATGCGACAAATTGAGTTAATTAAACCTAAATATATAGTTCTTTTAGGCGGAATTGCTCTTAAAACAGTTATGGAATCTGATGACACTATTTCAAGAGCTAGAGGAAAATGGATGGAATTCTCTATTTTAGATGAGTGTAAAGCTAATGTCATTGCAACATATCATCCTTCATATTTATTAAGAAGCACATCTCAAAAATCTAAGGTTTGGATAGATTTATTGCGACTTAAAAAGAAATTGCACGAATAATTTATTTTTTTAAATTTATTTTCATCTAATTAATAAAAATTAAACACTCTTTTTGTATTATCAGCATAAAGATAAAAACTTGAGAGGTTTGATATGAGAAAATATAATAAATTTTTTACAACATTAATGTCTGGCTTTTTGTTTGTTACACAAGCTTTTGCTTTAACACCAAATAAAAATGTCACAGAGATTGAACCAACTACTCGCGATAACGCTGTTATCTTTAAGATTCATGATATAAAACCTGTTGATAACGAGGGTGTTGTTACTGGATGTGATTTCTTGTTAACTTTATACAACAGAACATCTGTTAACTTCAGATCTTTTACTATAAATCTTGATTGGTTTGATGCAGTTGAATCTGAATTTAAGTTTGATAAATATGTTGAAAATGTTATTGGTGTTGAAGAATTAAAAAAACAACAAGCGTTTTTGGGTGATAAATTTGAAACAAAACCTCTTCAAACAGCAATTACTGTAAATGCATTTGGTGCTGATACTCAAATCTCTGTTAAATCTCATATCGATAGTGAAAAATGCTATTTATTATTAAAAGAAGCTAACTTTACTGTTACTCCTTGTGATATTGTTCGTAGCGCAGACAATATGGGGGGCGCTTCTTCTCAAGATTGCACACCTTTATTCCAATTGGTTGATACAAGTAATCCTGAATACTTTGGTCAATTCAAAAATATTTCAGCAACAGAATTAGCAATGAGAAGCAAAGATTCTGAAAATAGAGAACTTTCAGATATTGACCTTGTTATTAATAAAATTGTTGAAAACATGGGTGCTTCAGGTAAAACATTGGAAGAAATTAACTAAGTTATAGGTGCTTTATGAAGTTTTGTAAGTTATTTATTTTAGTGTTGTTTCTAGGAATTTCTTTTCCTTCCTTTGCTCAAATACTGGATGATGACTTTCGTGGAGCACCTAAAATAAGCCAAGTTCCAGATAATGTTGATGTAAATGAGGAATTCTTTAATGAGCTTTTTGAAGAACATCCTATTGATGAAAGAGATGCATCAAAACCTATTACCTTTAGTGATGCTATTGGCAAAGCTGCAGAAATCGTTAAAACATATTCAAGCCATGTTTCTCTACAAAAAGACGTTCCAGAAAAAGTAAACATACAATACATGCCTTTAGATAATGATGTTTATTTAAGCATTGTTGATGGTAGCTTTAAAATATATAAAGATATTGTAGGGAGAATGAAATGCAGATTTTCTGTAAAATTAAAATCTGAAGTGGATAGAGAAATAAAAATCATCGCATTATCTCTTGTGTATCCAGATTTATCTTTTGCATTTATATTCAGAGATATTCCTCCGATGGGTGAATTGGTTCAGAATATGATAACATCTGGAAAAATTTGTTATAATCTTAACGGAGCTCCCGATATCCATGTAAACAAATGTGAGATGAAAAACACAATGAGTACAGAGTGCGTCTCTCATATAAAATGGGATAATAGAAATTAAGACCTTTAAATAAGGTCTTTTTTTATATTTAAAACTTGATTTTCTTCCTAAATTATGGTAGTATATAAGTGTAAATTTATACATATGAAGGAGGTTATATTTAGGTTTGCGTGGGCTTGTATCCTGGCTTTCTTGATAACAAGACTGTGCATGTGGGTTGACACCAAGTGGTTAATTCACGAAAAATGGTTCTTTCCTGATATGTTGTGGTGGCTTGAAGCTCACAATATAGTGTTACGAAAGGTGTTCTTTTGGCTACTTGTAGTCATATTAACCCTTGGTGATGTGGGAAAGAGGATTGGCAATATTCTACTTATATTGATAGGTGTTGCCGGCGCGTTATTACTGTTGGTACTCGTAATAGAGTTTTGTTCATGGCTTTTCCCATGGATCAACAGTTTAATATAGAGAGAAATGTTCTACCCAGAACATTTCTTTTTTTTGTTTGAATTAGTTGTTTTTTCATAATTATGTGTTATGAAGTATGCTAAAGAAATTTTATTTTATCAAAAAAAGAGGAAAAAATGGAAACAGAAGTTGCTACCGAAGTTGTTAACCAACTCTCTATGTGGGATATGGTTTGGTCGTCTGATCTTGTTACAAAAGCTGTTATGATTGGTTTGATTGCAGCATCAGTATGGTCTTGGGCGATTATTTTTGAAAAATTTAATACATTACGTCAAGTTAAACACTTATCAAAAGTTTTTGAAGAGCGTTTTTGGTCTGGTGGTTCTTTAGATAAATTATTTGATTCTATTGGCAACCCACAAGACCCTATGTCTGCAATGTTTGTTGCTGCTATGAAAGAGTGGAGAAGAACAAATATTATGAAATCTAAGACAGATAGAGGTCTTAGAGGGGTTTCTTTACAACAACGAATCGAAAAATCGATGATGGTTTCTATGGATAAAGAACTTGATGAATTGGATAATAATTTAGGTTTTCTAGCATCAACAGGTTCTGTTGCTCCATTGGTTGGTTTGTTTGGTACTGTTTGGGGTATTATTGACTGTTTTAATGCTATTGCGGCTACACAAAGCAACTCTTTAACATCTATAGCACCAGGTATTGCAGAAGCTTTATTTACCACCGCTTTTGGTTTGATTGCAGCTATTCCTGCATATGTAGCATATAACATAATAACTTCTGATATTGAAAGATATTCTAAAAAATTAGAAAACTTTATGGCTGAATTTTCTAGTATTTTATCTCGTGAAATAGATGATAATGCTATTAGAGCTGATTTAGCAGGAGAATAATAATGGCTATATATAATGGTCGTATCATAAGACGCAGTAGTCGTCGTAATGCTAATATTAATATGACAAATCTTATGGATGTGATGATGGTTTTATTGGTGGTATTTATGGTAGCAGCTCCACTCATGACATCAGGTATTCCATTAGATTTGCCTAAAGTTGGAGGAGGCACACTCAACGGTAAAGAAACATCTATTAATATTAGTGTTGATAGAGATGGTATATACTATATTGGTCAATCAGAAATTTCTCCAGATACCATTATTGATAAAATTGTTGCAATTAAAGGCGAAAATAAAGATGTTACAATAACAATTTCTGGAGATACATCTTCTTCTTATGGTAGTGTTATTGGTTTAATGGCTTTATTAAAAGATGCTGGTTTTAGTAAAGTTGGATTAAAAACAGAAGCTCGTAAAAAATAGAGGACATTTTTGTTTATGCAGAAAAAGTACGTTTACAGTTCAATAATATTTCATATAGCCATAGTTTTACTATGCGTTATTGATATATCTTTTTTATCTGGTAAACGTGAATTTGACGAACAACCTCCAATTATCGTTGATTTGAATGATGTAAAAATTTCTGATATGACAAATATACCCGAGCTTGCTGTTCGTGGTGAAGAAAGAAAAGTAGCTACTCGAAAAGATGAGCCAAATAAAGAGGTGTCTTCAGCAGTAACTCCTAAGCAACAAAAAAATAATGAAATTAAAGCACCAGAGCCTGAAGTTATTGAAGAACAAGAAATAAAATCTCCCTCATTGATTGAAGAACCTAAAATGGAAGAAAAAACAGATGAGCCTAAAAAAGAATCCAAAAAACCAATAAAAGAGAAGAAAAAACCTGCTCCAATCCCTCAGAAAAAACCACAGGTTAAACCTAACAAACCCGCACCAAAGAAAAAACCGGAGCCTAAAAAAGACAATAAAACACCGGCTTCTTCAAGTAAAAACAAAAAAACTGTTAAAAATGCAAATCCTTTGCAAAGCTTAATGAACTCTGTTGATGATTTACAAAAACAAATCGGTGAAGAAAATGCTCCAGCTCAAATTCCTTTTGATGAACCTGTAAATAATATGGGAATCGAAGGCGGTAATAGTAAAGGTTCTTATTTTAGTGAGCTATCTGTATCTGGTATTGATTTTGTTAAATCAAAAATCCAAGAATCTTGGAAAACCACTATTGGTGGTAAAGATGATAGAAATATTGAAGTTGTAATAAATGTTTTACTTACTAAAGAAGGTCTTATCCAAGATGTTAAAATAGAAGATATGCGTAGATATCGTTCTGATACATATTTCCAAGCTCTTGCTGATAGTGCAGAAAGAGCAATTTATATAGCTCAAGATGCTCATGGAGTTTTCAAAGTTTTAGCATCACAAAATGGTTCTAGCTATAATGATTGGAAAAATATTAGATTTACATTTACACCATTAGGACTAATTAAGTAACTATATATTTAATCTATAGCCATTGTTTTCGGTAATTATAAGCTGGCTTCCACCATCTTCTTCAACCTTTTGACGCAATCTATATATATGTGTTTCTATAGTGTGTGTTGTTACGTCTGCGCTATATCCCCACACATTTTCTAACAAATTTTCTTTAGTAGAAATTACCCCCGAGTTTTGATATAAATATCTTAACATTTCAACTTCTCGCTCTGTTAGTTTGATTGTTTTATTTGAAATTGAAGAGGTTATTTCCTTTTTTATTGGATAAAGGCTGTATTCTTTGAATTTTATACATTCTTTGCGGTTAACTTTGGGTAATAAATTTTTGTTTTTTAAGCTCTCTAATAAATCTTTTAAGATAATTGGCTTCTTTATAACAATATCTGCATATTTTTCGATATCTTTGTCTTTAGAAAAGAGTACAAAATATTGCCCTTTTTCTTCTTTTGCTAGTTGTTTTAATTTAGCCTCATCTTCATCTATAAAAATTATAGATTTATCATGTGTTTCATTAATGCTTACACTATATGATGGGACATATTTTTCTATCTGTTGTGCTAAATCTTCTGCAAAAGGAATATTATCAGATATTATACTAATTTCTGTCATAGACTTAACTCCATACCAAAAATAAAGGCATAGCCTTTGCTGTTATTAAGAATATTATTGTTTTCACCAGCACTTTCAAGATGAGCTGTAGTAAATGAGAAAGTTATGTTTTTATTGTATTCATAACTATTAGAAAAGCTAATGATTTTATCTCTATTTTTAGATATATTTGATTTAGAATCGAAATAGCTTAATCCTGTAGTAACAGGTCCTATTGAATAGCTTATTCCTACATTATAAGCTTCTCCATCTCTGTATGCATCAAACAATGTATTTTGATTTATAACATATTTGTTATTATCTGATTTTGTTTTTCTATATGATGCGCCAATTGTGAATCCTTTTCTATAGATACTTATGCCAGCAGAATATTCCTTATCTGTATTTTCATAATCAGCGAATCCAAGCGAAGCTTCAAGTTCATAACCTAAAACATCCCAAAAACCATATGAACCTATCACATATCCATCACTATTTTTATATTCAGCTTTTTTAGAAACAAGACCTGATTGACTATATATATCAGGAATATAACTCACACCTAAATTTATCCCATAAAAACTTGGTGTTACATAATTTACTTTTAATGATGCGCCATCTGTATTTAAGTATGTAGAATTTAGTGTTTTATATGAAGAATTACTATCCTTTTTGTACCAGTTAGGATTATTTATAAAATTGACTATATCTGTATTATTTACTCGATAATTTCCAACATTCGGAGCACCTACGGCAAAATTATATGCAACATTTTGAACCTGCCCTATAGATATTTCACCCAAAGGACTTTCTAATACTCCAAAAAACTCTTCTCCCCATTTTCCTTGATTATAGTTTTCTACTTCCTTGTTTGTATCAGCCATAACATAACCAATAGCAGAAAGCGTGTAATCTTCATTGATGTTGTAAGATATTTTACTATATACATTTAATGAAGAATTTATATTATTATTTTTATATAAACTCTTGTATGGTGAAGAATAGTCCGTATATCCATAATAGTTATTAATATTTATGGCATATTCTGTGGTTAATGCTTTTGCATTGCTTATTGATGGAGCTATAAGAACAAGAAATATTAGTGCTTTTTTCATAAAATTTTCAGTATCCACAATATTAAACTTTATGATAATATAAAACTATCTTTTTGTCTTAACAAGAGTTATATTGTTTATAACCTAAAAAAATATGGATAAATATTATGCTTTTTGTTTTAGATTAGCATATAAGTGTATTAAATTAATTAAACTAACATGGAGTGAAAGATAATGCAAAAACCTGTAATGTTGCTTATTTTGGACGGATGGGGATATAGAGAAGAAAAAACTTTGGATAATGCTATTGAACAAGGAAACACACCTAACTGGCATTATTTATTAGATAATTGTCCAAATTGCTTGGTTGAAACATCTGGATATGATGTGGGTTTACCAGAAGGTCAAATGGGTAATTCAGAGGTAGGACATACAAACCTTGGTGCTGGACGAGTTGTTATGCAAGATTTACCTAAAATTGATTTAGCAATAAAAGATAATACTTTAGAAACTATGCCTGTTTTAGTAGATATGATTAAAAAACTAAAAGAATCTAATGGAACTTGTCATTTAATGGGTTTAATGTCTCCTGGTGGTGTTCATTCTCATCAAAAACACTTTGAAGCTCTTTGTGAAATATTGAGCAAAAATGGAATTAATGTTAGTGTTCATGCTTTTTTAGACGGTAGAGATACTCCTCCTCAATCTGCTTTAGGTTTTGTTGAAGATTTTGAAAATAATATAAAGAATCTAAATAACGTCAAAGTAGCAACAATATCTGGACGTTTCTATGCTATGGATAGAGATAAACGATGGGATAGAGTTGAGTTGGCTTATAACAATATAGTATCTGCGACAGGGAATCGTTTTCCTACGTCATCTGAAGCTATTGCAACATCTTATAAAAATGGTATTACAGATGAATTTGTTGTGCCTGTTGTTATTGGTGATTATAACGGAGCAAAAGATGGCGATGCTGTTTTAATGGTAAATTACCGCGCAGATAGAGCTAGAGAAATTCTATATGCTCTTGGAGATAAAGAATTCAACGGTTTTGAAAGAAATAAAGTTATCAACTTTATAGACTTGGTTGGTATGACAGAATATTCTGTTGACCACAAACGTTTTATGAAAACAATATTTGAACCAGAATCTCTAACAAATATTTTTGGAGAAGTTGTTGCTAACCATGGTCTAACACAGCTACGAATCGCAGAAACAGAAAAATATGCTCATGTTACTTTCTTCTTTAATGGCGGTGAAGAAAAAGAATTTAAAGGTGAAGAAAGAATTCTTATTAACAGCCCTAAAGTTGCAACATATGACCTAAAACCTGAAATGAGCGTTTATGAAGTTACAGAAGCATTAACCGATGTAATAGAAAAACAAAAATATGATGTTATTATTTGTAATTTTGCTAATGGAGATATGGTTGGTCATACTGGAATTATGGATGCGGCTTTGAAAGCTGTTGAAGCGGTTGATGATTGTTTAGGACAAGTAATGAGAGCCATTAAGAGCGTTGATGGTGTATTACTTGTAACTGCAGATCATGGAAATGCTGAAAAAATGGTTGATGAAAAAACCGGTGAACCATATACAGCTCACACTGTAGGAAAAGTAAAAGCTGTTCTTTATAATTCTCAAAATTCTATAAAAGGAATGAAAGATGGAAGACTAGCTGATATAGCTCCAACACTTTTAGATTTAATGAATATAGAAAAACCATCAGAAATGACTGGTAATTCTTTGATTGTTTCGTAGGAAAAAATGAATAAACGATACGTCTTTAGTATAACTTATAGTTTAGTATTTTTATTAAGCCTAATTACTAATTTGGGTTATGCTAAAGATGTATCTGAAAAAGATGTATTAAAAATAGAGCATGAAGCACAAAAAAAAGAATTAGAATCAAAACAGTTACAAGCTCAAGCAATACAACTCAATCTTGAATTATCTAAAATAGATAAAAATTTAATTTCTCTAGCAAAAAAGATACAAGACAATGAAGACTTACTTTTTAATTCTGAAAAAAAACAAAAAAAACTTTCTGGCGATTTAGCAAAAAAAGAAAATGATTTTATCAAAGAAAATAGGTCTCTTGTTCAAACGGTTGCTTCTTTGCAAAATATGTCTTTAAATCCTTCAGAATCGATTATACTTCAACCTTTATCTCCTGTTGACATCATCAGAAGTGCTATTTTATTAAGAGAGGTTATTCCATATTTAAATGAAACTTCTTCTAAATTAAAAGCTGACTTAGATTATATTTATCAACAAAAAAAGAATCTAGAAGACACTGTAGCTCTTGCAAAAAAACAATCTTCGGATTTAGAAAAACAACAAAAAGAAATGAAGGATTTACTTAAGAAAAAAACTTCTTTAAGAAAAAATGTTGAAAAAAAAGGTGCTGAAACAAAAAAAATTGCCGAAAATCTTACATCAAAAGCTAAAGATTTAAGAGAATTATTGGAAGAAATAGAGCGCCAAAAAGAATTAGCTAGAAAAAAACAAGAAGAAGAGCGTAGAATAGCCTTGGAAAAAGAGAAAAATAAACAAAAGGTTGTTGATGTAAATACGCATAAAGCGATTAAACAACAAACATCAAAAGGACGTTTTGCTAATGCTAAAGGAACTCTTTCTCAACCTGTTAGAGGTACTTTGATTACAGATTATGGCGAAATGATTTCTAATGGAGTTACATCTAAGGGAATCGTTTATAAAACTCGTCCAAACGCTCAAGTTATCGCCCCTTATGATGGAACAGTTATTTTTTCTGGTCCATTTAAAGGATATGGTAACCTTATTATTGTAGAACATGGAGATGGTTATCTGTCTTTGTTAGCTGGATTAGGTAATATTGACTGCGAATTAGGTCAAATGTTGCTTACAGGAGAACCTGTTGGTACAATGCCTGAAACTGCTGGAGCTAAACTTTATGTAGAAATTAGAAAAGACAGACAACCAATAAATCCTGCACCCTGGATTGCTGGTTAATTTTATTAGATAGGAAAAGTTATGAAAAAAAGTAAATTATTTTTTATTTCGTTATTAGTAGCTAGTTTATTGAATATAACAAATGTTAATGCTGCAAAAAAAGAGGAAGCAAATGTTAACACATATGAATTGCTAAATTTGTTTGCAGAAGTAATGGAAAGAGCTAAAATATCTTATGTAGAAGAAGTTACTGATAAAAAGCTAATTGAATCGGCAATAAATGGAATGTTGACATCTCTAGACCCTCATTCAAGTTATCTAGATGTTGATAGTTTTAACTATATGAACGAGCAAACAAAAGGAAAGTTTGGTGGGTTAGGTATAGAGATAACTATGGATAACGGATTAGTAAAAGTTGTTTCTCCGATTGATGATACACCAGCAGCTAAAGCTGGTATAAAAGCTGGAGATTACATCACTAATATTGATGATGAAACAGTTGTTGGAATGAGTTTAAACGAAGCTGTTAGCAAACTTAGAGGTAAAGTTGGAACTAAAGTTAAATTATCAATAAGACGTGTAAATTCTAAACCTATTGAACTAACAATAAAACGTCAAGAAATAAAAATTCAATCTGTAAAAAGCGAAATTAAAAACGATGAAGTAAGCTATATAAGAATATCATCATTTAGTGAAGATATTGACCAAATAATTTCTGAAGAAATTGAAAAAGCTAAAAAGCAATTAAAAAATAAACTTCTTGGTATTGTGATTGATGTTAGAAACAATCCTGGTGGTCTATTAGACCAAGCTGTTGAGGTTTCTGATTTATTCTTAGAAAAAGGAGAAATTGTTTCAACTCGCTCTAGAAATGAAAGCGATACAGTTAAATTTATGGCAACAGAAGGCGATATTGCAAAAGATTTACCTATTGTTGTTATGATAAATGAAGGTTCAGCTTCAGCTTCTGAAATTTTAGCTGGTGCTTTACAAGACCACAGACGTGCTGTTATCTTGGGTGAAAAATCATTTGGTAAAGGTTCTGTACAAACAGTTATTCCTTTAAGAGATTTTGGTGCTATGCGCATTACCACCGCTAGATATTACACACCTTCTGGTCGTTCAATTCAGGCAAAAGGTATTGAACCTGATATATTAGTTAAACCTGCAAAGATTGAGGAATTAGAATCGTACGCACTAAATATAAGTGAAGCAGAATTGAACAACGCTTTGAAAAATGATACTTCAAACGAAAAAGAAGAAAAAGCTAATAAATCTAAAAATAAAGAAGATTTAGCTGATTATCAACTTATCAGAGCTCTTGATTTAGTTAAAGCTTTATCTCTTTACTCAAAATCTGGTTCTAACTAAGGGGTGCTGTTTTGACTAAAAAATATAGACCTTGCGCTGGAGCAGTTGTCTTTAATAATAAAGGACAAGTGCTCCTTGGAGCTAGAATAGAATCTAATACTGATGACTGGCAATTTCCTCAGGGTGGTATAGAAAAAAATGAAAAGCCACTCCAAGCTGCTAAAAGAGAACTTTTTGAAGAAATGAATGTATCCTCTATAGAATTTGTAGCTATAGATAAAAGACCAATGGTTTATGAATTTCCTGATAATGTAAAAAATAAATTTAAAAAGAAAGGGATTTATTTTGATGGTCAGGAAATATATTTTGCTCTTTTCTTTTTTACGGGCTTTGATGAAGAAATCTCAGTAAAAACAAAAACACCCGAGTTTAAAAAATATGCATGGAAAGATTTAAACTTTGCCGTTAACAGTGTTATTGATTTTAAAAAAGACGTATACAAAAATTTAGCTAAAAACTTTATACCTTTAATTGAGCAATATCTAAAAAATGCCTCTTGATATTTGAATAACTTTAGCTTAAATTTATTTTATATATTTAGGATGGAGCAATAATGAATAACTTACCTGAAATAAAAGACATACATATTCCTGATGCTGTGTCAGTATTTCCTCTTGCTTATGGCTGGTGGGTTATTATTGCCTTTATAATCGCTTTATTCTTTTTGATAAAAATAGTGTTGTTTATCATCAAAACAAGTAAAAAGCATTATGCTTTAAAAGAATTAAAGTCTATAGATGTTTCAAACGGAGTTGATGCTGTTATAAATATATCTAACTTACTAAGAAGAATTTGTATTGTAAAATACCCTGAAGCATCTTCTTTATACGGAAAGGATTGGGTGGAATTTTTAACAAAAAAAAATATACCTATATCTAAAGATGCTGCCAGTTTATTGATATATGCTCCATTTATGGATAAGAATACTAAAAAATATAAAATAAAAACTATTGAAGAGATTAAAGATTTTTGCAAAAAATGGATTGGAGACAATCTATGAATAAATTTGAATATCCTGAAATGTTTTGGCTGCTAATTCT
Source organism: Alphaproteobacteria bacterium (assembly GCA_045578445.1). Taxonomy (GTDB): domain Bacteria; phylum Pseudomonadota; class Alphaproteobacteria; order RF32; family CAG-239; genus CAG-267. Next base: position 99,397 of record JAZNKG010000011.1, read on the forward strand.
TCCTTTCTTCTTTTATATTATATTACCTAAAGTTAAAGGATTGCATGGTGATGCGATAAGAGTGCCTTTTATTGATGATATAAAAAATATAAAAGCTTCTGTAAAAAATAAATATTACTCTACTATAGGTAAGAGTGTGTTATTTTCTATAAAATTTGTTTATCTGTTTATATTGTGGATTTTATTAGTAATCGCTTCAGCTCGTCCACAATATGTAGGCGAGCCATTTAGGCTAAAAACCGATAATAGAGATATAATGATGGTTATTGATATTTCTACATCAATGCTTCAACCTGATTTTCATTTATCTGGAAGAAGTATTGATAGATTATCAGCAGTAAAGCTTGTTGTAAGTGATTTTATTAAAAACAGAACAGAAGACCGGCTAGGCTTGATATTATTTGCAACCAGAGCTTATTTACAATCACCTTTAACATTTGATAAGCAAGCTATTATGGATATTTTGCTTAGCGCAGATGCTGGTATGGCTGGTAATTCAACATCCATTGGCGACGCTTTAGGTTTAGCATTAAAAAATATAAAAAATGAAAAAGATAAAAAGAATAAAGTTATTATTTTACTTACTGATGGAGAGCATAACGATGGTGCCTTATCTATGGCAGAAGCTATTGATTTAGCTCAAAAAGAAGGTATAAAAATATATACTATAGGCGTTGGTGCTGATGAAAGCTTTTTTGGTGGTTTAATAAAGTTTGCTCGTTCTGGTCTTGATGAAGCTAGTTTAAGAGAAGTTGCAGACAAGACAAAAGGAACTTATTTTAGAGCAAAGGATTTATCTAGTTTGAGAGAAGTTTATAAAAACATTAATCAACTAGAACCACAAAACAATGAAGGTAATATTATTCAAGAAAAGAAAGAGTTGTTTTATATTCCTTTAGCATTAGCTTTAATATTATCTGTATTTTTGTTGTTTATACCAAGGAGTTATTTGAAATGATAGATTTTATTGAAAATTTTCATTTTTTAAGACCTTGGATGTTATTATTTCTTTTAATACCTCTTGGTTTGTTTTTTAAGAAAATTAAGGCATCTCACATTTCATCTTGGGCTGATATTTGTGATAAGCACTTGCTTAATTTTTTAGTGATTAATGAAAACAATGTAAGGAAAATTAACTTAAAAAAATTTATATATATTGGACTTGTTGTTGCATGTATTTCTGTGGCCGGACCTTCTTGGAAAAAGATAGAAATCCCATCTTTTTCTATAGAAAATCCTAATATATTTATACTTAGTTTAGCGCAAGATATGCAATTGACCGATGTTCCTCCAAGCAGGCTTGAAAGAGCAAAATATATGATTTCAGATATTGCAGATAACATATCTGTGCAAGGACAATTTGGTATTATGGTGTATTCTGAAGAGCCGTATTTAATATCGCCATTTACCGATGATATTAGTCTTATAAAGTCTTTATTATATCAAATTGTTCCAGATATCGTTCCAGATAATGGAGATAGATTAGATAGAGCTATATTATTAGCCTTAGAACGATTTAAGGCTGCTGGTTATTCTAAAGGAAACATTATTTTGTTAGCTTCTGACGTGGGACAGCGTTTTGATTTAGCCTTACAGAATACAAAAAATGCTGTTTCTTTAGGATATGATATAAATGTTATTGATACTTCTTTTGATGGAAACGAAAAATTAAAAATGTTAGCTGATACAGGTAATGGGGTATATTTAAGAATTTTTGATACGTCTACTAAAGCTTTAGTTGAAAAAATAAAACAAATTGATACTCAAAACCTTCAAAAAAACAAAAACATGCGTTCAACTTATATTGATTTTGGATACTATTTAGTTTTTATTCCTTTGTTTTGTTTGTTATTATTTTTCAGAAAAGGTCTATTAGTTTTGTTGTTTTTCTTTGTTTCTTTTGACGTTAATGCCTCTTTCTTGTTAAACAAAAATCAAGAAGGTCTTAAGTTATTTAAACAAGAACAATATGATTTAGCTAAAGATACTTTTGATGACGAGTATTGGCAGGGTATAAGTTTATACAAACTAAACAATTATGAAGAAGCATTAAATAAATTTAATAAAATAACCTCATCAGATGGTTTTTATAATAAAGGTGTAACTTTGGTTAAGCTTTGTAAATATAAAGAAGCATTAGAAGCTTTTAATGAAAGTTATAAAATTGATAAAAAAAATGAGGATGCAAAATATAATATAGATGTTTTGACAAAGCTTTTTGAAGATGCAAAAGAAAAGCCAGAACTTCTTAACTGTCAAAATAATCAACAACAACAGCAAAATCAAAATGATAATAACGATAAAAATAATAATGAAAAAAATCAAAATAATGATGAAAATAACGGTAATGGGAAAAATAATAACGAAAACAACCAAAATAATGACAAGAATAGCAGTAATGAAAAAAATAATTCAGAAAATAAAGACAAGAATCAGCAACAAGACAAAAATGATAAACAGAATGATAACAATGAAAACACATCAGATAATAGTGAAAACAAACAAAAAGATAGTAATAAAAATCAAGATGACCAACAGCAAAATCAAAATGACAATAGCGAAAACAATGGCGATGATAAACAAAGTAAAACTGACGAAAATAGAGAATCTTCAAATAAAAAAGATTCAGATGCTTCAACAAAAAATAAAAACTCAGATTTAGATAAAGAAGATAAACAAAAGGCAAAATCTTTGCTAGCTAAAGAGGGTGATGAAAACGAAAAATATGACGAAGAAGCTATGGCTATGCAACGATTGTATAGAGAAATCCCTGAAGATGTTGGTGGTTTATTGCGAGAATTTATAAAAAAAGAATACATGAAAGATAGGTATAATAATGAAAATATGTAAATTTATTCTAACTTTAGTTTTTGTACTATTTTCTTTTAGTGCTCACTGTGATCAGCTAAATCTTAGTGTTGATAAAGATGTTTTAATTAGTGGAGAGCCCTTTTATTTAACTATAAGCTATGATGGAAATAGTAATAGTAATCCTAACTTAGACCCTTTAAAAAAAGATTTTCAGATAATTTCTAATTCTGTTTCTCGTTCTGTAAATATTATTAATGGTAATATGTCTCAAACAAAACAATGGAGAATCGGTTTAATTCCACTAAAAGAAGGAAAAATCAAAATTTCTCCGTTAAAATTAGACAATCTAACATCTAATTATATCGATATTGATGTAAAAGAAACTACAGATGTTGCCTATATTGATGATAGCAAACACAATTCAAATGCTCCTTTTTTACAAGTGAAACAAATCTCTGATACAAAAGAGCCTTATATACAGCAACAAGTAACTTTTTTAGTTACATTATACGATAGTATTGGATTAAGAATTAATAACATTACTGTAAGTAAAGAATCTTCAAATAACTGGTCTATTGTTCCTGTTTTGGAGACACCAATTGTTGATAAAGATGTTATAAATGGTAAAAAAGTAAACGTTATTCATTATGCTTTTGCAGGATTTCCTCAAAAAAGTGGAAAAATAGAAGAGCCAAGATTTATAATTGACGGCTATTATTTAAAAAACAATGAGTTTTCTTTTCCTGTGTTTGATGATGATTTTGATGTTTTTGGATTTAATAATGTTTTTAACCAACAAGTCCCTGTAAAAATGCAGACAAAAGAAAGTTTTGTTACTGTTAAGTCAATTCCAGATGATTATAAAGGAAGATATTGGCTTCCTCTTTCAAACTTAACAATATCTTCAGAACTTAAAAACATAGATAATATAAAACAAGGTGACGCATTTAATCAGATAATAACGATTACAGCATCAGGGTTACAAGAAACAATGTTCCCTCAAATAAAATTTAACACCATTGATGGAGTTAAAAGTTATCCAGAAAAACCTCAATTATCTACAAGAATATCAAAAGGATTGGTTGAAACAACGGCTGTATTTAATAATGTTTATATACCAAACAAAACAGGGGAAATAATTATTCCTTCTGTTGAAATAGATTGGTTTAATATAAATACACAAAAAATAGAAAAAAGTTCAACTCAACCAGAAAAGATTATGGTTGAAGTTAATCCTAATATTATTTCTCAGCCTATTAAAATCGAACCCGTTATAGAAAAAGAATCCTCAGCAGAAATAAAAGAAAATAAAAATGAAGATATTAATACGCTTAATGTAAAAGAAAAAGCTTATAAAGATTATTTGTACTATGTTTTTTATGTTTTATTGTTTGTTTTGTTTGTGCTTATATATAACAAAGTTAGCTCTAAAAACCTACATAAAAAGCAGGTTATAAAAGCAATAAAACAACATGACTATAGAAAAGCAAGAGAAGCTCTTTTAGAATGGGCTATGTCTAAATTTAATAACAACTCTATAAAAAATATTAATGATGTTTCTAAACTGGTAAATGATGAAGAATTTTCAAGACAATTATCAAATTTGAATAAAATGATTTATTCAGAAACAGAAGATGCTTTTGATTATATAAAATTTATTGAAATTTTTAAAAATATTGATAAAATTAAGTATAGAAGAGATAAAAGTAAAAAACCTATACCTCTTTTATATGATTAAGGAATGGATATGCTTGTACTAAAACGTTTGCTTTGCGGTATTGTTGCTTTAATGCTCGTGATAATAGGCATTAATTTGCTTGGTAATTTTGGCTTTTGGCGAATCTTATTTGGTATAATTTTTCTATTAGCAGGAATAACACTATCTTACATAGCTATTATGCAAGGTATACCTAAATATTCATTTTGGATTACTTTGTTAGCCTTAGCATTATCTTTTGCTTTATATAAAGCATATTTTCCATCTATCGGTGATACAGATTCTATATCTGATGAAAAAAGCATTGAACAAAATAAAGAAGCGGTTCCTCAAAAAACCGTAAAGAAATCTAACCCTTTAAATGCTTACCCTAAAATAAGCGGTAGTGCCACTGTTTTAAGCGCTAATGTTTTTTATGTTGGTGGAAGGTATGTTAGATTATTTGGTGTAGATGCTCCTGATATCGACCAAATTTGTTCTGACAACTTTGAAGCATCATACAATTGTGGTGAAGAAGCTGCTTCTTGGGTTAGAAATTGGATAGATAATAATGTTATAGATTGTTATTTATTAAAAATTTCTCCTAATGGGCAGGATTTAGCTACATGCGTATGGGGGGATTATGATATAGGAGCTGCATTAGTTGGTGCTGGATGGGGTTTAGCCAATAGAAATGATTCAGATATATATGTTCCTTATCAAGTAAAAGCTCAGTCAGAAAAATTTGGTTTATGGCAAGGTACTTTTTATCTACCTGAAGATTGGAGAAAAATGAAGAAGAATCAAAACAATTTCAAGTTGAAAAAGAAATTTAATAAGAAGTTGTTTAATTTTGGGTCTTGGTTTTAGTAATGAATATATACAAAAAATCTTTTGAGTGTAAAGACGAGAATGATACAAAAAAACTAGCCTGCATCATAGCTAAAATGAGCAAAAAAGGTGATGTTTTTGCCCTGTATGGAACACTTGGAGCTGGAAAGAGTACTTTTTCTAGATATTTTATACAATATTTTATGGGAAATATAGATGTACCCAGCCCAACCTTTACACTTGTACAAACGTATTCTACAGTTAATTTTGAGATATATCACTATGATATGTATAGATTAAAACATTACGAAGAAGCTTATGAATTGGGTATAGATGAGGCATTTTATAATGCAGTGAACTTAATTGAATGGCCTGAAAAAATAGAAACAATTTTACCTAGAAACATTTGGAAAATAAATATTACAACAAATGGTTCTGTTAGATTATTTGAAATAGCAACAACTTCAGAAGAAAAAGCATCACGATTAAAGGAGGTTGTTTTTGAATAATATTCACGCAACAATGGTAAGCATATTTAATAAAGGAATTCTTTTAATTGGAAAATCTGGTAGTGGTAAATCAGATTTAGCGCTAAGAATGATTTTAGAAAAAGGCGCAAAACTTGTTGCTGATGATAGAGTTATATTAACCACTGAAAATGGTGAATTATATGGAGAATCTCCTGAAAATATTTCAGGAAAATTAGAAGTGAGAGGTATTGGTATTTCTGACTTTGAATTTATAAAAAAATCTAAAATAGACCTATGTATTGAACTATGCTCTTCTAGAGATGAGGTTGAAAGAATGCCAATTGATGAAAACATAACTTTTTTGGGAATATCTATAACAAAAATAAAGATTTATCCTTTTGATTGTTCTACACTTTGTAAAATTATTGTAAAAATTTGTAGTATTGTTTCTTAATATTACATAGGTGTTTGTAAAATAAATATAAGAGGTAAAGATGTTTTTACGTTTTAGCGAGGCTTTTTTGAGAGCTTTAGGTAAACCTTTAGTTAAATTTCTGTCTTCTTTGGGAGATTTAACGGTTTTTATGTTAAAATCTTTATATCATTGTTTTGTTCCGCCTTTTTACTTTAGGTTGATTTTTAAACAATTGCTAGACATTGGATTTTACTCTTTACCTGTAGTTGGGTTGACTACAATTTTTGCAGGTATGGTTATTGCTTTGCAGAGTTATTCTGGTTTTGCTACCGTTGGTGCAGAAAGTATGGTGGCTAGCGTTGTTTTAATTTCTGTTACTAGAGAATTAGCTCCTGTGTTATCTGCATTAATGGTTGCAGGCAGAATAGGTGCTGCAATGGCTGCAGAAATTGGCACAATGCGTGTTACTGAACAAATAGATGCTCTAACCACCCTATCAACAAATCCTTTTAAATATTTAGTTGCTCCGAGAGTGTGGGCTGGTTTTATTGTTATGCCTATTTTGGTATTAATTGGTGATGTTATTGGTATTTTTGGCGGATATGTTGTTGGTGTATATAAACTAGGGTTTAATGCTTCAAATTATATAAATGCAACAATAAACGATTTAGAAGCTCTTGATATAACAACTGGTGTTGCAAAAGCTGCTGTGTTTGGTTTTATTATTTCTTTAATGGGATGTTATAATGGGTATAAGTCGAGAGGTGGAGCGCAAGGTGTAGGTAATGCTACAACAAACGCTGTTGTATCATCATCTATTCTTATTCTTATATTTAACTACCTTATTACTGAAATGTTTTTTTCTAGATAAGCGGAGAAGACAATGGAAAAAGATGTAAAAATAAGTATTAGAAATCTTCATAAAAGATTTGGAAAAAAACAAGTACTAAACGGTGTTGATTTAGATTTATACAAGGGAGAATCGCTTGTTGTCATTGGTGGCTCTGGCACAGGTAAATCTGTTTTGATAAAATGTATACAAGGTTTATTAACACCTGATAGTGGCTCTATTTGTATTGATGGAGTTGAAATAGTTGGTGAACACCATAATGTTATTGATCAAATGCATAGTAAAATGGGGATGCTATTTCAAGGTGGAGCTTTATTTGATAGTTTAACTGTGTGGGAGAATGTTGCTTTTGATTTAATTCAAAATCGAGGTTTTAGTAAAAAGAAAGCTCGAATTGTGGCAATAAAAGTTCTTCGTCAAGTGGGTTTAGGTAGTGATATTGCTGATTTATATCCTTCTGAATTATCTGGTGGTATGCAAAAACGTGTTGGCTTAGCTAGAGCTGTTATAACACGTCCTGAAATAATATTTTTTGATGAACCAACGACTGGTTTAGACCCTATTATGGCAGACGTTATCAATGATTTAATTATCGAATCAGCAAAAGATTTAGGGGCTACTACTTTAACAATTACACATGATATGGCTTCTGCTAGAAAAATTGCTGATAAAATAGCTATGTTATATGAAGGAAAAATTATTTGGTATGGCACTGTTAAAGATTTAGATAAAACATCTAATCCTTATGTTAAACAATTTATAAATGGCTCATCTAAAGGACCTATTAACGTGGAGAAATAACATGGCTAAAAAATCAACCATTGAATATGTTTGCCAATCTTGTGGTTCTGTTTATCCTAAATGGCAAGGAAAGTGTGATTCTTGTGGTGAATGGAATTCAATTGTTGAAGAAAAAAAACAATCCGCTGAATTTTCTAATATATCAAATAAAAAACAGGGCACTACTATAGATTTTGTTTCATTAAACGGAGAAAGTCAGACTTATAAAAGATTGGTAACAAATCTTTCTGAAATTAATCGCGTTTCTGGTGGCGGTCTAGTTCCTGGCTCTGTTGTTTTGGTTGGCGGTGACCCTGGTATTGGTAAATCAACACTTTTACTTCAAATCTGTGCAGATATTGCTAATAAAGAAAAAGACAGTAGGTGTTTTTATATATCTGGAGAAGAAGCTATTGACCAAGTAAGAATTAGAGCTAAAAGATTGGGTTTAGCTGATTCTCCTGTTAGATTAGCTAGCACAACTAGTGTTAAAGATATTATTGCCACCTTGGAAAAAGAAAACCCAACTTTAGTAATTATAGACTCCATTCAAACAATGTATATTGATGAGGTTGAGTCTACCCCAGGTAGTGTTGCTCAAGTGAGGGCAGCGGCTTATGAGTTGATTAAAATAGCCAAGAAAAAAGGTTTTATTCTTTTTTTAGTTGGTCATGTAACAAAACAAGGCTCAATTGCTGGACCACGTGTTTTAGAGCATATGGTTGATACTGTTTTATATTTTGAAGGCGATAGAGGGCATCATTTTCGTATACTAAGAGCTGTAAAAAACAGATATGGTGCAACAGATGAAATTGGTGTTTTTGAAATGCAAGATAATGGGCTTGTTGAAGTAGAAAATCCATCAGCTTTATTCTTAGCTGAACGTCAAGGTTGTGTATCTGGTTCTTGTGTATTTGCTGGAATTGAAGGTTCTAGACCTGTTTTAGTAGAGATACAAGCTTTGGTTGGAAATAGTGGTTATAGTGGAGCAAAAAGAGCTGTTGTTGGTTGGGATTCGAATCGTCTAGCAATGGTTTTAGCTGTGTTAGAGGCTAGATGTGGTATGAATTTTAGCACTCATGATGTGTATCTAAATATTGCAGGTGGTTTAAAAATATCTGAGCCAGCTGCAGATTTAGCTGTTGCTATGGCGGTTATATCGTCTATGACAAATAAACCTTTACCTGCTGATATGGTTGTTTTTGGAGAAATTGGATTATCTGGAGAAATAAGAGCTGTAAGTCAACCAGATTTAAGACTTAAAGAAGCAAAAAAATTGGGATTTACCAATGCAATTATTCCAAATTCATTTAACAAAGATAAAAAACAAAAACTTATTTCTGATATGTCTTATCATGAAATTGGTAATGTACAACGTTTAATATCTAAATTTAGTTAGAGAGGATAATATGGAGCCTTTGAATAATATTGATGTTATTATTTTAATATGCGTAGGAATATCTATGCTTGTCGCATTTATTCGCGGTTTTGTAAAAGAGGTGTTATCTATATGTGGTCTGGCTATATTTGCTTTTTTAACTATATATTTAACTCCTATTATTATTCCTTTTGCAACAAAATACATTGCTAGTAAAATCTTGGCTCAATTTGTTATTTTTCTTGTAATAATGGCTATTTTTTATGCTGTTTGGATTGTATGTACAGACAAACTCATTGCAAAAATTAGAAAGAGCACTTTGAGCTTTATGGATAGATTGTTTGGATTGGTTTTTGGTTTTATTAGAGCTGTTTTGATTTTAGGTTTTTGTTTTTTGTTAGTAAAAGCAACTCTTCCAGAAGAACTTGAAAACAAAGATAGCTCATTGAAAAAATCTCAATATTTTATGATGGCTAAAGGATGCTCTGATGTTATAGAAAAATTATTACCAAAAGACTTTATTAAAAACTCTTTCAAATCCGTTGAAGATATAAATAAGGCTGAAAAAAAGAAAGATGAAAAATCTAAAAACGAAAAAGAAGAAAAAATAAAGGAACTACTTCCATCTTCAAAAGATCAAGAACAAATGGATAAAATGTTTGAAATGTTAGTTAAACCTCAAATTAAAGAAAAAACATTAGATAAAAAGGAAGAAACAAAAGGCTACAACAATAAAGACACAAATAGCTTAGATAGATTAATCGATGTAGCTACTGAGTAAAATAATGGAGGTATTAATTTTACCTCCATTATTTTTTATGATATATCTAGTCTACTAAAATTAACAATCCGTGTTTTTTCTTACCTTGTGATAATTTTATATTGCCGTTTTCTATATCATTTTCGGTTATGACATAATTCTCGTTTGTTATAACCTTATCATTAAGCTTCAAACCTGATTGTTTAATTAATCTTCTTGCTTCACCTTTGCTGGAAACAAAACCCAAGGCTGTAAATGCATCTAATACGTTTACCCCTTGTTTTGAGCCTTTTATTGTTGGTAAATCACCACCAATAGCTCCTTTTTCAAAGGTTTTTATAGCTGTATCTTGTGCAGCTATAGCTTCATCTTCTCCGCGACAAATCTTTGTAGCCTCAAAAGCCAAAATCTTTTTAGCTTCATTTATTTCTTTGTCTTGTAGTTTTTCTAAGCGTTTTATTTCATCTATTGGTAAATCTGTAAATATACGCAAACATTTACCAACATCTGCATCTCCAATATTACGAAAATATTGATAGTAATCATATGCTGGTAACTTATCTTCGTTTATCCATACAGCATTTCCTTCTGATTTTCCCATTTTTTTACCTGACGAATCGGTTAGAATTGGACTTGTAAAGCCAAATAGCTCTGTATCATATCTTCTACGTCCAAGCTCTGTTCCAGAAACAATATTACCCCATTGGTCAGAACCGGCAATTTGAGCTCTACAACCATATTTTTGCATTAAAACACAAAAATCATATCCTTGTAGTAACATATAGTTAAACTCTAAGAAGGACATTGGTTGTTCTCTTTCTAAGCGAGTTTTAACACTATCCATGGTTAACATACGATTCACAGAATAACATGTTCCTATATCTCTTAAAAACTCAAGATAATTTATATTTTTAAACCAATCATAATTATCCACCATTATGGCATCATTTTTACCATCACCAAATTTTAAGAATTTCATAAAAGATCTTTTTAAGCCTTGTATGTTTTTAGATAACGTTTCTTCATCTAAAAATGGACGAAGCTTATCTTTGCCAGAAGGATCTCCTATGCGAGCTGTAGCTCCACCAACCAAAGTTAGTGGTTTATGTCCACATTTTTGAAACCAACGCATCATCATTAAAGGCACAATGTGACCTATATGCAAACTATCTCCTGTTGGGTCTGAACCTAAATATCCAACAGCTGGAATACCTTTTTTTTCACAATCTTCTAAGTATTCATCAAACCCTTGTTCATTGGTACATTGATTGTAGAAACTTCTTTCTACCATAATATTTAAAAATTCTGATTTAAAACTTGTCATTTTTACTTCCCTATAACTAAATTTTAAGGCATATTAACATATTATTTTGATAATGCAATTATAAAAGAGGTATTTTTTATATGATAATAAAAGGATTGAACTGTCTTGGACTAATGGGAACATCAACATTTGGTGGTGTTGAGCTTGCTCTCATTAATACAGATGGTTTAGATATAATCGAACGAAAAAAATCATATGTTGTTCCCTACCCTGATGAAATGAAAGATAAAATTAGAAGTGTATTGGGTTTAAATAGGGAAAATCCTGAAAACGAACAAAAACTTCAATCTGTAGATATGGAAGTTTCAGATTTTTATGCTCAGTTAATAAATAATTTTAAAGAAGAATGTGGAGAATCTATAGATGTTGTTGGAATCGAGGGAATAACAATTTTACATAATCCCAACATACAATATACTTATCAACTAGGAAATGGTCGGTATATAGCAAAAAAAACAGGTATTAAAACAGTTACTCACTTTAGAAATGCTGACATATATTCGGGAGGACAAGGTGCTCCTATTTGTGCTAGCTATTTTAATTCTGTTTCCAATCAGGATGTAAAACCTATTGTTTATGTTAACATAAGTGGAAAAACAGCAATAACATGGATTGGATCTTTTGGTGAGTTTATGTCTTTTGATAGTGGTCCTGGTGATAATTTTATAAACAACTGGACATCTAAGCATGCTCATATGGATAACGATTATAATGGAAAATTAGCAGCCACAGGTACTGTTCATGAAAAAATTGTAAACTCATTAATGCACCATCGCTTTTTTGCAAAATTCCCTCCTAAGTCTGCATATACCGGTTTTTTTGCTGATAAATCAGAGCATTTAGAAGGTTTGTCGCTAGAAGATGGTGCTGCAACAGCAACTGCATTTATAGCTGAATCTATTTGTTATTCAATTTGCTTATATCTTCCAGAACTTCCTAAAAAAGTTGTTATATGTGGAAAAGGTGCTTTGAACCCCACTTTAGTAAGATTTATAAGACAAAGAATTCCAAGTATAGAGGTATCTATTTCTAAAAATGAAGACCTTCCATTTGAAACAATAAATGGTGAAATATGTGCCTTTTTAAGTGCAAGAACAATCTATGCTTTACCTATAACTTTTCCATCATCAACTGGAATTTATGAACCTATGACAGGAGGCGAAATTTATGAAAATGAATAAAAATAGTAATTACACTATTAATATTGTAAATGTCTCTAAAAATTATGGAACAATTGAAGCAATTAAAAATGTTAGTATAGCAACTAACAAAGGAGATATCATCGCTCTATTAGGACCTAATGGGGCTGGAAAATCAACATTAATGAATATGGTTGCAGGTTATTTATCTCCAACAAGTGGTAATATTTTTGTTAATGGTAATGATGTTGAAAAAAATGATATAAAAACAAAAAAAGACATTGGTTTTTTATCTGAGGGTTCTCCTTTGTATCAAGATATGACTGTAATATGTTTTTTAAAATATATGATACAATTAAAACTTGGTGCAACTGATGAAAATGAACTTAAAAGAATTATTGATGTAGCTAAAATTGAAAATGTAAAATTTCAAAAAATAGAAACATTATCAAAAGGTTTTTTAAGACGTGTTGGATTTGCTCAAAGTATTATAGGAAATCCTGATATACTTTTGCTAGATGAACCTACAGATGGTCTAGACCCCAATCAAAAAGACCACATGAAAAAACTAATAAAAGAATTAGGAAAAGAAAAGACAATTATTATATCGACACACTTGCTTGATGAAGCAGAAAGTGTTGCAAATAGAGTTATTCTGATAAATCAAGGTAAAATTATTATAGATGGAACAGTGAAAGATATTCTAAATAAAACAAAAAAGAAAACTCTTGAAGAGTCTTTTAAGTTGTTAACTTATTCGGAGTAAATATTGATGAATAATATCAAAACAATTGTAAAATTTGAGTTATTGAGATACTTTTCTTCTCCTTTAGCTTATGTTTATTTGGTTAGTTTTTTATTATTAAGTGGCTCTTGTGCTGTTTATTTTGGACACTTTTTTGCTGATGGGCAAGCTAATTTATGGTCTTTATTTGATTATCAACCGTGGGTGTATCTTTTGTTTATACCTGCAATATCAACAAGGCTTTGGGCAGAAGAGTTTAAATCAAAAAGTATTGTACAAATTTTAACAACTCCTGTTTCTGTTTCTGATTTTGTTTATGGAAAGTTTTTTGCTTCTTGGATTTTTGCTATTATTGCAATTTCTCTTACTTTTCCATTTTGGATTACGGTTAATATTTATGGTAATCCTGACAACGTTGTTATTTTAATCAATTATATAGGTTGTTTTATTTTAGCTGGAGCAATGTTAGCTATTTCACAAACCATGTCTGCTTTATCAAAAAACTCTGTTATATCGCTAGTGTTAGCTGTTTTTGTTAACCTTTTATTCTTCTGGAGTGGTTTTGATTATGTTTTATTTTGGGCTAGAGAACTTTTTAATGATGTTATTGTTGATACAATTATGTCTTTTAGTTTTTTATACCATTTTTCATCTATTAGCAGGGGTTTGTTAGAATTAAGAGATGTTGTTTTCTTTGTTTCTTTAATTTTATTTTTTAATATAACAACTATAATCGTTGTTAGTTTAAAAACCAAGGGTTCTTCTAGCTTAATATCATCTTCTTCTATTTTTTATAGTAGTATTGTTTTCTGTTTATTTTTTATAGCTTTCTTTGGTTTAAATATTATTGCTAATAATTTATTTAGACAGATAAACTATGATTTTACAGAAGAAAAATATTTAAGCCTAACTAAAAATACCAAAGACATATTGAAAAAATTAAACAGGCCTATTATTGCAAAACTATATTATTCTCCAATTTTAGAAAAGAAAAATCCAGAAATACGTATTGTTTTTGATAGAATCAAGCTGATGTTAAAGCAATATAAATCTTATGGTGGAAATAATTTTGATTATAAAATTTACACTCCTAAATTTTTAGATAAAACAGAAGATAGAGCTCTTGCAGATGGAATACAACCAATTCCTTTAATTAATGAAAATCAGAATGCTCTTTTTGGTATTAGTTTTTCTGATACTTTATCCAATAAATCTGTGATACCATTCTTTTCTTTTGAAAGATTACCATTTTTAGAACAAGATCTAACTACTAGTATTTATAAAATAAACAAACCTAAAAAAAGCTTAGGTCTACTATCATCATTACCTTTAACTGGTGGAAGTGTTATTGATAATGTTGTGATGAATGAATGGGAAATTATACGAAAAATAAAAGATTTTTATGACGTTAAAATTATAAAAAATAGCGATGATTTAGAACAGGATTTTGATGTTTTAATGATTGTGCACCCTCATCATTTAGATGAAACTTATATAGAAAAAATTAAAAAACACAAAAAAGTCTTACTTTTGTTGGATATTGCTGATGAAGCTTCTCTTTTATATTCTCCTGAAGGTGGAAGATTTATATCATCTAACTTAGGAGAATTAGCAGATTACTGGGGAATTGATTTTTATGATAACAGTGTTGTTGCAGATTTTAATAATTCAATAACTGTCGATGAAACTATTAATTACAGTAAAAACCCATCATTTAATCAAGATTTACTTCAATTTAAGGTTACAAATAGTGATTTTAATCCAAATCATAGAATAACTTATAAATTAAATAACATACTATTTTCATCTACATCTATTGTTATGCCTAAAACTGGTACAAATATTTTATTTTATCCATTAATAAAATCTAGTAATGTTTCAGCTCTAATGGATGGTAGTTATGCAAAAAAACGTAAAACACCTAGAGAAATTATAGAAGATTTTAAAATTGAACATGATGTTAATGTTATAGCGGCAGAAATTTTAAGTAATAATGCATCTAATCCTTTTAACATTATTGCTGTAGCCGATACTGATTTTATTTATGATGCATATTGGGTAAAAGAAAAGAAGTTTTTAGATAAAACATATTATATTCCACTATTTGATAGTGCGAACTTTATCTTAAACTCTTTAGATTATTTAACTAAAAACGATGACTTAATTAATCTTAGAGGCAAAACAATAAAAAAACGTCCTCTTTATAAAGTAGATAATATACGCAAAGCCAATACTTATAGGTTTAAAATAAAAGAAAGCGATATTTTACAAACCATGAACGGGGTAAAACAAAGCCTTGTAGAGCTAACAGCTAAAAAAACTTTTGAAGGAAGAGATACTTTTACAGCGGATGAGCTTGCTATATTAGGAAATATAAGAAAAGATATGGATGCTTTAAGACAACAGCTAAGTGATTTAAGATATAATGCTTATAAAAATTTATCTGTTCTTGATGCTAAAATTAAATTTTTTAATATATGTTTTATCCCTATAATCATTATATTAATTTCTTTAATTCTTTCTTTAAGATATAAAAAAATAACCCTTCAAAATTTATCGTTTTTATCTATATTAG
>JAZNKG010000012.1:0-5572 GCA_045578445.1 Alphaproteobacteria bacterium
TTTGATAAACGTTTTTTGCGAGAGCTACAGCTACTGTTAATGAGCGACTTTGTTGTAAAACAAACAAAGCGAATGTTACAGTTGCTTGACCGAAATGAAGTTAGGGTTGTGCCTAAGCATACAACCCTTACGTAATAAGTGACGTCAGTCACAGCACACCGGGGATCCACAAACCAGTGCGCCAGCACTCCTTATCCCCAACAAAAAAAACGATAGTCTATTACAACTATCGCTTTTTAATCTGGTAGGGGTGAGGAGACTTGAACTCCTACTCGCTGAGCGAACAAGATTTTGAGTCTAGCGCGTCTACCAGTTCCGCCACACCCCCATCGGTAAGAACGTGTTTACCCCATATTTTTTATACAGTCAATACTTTTTTTTAATTTTTTTCACACAATAAAAATAGAACATTAACTTTTTGTATGTTATAAACCTAAATAAACATAATTTTATGAGATTCTTTTTTTTAATAGGGACTAAAAAATTGGATGAATTAGAGCAAAAAGCATTAGAGTTGCTAAAAAACAAAGAACACGACAAAGCTGCAAAAATATATTTGCAATTAGCTATGTCTACCCCTGATAATGAAAATCATTTAATTTCTGCTGCCAATTGTTATGATATATATGGAGATAAAAAGTTAGCTTTAGGCTTATATAAAAAAGCTCTAGAAATAAATCCACAATCACTAAATGCCCTAATAAATATATCATCCCTATACTATCAAGCTAAAAAATTTGATAAATCAGCCAAATACGCACAATTAGCCCTTGATATCAAAGCTGATAACTTTAATGCTATATTCAACTTAGGTAATGTTGCATATGCTCAAGGAAACTACCAAGATGCACTTGAATATTACGAAAGAATGTATGCCCTAAATCCAAATTCTTATTTAGCTATCGTAAATATCGCCAATTCTTGCTATTGCCTCTGTAATTTTCTAAAAGCAATCGAATATTCTTTAATGGCAATAAACAAACGCCCCACAAACATAGATGCCTATGTAATCGCAGGTAATTCATATCTCGAGCTAAATAAATTAAAAGACGCAATAACATATCTCAAAAAAGCCCTAGAAATATCTCCAAATTCTCCTTGGGTAATAAGCTCAATTGCCAATATATTTCAAAAACAAGAAGATTGGAAACAATGCTTACACTATCTATGGAAAGTATTTGCCATAAAAGGCGATAACGCAACCGCAGATGACCATATCAATTTTGGACAATCACTATATGAAGCCCAATTAGATGGTAATAAAGAACTAGTAGAAACATACATAAAGCGCTGGAATGAAATATACCACGAAAATACAATAGTATCATACATCACAGCCACTCTAACCAACGACAAAAACATTAAAACATCGGATATTCAATACGTTCAAAAACTATTTGATGGTTTTGCTTCATCATTTGAAAATGTGCTATCAGAACTAAATTATCAAGTCCCTACCCTAATTGCCGATTCGCTAAAAGGAACTCTAAAAACAAAATTATTTAAAAAACGTCGCATATTAGACCTAGGATGTGGAACGGGTTTATGTACTGAAGCCATCCAAGAATACTTCCCTAACGAAGAATACTACGGTGTAGATATATCTGAACGTATGTTAGAAATTGCTAAACGCAAAGGTATCTACAAAGCCTTAACCGCCGATGATATCAATAATTTTGTAACAACAGATAATAACATATACCATGCTATAGTTGCTGGAGATGTATTAACATATTTTGGCGACGTTAAATTGCTATTTAGAGAAATTGCTCGTCTAACAAAATTTAATGGACTATTCTGCTTTTCCATTACCACAAATAATATAAACAATCAAAACTACTACCTAACCACATCTGGACGTTTTATACACTCTCCAAATTATATATGCAGTCTTCTAAAATTCTGCGGTTTTGATGTCATCAAAAAAGAAGAAACATTTTTACGTAAAGAAGGCAGACACGATATCAATGGCTACATAATATTAGCCCAAAAGAAAATAGAAGTAGTTTACGAATAGAGTAATCAATAAAGTCTTTATAAACATTTACATACAAAAATCATTATTATTAATTAATGCCTTATCAGCAATAACCACTTTACCAGTAAAGTTTTTCATTTTTTCGAATATATAATTAAATCCCGATACACTTAATTGAGTTTCATTTTTAAACTTAATTTCCTCAATTCCGCTCAAATCACATTTTTTCATTTGATTGCTCAATGCAACTGTCCCCAGTTCAGAGAAATCCACTTTTTTAGGAAAGTTATATGCCCCAGCCAAATAAACAGTCGCACCATATTTAAACTTAAAACCTTCAAAATTACTCACATCACATCCAGCTAAGGCAACACACCTACACTTAGAGAAATCCAAATCATTCGGCAAATTTTTAGCCCCACTCATATAAACAGAGCAATCCTCCCTAAATTTTATATTTTTTACTTTCTTAAAATCACATTCTTTAAGATAAATTTCACTATATTTAGATAAATCCAAATTCTCTGGTAACACACAATCTGATAAATCCAAAGTATATCCCTCTGAAAGTATTAAATTCGAAACTTCACTTAAATCACTATTCTTAATTTTAATCTCACGCATATTAGATAAATCAACAACACCTTTTAGCCCCTTTGCTTCTTCCAAATCAGCCTCTTTACACTTAGAAAAATCAATATCTTCAGGCAAATTATATGCTCTAGCCATACACACATACGCCCCATCTTTAAACTTAAGCTCTCTTAAATTTTTCAAATCACATCCTGCAAAACTAATATGATGACACATAGATACATCTAAATTTTCTGGTATATTTACAGCACCCCCCATATAAACAGTGCTATCCTTCTTAAATTTTATATTTTTTACTTTCTTTAAATCACATCCACTAAGATGCACAACACTATATTCTGATAAATCCAAATTCTCTGGTAACACACAATCTGTTAAATCAATTACATGGCTCTTAGGCAGTTTTAACTCGCTAACCTCTCCAAAATCTGCACCTTTAACTTTAAGGTCTTTCAAATGAGATAAATCAACAACTCCTTTCAACCCTTTTGTATTTTCTAAAAACACCTGTGAACACTTAGAAAAATCAATATCTTTAGGCAAATTATACGCCCTAGACAAATAAACTTGCGCACCATCTTTAAACTTAAGCTCTTTCAAATTAGCCAAATCACTACCACCAAAATTAATTTCTGAAAATTTTGATATATCCAACCACTCTGGCAAATTTACACAATTTTGAAAAAACATATCAACTTGCTCAAAAAAATGAAGCTTTTGCAGATTCTTTAAGTCGCAATTTCTAAAAAACACCCTCCCCCTAAATATAGAAGTATCAATAATTTTAGGTAACCTACAAGAAGTAAAATACAAATTTCTAGATCGAGCATCAAAATTTAATACCTCCACATTAGATAAATCAACATTTTCTATTTCAACATCATAAAAATCACGTTTATGATGATAAGTTATAGCTCTATTATTTTTAGCTTCTTTATTAAGCTCAGCAACAGATTCAACATCAATTGTATTGCATACTCGATATGTATATTTTTTTACTTCCTTTTCACACTCATTAAACTCGTCTACAAATCCCCCCTTTTCAGCCAAATCTACCAAATCAGCCATAGCCTGTGGCGACACCTCACGCCCTTCAATTGAAGCTAAAATAAACTCTTTATATGGTGCAATTTCTTCAGATGTTTTGCAATTATCTTTAATATTCTTCAAAACCTTTTTAATATGCGCAAAGTAATTAGTTTTAGTAAGAATTTCCATAGCAAATTCTGGCGATATAATTCCTCCATTCTCATCGCGATTGGCATTAATCCACTTCTCAATCTCTAATGCATCCATATCTTTATTATCAATCGCCACAAACATCTTACATTTCCTTATTTATAAACTTACCTATCTTATTAAATAAACTTTGATATTCCACCTTTCCATTAAAATTCTTAGCCCCATCCATAAACTCTTTTTCTTGTTTTTTATCTTTAAATTTAATCTGTTCAACCCCACTTAAATCACAACCACTCATATCAACTTTTTCACACATAGATAAATCTAATTCCTTTTGCAAATTTTTAGTATTATTTAAAAAAACTCTTGCTCCTTCTCTAAATTTAAGTGATATTCCCTCTAAATTAGTCTCTCTCAAATCAACATTACCACACATAGATACATCTAAATTTTTCGATAAATTTTGCGCTTCAGATAAATAAACTCTTGCCCCTTCTCTAAACTTAAGATTAAATCCCTCTAAATCACAACCCAACATATTAACCCAAGAACACATAGATACATCTAAATTTTTGGGCAAATTATATGCATGAGATAAATTAACCCTCGCCCCTTCTCTAAACTTAAGATTAACACCATCTAAATTACAATCGCTAACAAAAACACAAGAGCCCATAGACACATCTAAATTTTTCGGAAAATTCTGTACACCCCATAAATTAATATCAGCACCTTCTTTAAATCTTAAATTTTTAACTTTACCTAAATCACAATGATACAAATCAACCATATCTGCATCAAAAAATATTTTTAAATCCTCACCTTCAAGAGCTTCAAAATCTTCTTTAGTTTTAACATTAACAACTTTATAGCAATCATCTTTTAAATAATATTTTTTCTTTTGATTAGCCTCATTAAACTCGTCTACAAATACCCCTTTTTCTGCCAAATCTTTCAGCCCATCCAAAGCTTGCGGTGACATTTCTCTCTCATCGACAGAAGATAAAATAAAATCTTTATAAGCTAAAACTTTATCAGTAACTAGCTCTCCTTTTTCATCTGTGCAAGATTTCTTAATATAATTGATAGTCTTCTTAATATGTGCAAAGTGATTAGTTTTAGTAAGAATTTCCATAGCAAATTCTGGCGATATAACCCCACCATTAGCATCGCGAGTGTGATTAATCCACTCCTCTACCTTAAGCGCATCCATATCTTTATTATCAATCGCCACAAACACTAGCCAACACCTCTCCAACAAACTTTTAAACCGTCACGCCTCGTTTTGCGACACGCAAAACGTCAAGGGATCTTCAAATTCCCCTCTACATACAATGATTCTAACACAAAAAATACTACATGTAAAGCAAAATCCCCTCGCCCTTGCCCCATAAACAACCTTTAAACCGTCATCCCTCCGAGCCGAACGGCGAGGTCAAGGGATCTTCGAATTAATTTCTCACCTCTCGTCCCCATCAAACACACCTCTCCACTGGCACCCTCGGGCGCACGTTACCCCCTCTACGGTCATCCTCGGGTGCACGTCAACCTCTTTTTTCGGTCATCCTCGGGCGCACGTCAGTGCGAACCGGGGATCCAGCAGTCGTAAGACTGCACATCCTTTTAAACCATCATGCCTCGTTTTGCGACACGCAAAACGTCAAGGGCTCGTAGCTAAAAAAAACGTTTGATAAACGTTTTTTGCGAGAGCTACAGCTACTGTTAGCGAGTGACTTGTCGTAAGACAACTAAAACGAGCTCTACAGTTGCTTGCCCGAAGTGAAGTTGGTTTACAATAGTAAACCTTACGTAACAAGA
>JAZNKG010000013.1:0-22946 GCA_045578445.1 Alphaproteobacteria bacterium
TACCGGAATCGAACCGATATAGAAGGATTTGCAGTCCTCTGCATGAGCCATTCTGCCAACCGGCCCTCTATAGTACCAACATCACCGTGGTGAGTTGTATTTATACATAAAAAAATTAGAACGTCAACATCTTTTTTCAAAAAATGTAAAAAAAATTTTTGCTTGTGAATAAGTATCTTTTAACCTATTTAAATAGCTATATTTTTTACTTTATAAAGAATTGAAAATATGCTTAAAAATGTATAAACTTGTGTAAATATGTCTTTAATTCTTCAAATATTTATCAATTTTGTTATTGTTTTTGTAGTTATTAAAATGGAGATAAAAATATGAGAATTGCAATTGCATCCGACCATGGCGGTTATGAAATGAAAGACTTTATTGTGCATTTTTTAGCGGATAAAGGTATTAATGTTACAGACCTTGGAACTAATAGCTTAGAATCTGTTGATTATCCTGTATATGCAGACAAGGTTACAGAATCGGTTTTAGAAAAAAATGCAGATTTAGGTATTTTAGTTTGCGGAACTGGTATAGGAATTTCTATTAGAGCCAATAGAAAAAAAGGAATCCGCGCTGCTGTACTTTATTCTGATGAAGTTGCTGTTTTAACTAAAAAACATAATAATGCTAATGTTATTGTATTTGGTGGTCGTACAATGAATAAAGAAGATGTTGCCAAGAGAATCGAAATTTTCTTAAACACAGAGTTTGAAGGTGATAGGCATATCAGAAGAATCGATATGCTTGATATGTAAGTATAGTGAGGGACTATGAATATTGATAATTTAAAAAACTTTGATGATGAACTTTTTGATGCAATTGATTTAGAATTAAAAAGACAACAAGATAATGTAGAGTTGATTGCATCTGAAAATATTGTTTCTAAAGCTGTATTAGAAGCTCAAGGTTCTATTCTTACAAATAAATATGCAGAAGGATACCCTAATAAACGCTATTATGGTGGATGCGAATTTGTTGATGTTGTTGAGCAACTAGCTATCGATAGATTGAAAAAACTTTTTAATGCGCAATTTGCTAATGTTCAACCTCATGCTGGTTCTCAAGCAAATATGGCTGTTTATGGAGCTTTATTAAAACCTGGTGACACCATTCTTGGTATGAGTTTAGATGCTGGTGGACATTTAACTCATGGAGCAAAAGTTTCTATTTCTGGTAAATGGTTCAACTCTATTCAATATGGAGTTGATAGAGAATCTGGATTAATTGATTACGAACAGGTTAGAAGTTTAGCAAATAATCATAAACCCAAATTGATTATTGCTGGTGGTTCTGCGTATCCTCGTCAAGTTGATTTTGTAAAATTTAGAGCCATTGCAGATGAGTGTGGAGCTTTTCTTATGGTTGATATGGCTCATTTTGCTGGACTTGTTGCAAGTGGACTTTATCCTAATCCTATTAACTTTGCAGATGTTGTAACAACTACTACTCATAAAACATTGAGAGGTCCTCGTGGCGGTGCTATTTTGACTAATAATGCAGAAATTGCAAAGAAAATCAATTCTGCTATTTTCCCTGGTATGCAAGGTGGTCCTTTGATGCATGTTATTGCCGGCAAAGCTGTTTGTTTTAAAGAGGCATTATCTGATGAATTTAAAAAGTATTCTGAGCAAGTTATAAAAAATGCAAAAGTACTAGGAGAAACTTTGCTTAATAGAGGATTTAAACTTGTAACAGGTGGAACTGATACTCACCTTTTATTAGTAGATTTAACACCTAAGGGCATTAATGGAAAAGAGTTAACTGAGACACTTGAAAAAGTTAATATTACAGCAAATAAAAATGCTATTCCTTACGACCCTCTTCCTCCATCGACTACTTCTGGTATTAGATTGGGCACTCCTGCGGGAACAACTAGAGGATTTAAAGAAAAAGAATTTGAGATTGTGGGCAATGCTATAGCTGATGTAGTTGAGGCTATGAATACCCCTATGATTGATAAAGTACTTGAAGAAGTTAAGCAAAGAATTGCAGAGTTAACTAAAACTTATCCTATTTACTAGCTTTAGTTTGTGAGGCTAATTTTCTTAATTGGATTTTAGCCTCTTTTTTTACTTGATATGAATCGCAAATTTTACTTATTGTCTTATTAAAAACAAAGGTATCTAATGGCGTTGAAAATAAGAATTTTGCAGTAGCATCTGGTAATTTTATATATGCAATTGATAAAAACCATGCGACCGCCATTTTATCATAATATCCCACATATTTCTGCTCTTTTATTAGTTCAAACAATTGAGCAAGGTTCTCTTCTTTTATAAAGTAATTTAGAGCTAAAACATAAAAGAATCGGATTTCATATTCTTCTGTTGTTTTTGCATATGATGAAAAAGTATTTAGATATTTTTGTGTGTCTTTTTTTATCTCTTTTAACTCGCTACAAAAGATATCACATACAGCCCAACTATTTATATAGGGTACAAATTTTTTTATATCATCAATTTTTGTTTCTGAGGTTTTGAGTTTGTTTGCTAATAAAATTGCATACAGAAATAACTCTTCTTGGTATTTCAAATTTTCAAGTGATGTAGCTAAATATTTATCTGCTAAATTTTCTTTTATTAAATATTTTGCATACTGGCGTATAATAGGTATTCTTACCCCGAGCAAATCAATACTTGGAGGCAAAAGTTTTGATGTGAAAATTTTATACTTTTCTTCTTGTTTAGATTTTAGATATGATAAAGCTTTAGTATGCATTTCTTTCAATATCTTTCAAATAAGATACTGTATCTTTTTCTAAAGTTGAAGTTGCACCTTCATCACATAAATAAATACCATGCTTATGCATTTGAAGAGCACTAACTGCCCAACGATGATTTACACCACCTTCTATAGCTGCTTTAGTTGCCTTTGCTTTTTCTTTTCCTGTAGCGAGTAAAAGAACTTCATCTGCTGACATAATTGTTCCTATTCCTACAGTTAAAATTGTATGAGGAACTTTATTTATATCATTATCAAAGAGCTTTGCTTTATCTCTCATTGTTTCTGTTGTTAGAGTTTTAACTCGTGTTTGTGAGGTAAGTGATGAAAATGGTTCATTAAAGGCAATATGACCATCTGCCCCTACTCCACCTACAAATAAATCTATACCACCTTTTTGACGAATTGCTTGCTCAAAATTTTCACACTCTTTTTCATAACTTTTAGTTTTTCCATCTAGAATATAAATATTTGATGCTTTGCTATCTACATGGTCTAATAAATATTTTTTCATATAACTATGACAGCTTTGTGGTGCATTTTTATCTATGCCAATAAACTCATTCATGCAGAATATTACAACGTTAGCAAAAGATAGTTTACCTGCATGATTTAACTCTACAAGTTTTTTATACACCCCCTTAGGAGTGTCTCCCATTGGTAAACCTAAAACAAAGGGATTATTAGATGTTGGCCTAGCGCGATTTATTTTATATGCAATATATGTAGCAGCCCAATCGGTAACTTCATCATAATCTTGTTTTATTATTACTCTCATGATACTCTCCCATTTGCTTATCGTAATTATTTGTGTGTGATTGTAGATAATAATTAGTAAAATTTTTGCTAATTATTATCTCGGTATTCATAAGTTTTTGTGCGCGGACTGTATTGACAATTATAACTTTGATATTCTGGTTTTAATATATATAAATCATCTCTATGCATAGGAACATACATATCAGATAACAACTTTTTACTTATTGGATGAATTGGGTATGTTTGTATTGCTCCGCGGTATTCTCTGTAGGTATCATAATATGTTTTTCCATGAATTATTTTGGGACGATATTTACGTATTAAACCCTCCAAATCATCAAGCGGTTTTATTCCTATTGTTGCAGCGATTACATCAATTTGTCCTAATAAATTCCATATAAAACTTATATCTTTATTAAATAAATTGTAGCCAATTCTATAGCCATTTAGAACATAATCACAAGGATTTGTATGCATTAAAACAAATCCTGATGCACCATATTTATAACTATCATTTATTGGTATTCTTCTGCTGTACATATGGGTATAAAAAGTTCCAACTGCAATAAAATAGCAGAGTATTACCCATATAAAATACTTATATTTTTTAGAAAATTCAGAGGCTGTAATTCCTGCCAAAATACTTGCTATGACGTGTAAAAATGAATAGTAGTAAACAAAAGGCGTAAAGTAGTATAGTCTAATTGCATATTCGGATATAAACATAAAACAAGTTATTTTTGTATATACATTTCCCCTATAGCAATAGTTAAACAGGGCATAAAAAGACAGCAGTAAAGGAAATATCATTTCCCAACTTGGATAAATAAAACGACGTGTATAAAACACTGCTGGAATATGGGAGTTAAGTTCAAAATTAGCCTTTATGTACATAACTAAAACATCTTCATACCACAAAAATGAAAGATATGTTATGTATATCATTATAGGCAAAATTGCACTAACTAAAACATCAGATAAAACTAAATGTTTCTTATAAACTAAATAAATACCTACTAGACCTAAACACAATAAAATCAAAACTGCTTTTTGAGTAAACATAAATGATAAAAACAAAAGCAAAAACGATATTACTAAATCTTTTATTTTTTTATCTCTTATATAGCAAAATAAGTAATATATACCTACCACTAAACAGGTTGTCATATAGTTATCTGGTTTAAAATCTTTAATAAATAGACTTTCATGAGCATATAGGCAAAATGATATTGCTATTAAACCACCTAGTTTATCTGATAAAAAATCTTTATGCATTTTATAGATGTATATAAACATTATAACGGCAAAGCATATGGTTAGCATATTAACAGCATCTATTGCTTTTAGGCTATATGCGAACATACCTACCAAAGGAGCTCCTACATACCACAATAGTGGATTGTGATGTTGGAAAAAATCTTTATATGGTAATTTGTGATTGTATACAAGCCAAGAACTATGAACGTGCTCTAATGTATCTCCATCTGTTGAACCACTATACACAACAACCCAAAATAAAAGAGCAATACCGAATGTTATATAAAGCCCTAGAATAGCTAAAGATATTTTTTTTATAGTTTCTGACATTTATTGCTCCTTATAATAATATTCCCATTTAGAAGTTTCTACATTATATTTACAACGACGTATTTTTTGATATTTTTCTTTTAAGATAAAAATATCTTTAAATAGCGATTGACGATAATATTTATCTCGTAGATTTTCATCTATTATATGAACTGGTTTATTTATTTTTTGTTGGTGTAATTTCTCATCCCAATATGGGGCAGTATAAATTATTTTGGGTAGATGTTTGTATATTGCACCATTTAAGTCAGGTAATGGGGCAAGACCTATTTTATTACCAATTACATCTAGTTGACCATTTAGGTTCCAATAATATGTTATATCTTTTGTAAATATACCATAGGTTAGACCATAACCATTAAGAACAGAATCGCAACGATTTGTCTGTTCTACAACGTATTTTGGGGTTACATATCGATGATAATCTGGATGTAATTGTCCCATTAAACAATAATCGTATACAACTTTGCATCCAAATATAGAGAGTATAACAAAAATGTAAGCGCTTATTTGATATTTTTTTATAATTTCAGCAATAAAAGCACCTGCTATCATGCCATTTAATATGAGTAAAAAGTAATAATAATGCCTATCTAATGAAAAATAAAAAAATCTTTGTATTGCCTCAAAGAACCATAGTAAACATATTATTTTTATATATCTATTACCTTTTATTAGAAAATATATACAGCCTAAAAATGCGATTGCACTTAATACATAAAACTCAGTTTTAGTAGGTTCAACTTTGTTACCATATACATCTGGAATGTAGAGATTAAAAATATAGTTTGATAACCAATATGTTTCTACCATGCCATGATATGCAAGCCAAGATATAAATATGATACATCCTAAAATTGGTAAAATAAGAGCCCTGATAAAATCATTAACTTTGATATCTTTAGTGTACAAAAAGTACAATACCATTACTGCATATATTATTAACATAAATACGATTTTTTGTGCAAAGAGAAATGATAAAAACATACAAACAAATGATAAAACTAAATCTTTGGATTTTGCTTTATCTAAATACGAAAAGAAAAAATAAATTCCAAGTATAAAGCTCAAGGTCATATAGTTATCTGGGCGAAAGTCTTGTCCAGTAAAAACAACATATGATGGAAATATTGATGCTATAACTAATATTAAAGAATACCAACTTTTACATACAAAACGCTTGACAATTAAGCCGGATATAAAAAGTGTAGCAAACATGAAAAGAGTTGATATTATTCTTACAGCATCAAATACAATAATGTCATATGCAAATATTTTCATTATTGGGGCAAACATATACCACATTAAAGGATTGTGATGTTGAAAAAAGTCTTTATATGGAACTTGCCCTTGTAACACCAACCATGCTGAATGTAAGTGTTCTACATCATCTCCAGTTTTAGGCTGGTGGTTAATTAAAAGCCAAAATGAAACATAAATTCCCACTAGTATTTGCAACACAAAATATACTTTGGGTAAAATTTGATATATCTTGTTTTGTGCTTTATCTTTATCAGTCTCAACCATGCTAAATCTCTTTGTTAAATGTATATAACAAAATATAGCCAAACAATAGAGTTTGTACACTCTTATTTAATTTCTACTAACAATCAAATTGTATTTAGAATACTATTCTTCAGAATCTGCTGTATCGTCTGCTGGCATTACATCTGGGAGGATACCAATAGCTTTTTTACGTTTCAATTTATTTACAAACTTAATTGAACGTTGTGCATCCCATTTCTTTTTACCCTCTTCACGTTGGAAGATGTGTTTATATATTTCTAATGCCTGATCAAACTCTGATAATTTAGTTAAGCAAGATGCTAAACCATCATAAAGCTTGTGATGATAACGACCGTTTACCAAATTCTTTGCTTTATTATAGCATTTTAATGCATCTTTGAATTTGTACATTCTTTGATATACATAACCGATACTAATCCAAGCTTGAATTTCATTACTATCAATACTCAAAATTTTAGTAAAGCATTTTAGAGCGGATTCATTATCGCCCATCAATTGATATGTTACACCGATACCATTCCATGCTTTTACATTGTATCTATCTAAAGACAATACCTTTTTGAAATAACCAATAGCACGTTCATATTGCTCTAACTTTTGCAATGTCACAGCAATACTTGACAATGTTTGTGGGTGTTTAGGATCAATTTGATATGCTTGTTGTAAAACATCTAAAGCTTCTTTATATAAAAGCATTTTTTGCAAAGCAACTGCTTTACCGTTTAGAGCTTCTAGAGAAGTTGGATCACTTGCAAAAGCTAATTCAAAACACTCAATAGCTTCTTTATAACGACCGCGCATACTGAATGTTACGCCTTTGTTGTTAAGAGTTTCTATTGACTTTGGATTTATAGCCAAAGCTTTATCAAAACATTCTACAGCTTCTGTGTATTTGCTTATTTTTTGAAGAGCAAAGCCTTTAGAATTTAAAGCTTTCCATGCATCTGGGTTTTCTGCTAAAAACTCATCAAACTGAGCAATAGCTTCTGCGAATAAACCTGAATCCAATAGTTCTTGCCCACGTTTGTAGGCATTATTATCATTTAACTTAACCATATCACTTCTCTACATAGTTTTACAAAATAATTTACTCTTCATTATATGGATATATTTTTGGTTTTGTCAAGACAAAAAAGCGCAATTTATATGAGTTTTTATATGTATTGACATTTATTTTATAACATTTTAGTATCAGTGCATTAATTTGTATTTTTATGTTTTATTTTTAATTTATTATTTATGGATAAAGACAAAGAATTATCTTCAAAAGAAGTAAAAAAATTGCTTCGGCAATTTAAATCAATTCGCTCACTTCCTTTACACACTCCTGTATTACATCAGAAGCAGTTGCTAAAGGAAATGTCCGACAAAGATTTTCGTCGGTTCAGAGACATCATTTATGACGAATTCAGTGAAGAAGCTTTTACGGTTCTTTATTGTGAGGAGTATCGTGAAAAGTTAAGTTCATTACTTGGCTTCGGCTATGTAAAATCTTCTATATCTCTCAGTTCTATGGAAAATGCACCCAAAGATTTGATTCTTAGAAGATTTGCAAATATACGCTGGCCCAATCAGGATGACGTAGACTTTTTTGTAAAGCACATTGATGATATTTTTATCGAAAATATTGAGAAATATGTGCTAGATGAAAATTACATCTTAGCTTTGATTAAAAATAATCGTCTTGATGTGGTTGCTCGCTATCTGAAGTCTCACAAAGGCACTACCTATTTTCGTGTAGGAATAGAACTTGCAATGAGAGATGATTTCCACTCTATTGCAGACACGTATTTTTCTGCAAAAGACGTGAATTCTAAATCTGCCTTTATTGAATGTATCAAGAGAGATGATATTAACTCAATTTTGATAGGCCTTGATCATTGGTGCATATTCAATGAACAGATTGAGTTAAGCTTGTTTGCACTTAACAGCCCTAGTGTTATTTACAAGTGGATTCAAAAGATGTGCAAAATAAAGGCCGGCTTGTACAACAGAGGGCAAGTATTGCTGATGCATCCTCTCTACAAAGATGCTATCAAAGAGTACATAAAAGTGCATACCATATGTGATGAGGCAGAAATAAAGCTTATCAATCTTAAAGATGAAGAGATTACATCTTTGTATATATCAAAGATTGAAAGACTTAGCCCTGTTGCGGAAGAAGCTCTATTTTCTCTCTATCCGAGCAAGATTACAGCTATGTATGAAACGAACTGTGGTCTTTCTCTTAGCAAAGAAAGAGAAATGATTATAAAAAATTATTACCCAGTTCTTAATGCATATATTTCCAAGCATGAGCTGTATAGTCAAAACGAGCTACTCTTTTTTAAGACTGCATCGGAAGAGCTTTGTTTGAAGTATATCGAGCTCTATGACTTATCTGACCTTACTGATGCATATCTGGTAAAAGATGGACGCACAAAACTAGTAGAAGCTCGTGTGAAAAAGTGTATTGCTAACGATGTGCCTCTTTATGAAAAAGTTGAAGTATTGCTATTCATGTATCGTCCGTACGATTTAACTATTCCTTATCTTAAGACTTTCACTCCTAAACTAATGGATGAAGTATTGCCTTATCTTAGGGAAAAGCACTACGACATATTGGACAATGTATCTCATGCTGATGCGATGACTTTTGTGGGCGATCCGAAGGCTTCTTGTAATGCAATTCTTCTTTTTGCGAAAAGACAAGGTCTGACTTCTCAGTGTTGGCAGATTTTGATTGAAGAGAAGCGAATCGATGTGCTGAGTGTACTTTTCAAGGATTATCCAATGCCTCTTTGTTGTGAAGATACCATGATGAAAAAAGAGTATTTGAATATCATTGATGAATACATTAAGTATCATGACCTGCATAATGAAGCTGAGGTAAACTTTGTAGAAATCGCTACCAGCGATATGCTAAGATTTTACTTAGATAAGTATGTAATATCTTTAGCAGCAGAGCGAAAGATGATTGAGCTTGGTCTTTTCTAGTATCCAGTATTTAAAGCCTCCTCTTATAGGAGGCTTTTTTTTATTTTAAATCTTGACTCTTAGGGGAATTTTTTATATAAAAAGCTTCTCAAAATTATATTATGTCGAACTAAAATTATTCTTATGAAGCAAGAGATTATTAGTCAGATTATCCAATTAATGGATAAAAATGGTATTACAGCAAAAGACATTATTGTTGCTGTGAGCAATAAAAGAAAAGCGGAAATGGATTTGCTTTGCTTGGTAAATGGTAAGAAAGTGCGTTTACCTTTTGAGGAGGGCAAAAAAGAAACAGTGCTTGGAATTTTCCCATTCAAAAGCAATGTGTATCTTTATGCAGAAGAGACTGGCGAAGTTATAAGAACCGGAGCAATTGAGGAGAGAATTCCTACTTATGATTTCTTCCGAGAGCTCTATGTAATTAAGAAGGAGCTCAATGAGGTGCTTGAGGAACTTGGTCTTGCCCCAATTGAAGGTGCGTACTTTGTAGAGCCTATCGCCTGCCTGCAACGTCCGTCTTGGATTGTAGCTATTGATGAAAAAGGATTTTCATCTGACTACTATGACAGTGACGTGAAAGCAAAAATTCGTTACTGCGGTACTTTTGAGTAGTTGAATAACCCGACCTTTTGGTTGGGTTTTTTAGTATAAAAAACCTCGCTTTGTGATTGCGAGGTTAATCTACAGTTTTTTTATGAGAAAACAATAAAGCCCAAAATGACCGTACCAATAATAAGTATAATCCATCTTATTAATGATGTGGCATTTGGAAATGGTAAAAGAGGTTTATCTGAGCCTCCTTCAACACTCATTGTCTTTTTATTTATGGCAAATCCTCCGCTTTGGGTGGGAACGCTTTGGGGATCTTTCTCAAATTTTTTCTGAGTTTTTAAATTGAAAAAAGATTCCAAAAACATTACTGCTGCAAGGATAGAAAGAAATCCTGCCAAACAAAATACAATAACTGTTTTCATAGTATAATAATTTTTAATTGTGAGACATCATAATTTTTAATAGCGAGCGGATGATAACTTATTTTATTGTAAAAATCAAATATTTTTTATACGAGAAAAGGGTTGCAAAATTGCAACCCTTTCTTTTGTTCACAATATTCGTAAACGAATTAACGTTTTGAGAATTGGTATTTAATTTTTATACTATAAAATAAATTAGTTATATTATTAAAAAATCTTATGTGAATGTTTTGTGAAATATGTTCTTTTTCAACAATAAAGCATAATGTTTTAGATTATAAATTGTGCACCTTTTAAATAACAAAGAAATGGAAGCTATGAAGCTTCCATTTCGGATTAAAAACTATCAAAAAAATCATCGAATACAGCCCATACGCTTCCCGGTGTATCACACGAGCCACCCTCAATACGCACTGTTACCATAGATTTGGTTCTTTGTCTGAACTCATACTCCCTTCTTATTCCTTCATTACAACAGTTAAGCTTATGAGTGTTTGAGTAATTGCGACAATCCATTAAATCAATGCTCTGACAATGAACAGGAAATTCATTATAATCAATAATTACCGCAGGAAACACATTGAATTCCTCGTTTACATCATACATAAACTCATGATTATAATGCATTTCACCACAGTCAGTTTCTTCAAACTTTCCAGCATCTTTAATCGGAAGAGCTGTATCTACTCTGTAATTGATGTTATCAATGCGAACTTTTCCCTCATATGGCAATAGCACCCAACAATATTCCATTTCTCTGCCATGCTTTGCAAAATTTTCTTTACAAAATGCAATAGATGACGCAAGCGGAATTATGGGCTCAAATGTAGCGTTCCTTATCGCTACTAAACGGTGTGTGCTATATTTACGCTTCAACCATTGTTCTATCAAGTTCCTTGCCTCTTGACTTGATTTGGCAACACCAATACGCTCGAAAAAAGTAATGACGAAATAATAAGAATAAATATCTGCAGCTAGCACAAGGTCAATAAAACCCACACTTTTAGTTGGGTCATCGGTAAGTTTAAGATTTTCATCAACATACCAAAGATTTCTTAATAGTTTTTCTTTTTTGTCTGCATTCATAATATATACATTTTCAATTAAACATAATAATTTTTAATAGAGGGCTGATGATAATTTATTTTATTGTAAAAATCAACATCTTTTACTTCTTGTTTTGAAAAAACATTTTACTTTTTAATTATCTCTTTTTATGATGTTAACAAAATAATATAATTCTATCATCTAATTTTTATGCTTTATGAAAAATTTAAAAAAACTAGTATTAATTATGTTGACTCCGGCATTTGTGCTATTCACTTCATGGGTCTTATCAACATACAATAATTTCACTTGGAATGGCATCGTATTTTTCTCGTTGGCAATAACAGGAATGCAGATTTTACTTTGCATAGCAAATTCCTCAAAACTTATTGAACCTATTCCCGGTTACATGATTGCGGGAAGCTTGTATACATTTATTGCTGCTGATATGTGTGGAGATTACGAGCCTATTTTTGATTTTTTTGCTATGGTAATATTTGCTTTCACAATCTTTTTTGTGAGCTTACCTCCCATTATTAAATGGCGCAAAAACAAATCATAAACACAAAGAAAAAGGGTTGCAAAATTGCAACCCTTTCTTTTGTTCGCAATATTCGTAAACGAATTAACGTTTTGAGAATTGGTATGAACGACGAGCTTTTGCGCGACCGTATTTTTTACGTTCTACAACACGATCATCACGTGTTAAGAAACCAGCTTGTTTTAATACTGTACGTAATTCTGGTTCATACTCGTTAAGAGCTTTAGAGATACCATGTTTGATAGCGCCAGCTTGACCAGACAAACCACCACCTTGAACTGTACATACTACGTCAAATTCATTTTCACGATTTGTGATTTCAAATGGTTGATTGATAATCATTTTTAACACTGGACGTGCAAAATATGTATCAACTGGTTTGCCGTTAATTGTGATATTACCTTTACCAGGCATAACCCATACACGTGCAACAGCATTCTTTCTTTTACCTGTAGCATAAGAACGACCTTGTTTATCACGAGCTGGTTTACGTTTTGTTTCAGCTACAGCAGAAGTAGCAGCAACAGCTTCTTTAATTTCTGTTAAAGATTCGATTTTCTTATTAGCCATTACATTTCACTCCTTTTGTTCTTAGAGTTTTTAGATGCGATATCTAAAATTTCTGGATTTTGTGCAGTATGTGGGTGATTTTCACCTGCATATACTTTTAATTTTGTCATTTGTTGACGACCCATTGGATTACGAGAAATCATACGTTCAACAGCTTTTGTGATAACTCTTTCAGGGAAACGACCTTCTAAAAGTTTACCAGCAGTTGTTTCTTTGATTCCACCAATCCAACCGGTGTGTTTGAAATATTTTTTATCTGTTAATTTTTTGCCTGTTAATTTTACTTTATCAGCATTAATAACAACAACATAATCTCCACAGTCCAAGTTTGGTGTGAAGTAAGGTTTGTGTTTACCGCGGAGCAAAATTGCTACTTGAGCGGCAAGACGGCCTAATACAACGTCAGTAGCGTCAACAACGTACCACTTTCTTGTAATATCAGACGGCTTAGTTGCGTGTGTATTCATATTTTTAATCTCTTTTCTAAAAGTTGACATTAAATTCGTGGTTAATATAGAGATATTTTTTTTAATGTCAATATAAAAAATTCATTATTTTTCAAGATTTTATAAAATAGTATTATAATACCATTTATTAACTTATTGATTTTATTTAATTATATCAAATTAAGTAAAATTTAAATTTATGATTCTATTATATAATAAGAGTTTTTTCTTGGGGACTAAATTTATGAAACGTTATTTTTTTACATTTTTACTATTTTTTGCATTTGCTTTTATGGGAATCGCTAATGCTAGGGATTATAACCCAAATCAAATTAAAAATTATGTTGATAGAACGCCAAGAAAAGTAGAAAACTATATACCTTCTTTAGCTAAATATTTATCAGAGCCTTTTGATAATGATTATGACAAAGCAATGGCTATTGCCTTTTGGATTGCCAGTCGTATTAATTATGATGAATATTTATATAGTAATGGAAAGACTTCTAGGCTGATAAATAATTATAGAGGGCAAAAACCTAATCAGCTTATTCAATCTAGAGTTGGAATTTGTGGGGATTTTGCTGATTTATTTATTGCACTATGTAAACAAGCTGGAGTTAGAGCAAAAGAGGTTGTTGGATATGCCTACCCCGCTGGTAAATATATTACTTCTGCACAAAAAAGAAGTACAGGACATGCTTGGAATTACTTTATGTACAAAGGAAAAAAAGTTTATGTTGATACTACCTTTATGGCAAAAGGCTCTACTGGAGTTAGAGGTGTACAAAACAATCAAAATAGAAGACGCGCTTTGAACAAAGTTAAAAGAGATAACAAACGCGAAAGCGTAATTAATAACTTCGATGCCTTTTATTTTGATTTTGATTACAAAGATGAGATTAAAAAAAGAAAATATAAACACGAAGAAAGATAAAAAAAGCGAGCTGGGTGCTCGCTTTTTTTGTATTTATTTTTGCTTAGAATGGGATGTCATCATCTACAACACCAGCGTCTGCTGATGGAGTATTATCCCAACCAGAAGATGCAGAATCGTAAATATCGCCACTGCCCATTGGTGCTCCGTCACCATTACGACCATCTAACATAACTAATGTGCTGTTAAAGTTTTGTAATACAACTTCTGTTGTGTAACGTTTTTGACCATTTTGATCTTCCCATGAACGAGTTTGTAATTGTCCTTCTAGGTATACCTTTGAGCCTTTACGAAGATATCTTTCTGCTGTTTCTGCTAAGCCTGCACTAAAGATTACAACATTGTGCCATTCTGTTCTATCACGACGTTCGCCAGTTGCTCTATCTTTCCAAGATTCACTTGTTGCTACGCTAAAAGAAACGATTTTTGTTCCACTTTGTGTATTGCTCACACGTGGGTCTTGTCCTAAATTACCAACTAAGATTACTTTATTTATGCTTCCTGCCATTTTCTGTTACCTTTACAAAATTTAATTTTGGTTTAGTATAATAATATATTTTTATGATACAAGAGTTTTTACACGCTTAGCACAAATTTATTAATACACTTGCTTAAATTCTTGGTCTTGTATTTGTTCTATTGTGTATTTTGACGACTTTATGCTACCGCTGTGCATTAAAAATTCGCTCCATTTTTCTTTTAATTCTTCACTATTTGCGGCGTCAGATAGTTTTTTGTATGAAAAGCCCCCTACTTGATTAACCAAATCACCCCACAATTTGACTGCCATGTAGCTATATACTTCCATTCCTTCAGGTTCTATACCTGCTAATCTTAAGTTCACCAATGTTTCTGTAAACATTAAACTATCTTTTAGGCTTGGAAGGCTCATTACATATATACCATTTGAAATATTACCTAAATCTTTTACTGCCTTTTCATCCAAAACTCTCTTGGTGGTAAATATTATAAAATTTTTATTTATTGATTTAGCTGTTTCTATAAACTCTATCGTATCATCTTGTCGTCCTATCACAAAAACAACATTTATATTATCTTTTTGCATAGAATCGACTATATCTTGCATACCATTTTCATTTTTTATTGTATAAAATTTTAGTAGGTCTGCTTTGCCGTATTTTCTAAACTCTTCAAACATAGTTTTTGCAACTTCTGAATTTCTACTATCTGGCATATCATCATATACAAAGCCAACTTTTAAGCCTGCAAAATTGTTATTATAAAATTTGAAAAAATCTCCGCTGATTTGCGCTTGGGTTCCAAGTAATAATATTTGCCCTTTTTTTTCGGTACTACCAGCGCTATATGCTATTGTTGTAGGTACAATTTGAAAAATTTGCGCTTTTTCATAAATATCGGCAATTTCATTAAATCTATTTGAACAGTATGGACCAACAACCAAGCCTATTTTTTTTGATTTTAACAACCCTAACATTTCTGCTGTTGAGATTGCAAGCCTATCATCACACCTATCATCTATAGTTAAAAGGTCTAACTTTTCTCCACTCAAACCACCGTTATTATTTATTTCATCTATGGCAAGTTTTGCGCCTGAAAAAAGTTCTTTTCCGATAGTAGAATGCTCTCCTGCTTTAGGAGCTATTACGGCTAGAGTTATGTCTGCTATTGCTTTTGTTGGAACTAATCCTAGTATAAGCAATATAAAGAAAATAAATTTTTTTAACATTATTGCACGTTCAAATTATGTATAATGCTTTGTTATATACATTATTTTTTATTTAGCAAGTTTAAAGTACTACTATTTGCTAGATATAAAAAAAGAAAGACTGCTTTTTAGCAGTCTTTCTAGCAACAGTAATAAGCTTAGAACTTTTCTTGTAATTCAAAGAAGTAAGCTTTTGGATGTTCACATACAGGGCATAGTTCAGGAGCTCTTAAGCTTTCTACTCTATGTCCACAGTTTGCACATTCCCAAATTACTTTAGTTGGACGTTCAAAAACTGTACCTTCTTCTAACGCTGTTAGCAATGCATTGTAACGTTCTTCATGACTTTTTTCAATCTTTGCTACTGCTCTAAACAATGCTGCAATTTTTTTGAATCCTTCTTCATCTGCTTCTTTAGCCATTGTGTCATACATATCTGTCCACTCATAGCGCTCGCCAGCTGCTGCGTCTTTTAAGTTTTCAACTGTTGATGGCATTCCATCATGAAGTAATTTGAACCATATTTTAGCATGTTCTTTTTCGTTATTTGCTGTTTCTTCAAATTTTGCAGCTATAATATTATATCCTTCTTTTTTTGCTTTTGAAGCATAATAGGTATACTTATTTCTAGCCATTGATTCTCCGGCAAATGCAGATTGTAAGTTAGCTTCTGTTTTTGAACCTTTTAATTCCATTATAGTTCTCCTTAAAGTAAAATATTAGTACTGGAGTTATTCTATAATGGTCTTTTTTTATTTAGCAAGCAATTATTTTTAATACTCAAAAAAAATAGCCGATAATCCCGACTATCTTATTTATTAATTAGAAACAGATGATTTTGTTTCATTTTCTGCAGAGGCATATGCCTTTTGCTCATTAGCTAGATTAGTTATCTTTTTAACTTCTTCCTTAAATTTGCTTAGCTCTGCTCCGCTCAAGTTGGTTCCTGTTGCTGCCTTAACTTTTAATGGATCAACTTTTTTACCATTTTTAATAATTTCAAAATGTAGGTGTGGACCTGTAGAACGACCAGTTGAACCAACATAACCAATTACTTGTCCTTGCTTTACCCTAACTCCTGGTTTAATACCTCTAGCAAAATTACTCATATGAGCATATCCTGTGGAATATTCTGAATTATGACGTATGACCACGTATTTTCCATAACCTCCTGCCCATTGCGCTCTTTTTATAACACCATCGCCACTAGCATATATACGTGAACCACTGGGAGCCGCATAATCTACGCCACTATGCAATATACGACGTTTAAGAATCGGGTGTTTTCTCCATCCATATCTAGAAGAAATGCGTGCTGAACGAAATTCCATAGGCTTACGATCTAAACTTCTTTTTAGCACTAATCCCTTTTCATTATAGTAATCTATTCCACCGCTTTTATCTTTATATCTATATAGAGCTATTTTATCGTTATTAAGGTTTAATTCTGCATACAGAATATCTCCATTTTTTATAACTTTACCATCTGGGGAAACTTTTCTATCATATAGAACCTTAAATGTGTTACCGGCTTTTATATCAGATCTAAAATCTACAGTATACGCAAAAATATTAATAAAATTACCTATTACACTTTGTGGAATTCCTGCCTTGCCCATTGCAACAGCTAAAGAAGAATCGATACTTCCTTCAATCATCTTATTTTCAGTCTTTAATTCAAGCTCTTCTTTTTCTGCTACAAATTTTTCATCCTCATTACGAGTAAGAACATATTTAACACCTGCACTTGCCTCTATTACAATTTTATCAACACTCAATAACTCGCCAAAAGGAACATCCACAGTTTTGGTTATATTAATCTTTTGTCCGGCTCTTAAATTTCTTACATCATATCCAGCTGATTTTAAACTTGAAGCAGCTTGACTTGCCTCTTGATATTCCATTCCAACTTTTTGGAGTATGCCAATGAAGTGTGCGCCCTTTTCAACTGTTAATACTTCTTCTTTTGTTTCTGGCTGATTTTCTTCTCCGTCAACAGACCATTCGACTTCGGGATTATCAAAACTTTCATCCTCTGCTGTAAATACTTCTTGGGTAGTCACTACGTCTTCTTTTACATCCACCTTATTTACAACGGCTAGTTTTTCTTCTGTTATTTTAGCATCTTTACTTTCAAAATTTTTGCATAATACTAAAACCAATGCAAATGTTACTATTGCACTATATATAAAAAGGAGCACGCTCTGAATACTAACATTATTCTTGCTAGTTTCTATATTTGAGATATTAAAAAACGACATATATCCCCCTAATTTCTTACTGCGAAAACGTTAAAACAAACAATATAAATTGGAAGTTATTTTTGACTTTTATACACATTGTATAAATTTATTGTTGCTTAACTACAGAGTAAGATTTATTTATATTTAACATGTTAGGATATTTTATCGCCAATATTTTTATAAAAGGTTAAATATGAACAAAAGTATAACTTTTAGCGCTAGTGACACATTTAAACTATTATATGTTATTGCTATATTTATGGTAATTGATGGACATATTGGTAGTTATGACTATTTAGATTTTAATGGATTTTTCAAATATCAAAATTATCACATATCTCTTTTTATGTTTACTTCTGGGTATTTTTTTAATCTAAATAGAAGTTATAAAGAATTTTTTGTACGAAAATTTTCTCATTTAATCATTCCTTTGTATGTATGGAATTTGCTGTATGGTGTTTTATGCTATGTATTAAATAATTATTTTGACTTTCAAATTGGAGAAAAATTATCTTTCTATAATTTACTATATGCTCCCATAATAGATGGACATCAATTTATATTTAATATGGCTTCTTGGTTTTTAGTTCCTTTATTTTTTGTTCAACTAATTAGTTTTTTATGTTTAAAACCTCTTAACTGTAAATATAAAGATTTAATATTTTTTGTATCCACATTAATATTATCTTGCTTATTATTGCCATATGCCAATAAAAATAATGGAGAAGCTTCTCTTTTGCTTTTAATGTTTAGATGTGTTTATTTTCTACCAATCTTTTCATTTGGATTCATATTCAAAAATTATATTGAAAAATATGACTTTAAGATTAATTCAGTTGTTTATTTCGTACTAATATTTAGTATACTAACTATTATATATATAAACTTCCCCAATTATAATCATACTCCTTCTTGGCTTAATGATATACACGTTAATCCAATTATTATTTATACTGTTTGCTTTTTATCTATTTTGTTTTGGACTAGAATCGCAAAAATATTTACACCAATTTTAAGCGCAAGTAAATGCCTTAAAACCATATCGAACAACACTTTTAATCTTATGATGCATCACTTTGTTGGATTTGCTATAGTTAAATCGCTTATATCTAATTTTAATGAGTTTGACTGGTATAGATATAAAACAGATATTTGGTATTATTTCTTTCCTTATTCTGAATTTTATTTTGCTTGGATATATATTGCTATAACTATAGTAATAGCTATTTTGATAGGGTTTACATCTAAAAAAATATGTGATACTATTAAGTTTATATTAATAAAAATACGTTATTAGTAAAATATATTGTTGCGTTGGAGACTTTTATGAAAGTTTGTGAAAAAGGCCGTTCTATGATTGAGATGCTAGGTGTACTAGCAATCGTTGGTGTTTTGTCAGTTGGCGGAATTGCTGGCTATAGTAAAGCTATGGCCAAGTATAAAATGAATACTTTATTATCACAAGTAAGTGAATTGACCATGAATATCAGAAGCCTTTATATGGCACAAGGTGATTATGAGGGAATATCAGAAAGAGTTGTAATAGATGCTGGAGTTGTGCCAAATGGCATTACTATTAATGGTTCTTCACAACTTATTCATATTTTAAATGGTAATATTAGGTTTTTTGAAAGCCAAGCTGAAGATGGTACTCCAAAAGCTTTTGAAATGTATATTACAGGTTTAACAAATTTGACCTGTGTAAGCTTTGCTACTATGGATTGGGGGCAAGATCCAGCATCTGGTTTTCAGGCTTTGTATGTAGGAACTGGAGAAATTACAGGAACAGAAATGTATGAGGTAACATCTCCTGAAGATTTTGATGAAGCCAATGGCATATATACTGTTGGCACCCATTCAAGCGCCCTACCTTTAGGAGTTAATAAAGCATCAGAAAACTGTGCTTGTAGCGCTAATGAATGTGTAGTTGGTTTGAAATATTTCTTATAACATTTAGCCACATAAAAGTTTAAGGTGACTGTTTTGCAGTCACCTTTTTTTGTCTTAAAATGTATAGCGTAGACCGGCGGTAACTTCCATCAAATGATTTAAGCTTGCCATTCCTATATAACTATAACGTCCCATAACTCTAAATGAAACATTATGATTGAAATCATATGAAAAACCGACACCAGCACGATAACCTACACGTTGTTTATCAACACTGCCTGGATTGTATTTATATTTTACATTATAGTTTGCGGCACCTAAAGAACCTAGTAAATTAAATCCTGAGCACATTACTGGCATACGACCGTACATGTCTAGACCCCACGCATAAAACTCAGATTTAATTCTACTATTTTCAAAGTTAGTTTTTCTTTCACCTGATTGTTGGAAAAATGCTTCAATACTTGTGTATTTAGCAATATCTGTACCAACATTTACCATCCATGAGCTATAATCTTTTTTCATATTTTTGGCTTCTCTACCATGTTTAGCGTGCGTATAAACATAATCTGCACCAATATATGGTCTAAAGAAGTCATTTCCCATACTCCAATCAGTGGCATTTGCATTAAGTGCAAATAATGACACTGCTGCTGTTAATAAATATATTTTTTTCATATTTTAACTCCATTACAAACTAAAATTAACTTTAGTCCTAAAGTATTATACCATTAATAATACTTCTCGCTAGCTATATATGTGCAAAAAACTCTTTTTAAATAGGCAAATTTATTTTTTTTGCATATTATTGGTGCAATTTTATATTTTTTTATATTTGGAGAATATGTAATGGGCTTTATCCCTCCTGAAAAAAGATGCAATCTATGTGAAAGGTTATGTCTATTTAGAGAGCAGAATATATTAAAATTTCCATCTTATTATAATGGAGCGGTTGAACCATTCGGTGAAATAGATGCTGAGGTATTAATTGTTGGACTTGCCCCAGGATTAAATGGAGCAAACCAAACAGGGAGACCTTTTACAAATGATTATGCAGGAGATATATTATATCCTATACTTAAGGAATTTGGCTTTGCTAAAGGAAATTATGCTAAGCATAAAAATGATGGTTTCGAATTAATAAATATTAGAGTTACAAATGCAGTAAGATGTGTTCCGCCAGAGAATAAACCAACAACTGAAGAAGAAAAAACTTGTAGAAATTTTTTAAAAGAAGAAATTTTTGCTATGCCAAATTTAAAAGTTATTTTATGCTTAGGAACAATATCGCATAAAAATGTTTTGCAAACTTTAGGTATAAAACAATCTTTTGCAAAATTTAAACACGGAAATATTTTGGATTTACCACAATATAATCTTAAAATCATTGACAGTTATCACACCTCTCGTTACAACATTAATACAGGTGTTTTAAGTTATGAGATGTTTAGGAAAATTATAAAACAGATTAAGGAAATTTTGTAGTTATGAATTTTATTAAAAAATTATTCGATTTAACGGTACTTTGCTTTTTAGCTATTTCCACAATGATATTTTCTATTATGTTGTATATTCGTTGGATATGGCCGGATGCTGATTTTGAACAAATTTTAATGACTATTAAAGATTTGACTCCTCGTGTAATTGTTGCAAATACTACTGTTAAAGATTACGTTTTAGCTTTTTTATTTTTTATCGTTATTTTTCCTCTATGTTATATATTCTTAAATATTTGGCAAAGACTTTGTACAGCCATATTATTTTCATTTATAATTTTATATTCATCTGGCTACATCCATTATGTAATATATTCAAACTCTGTATCTACTTTATATGAAGATCATTATACGTCTTTAGATAAAATCAAAGTAGAATTCCCTGAGAAAAAGCGTAATTTAATTCTTATTTATTTAGAAAGTTTTGAAAATAATTTTGCTGAAGCAAAATATTATGAAAAAAATCTTATTCCTAATTTACACAAAATACAGCAAACTGGCGAATTTTCCGCAAATCATCGTAGTATAACTGGTTCTGAT
The DNA here is from genome assembly GCA_045578445.1 of Alphaproteobacteria bacterium. Lineage (GTDB taxonomy): Bacteria > Pseudomonadota > Alphaproteobacteria > RF32 > CAG-239 > CAG-267. The sequence goes on from JAZNKG010000013.1 coordinate 21,942, forward strand.
TATTCTATTGCAGCTATTGTTGCGTCTCAATGCGGTATTCCTCTAAGATTTATTCAAGAACGAGATATTTGGGCTTCAAAATACTTTTTACCACAAGCGTCTTGTTTTGCTGAAGTATTGAAAAAAGAGGGCTACCAGACAACAATTATTAAAGCTGCGGATATTACATTTACAAATGCTGATGTTTTTGCTTTCACTCATGGTTATAATGAAGCAATGGGAGTTGATGAGATATTATCTACAATTCCTAAAGAAGAACACGCTTCTCATATTGGAACTTTTGAAGGGGTTAAAGATAAAACTTTATTGCAATTTGCTAAGAAAAAACTTAGTGAATTTGATAAAGACAAACCTTTTATGTTAACTTTGTTTTCTCTTGATACTCATACTCCAGGATATTTTTATGATGATACATGTTCTCATGAATTCAATGATTTAAGAGATGTTTTTATGTGCTCTGACAAAACCATTAGTGACTTTTTATTTTGGTTAAAAGAATCTCCATATTGGGAAAATACGACTGTTGTTATTTTAGGAGATCATATTTTGCCATCTAGAATAAAAACCATTGGTCGTCCTAAAAGAGGAATTTACAATGCCTTCCTAAACCTTCCTGAAGGATTAAAAATTGATAGTAAAAAAGAATTTACAACTTATGACATTGCGCCAACTTTATTAGAAAGCATGGGTATTAAACTAACCCCTAGTCATTTGGGATTAGGACGCTCTCTATTTTCTAATGAAAAAACATTAGTCTCTACACTTGGCTTTAGTAATTTTAAGGTATTGCTCTCTAAAAAATCTGAAATTTATAATAATTTCACTAAACCATTGGGTAAAAGAAGTGATAAATTTACTCCTTATGCTCTTGGCACTCATTTAAATAGTGAGGTATTAGTAAATTATTCTGATTCTTATGATGATTTCTTAGATTCGACATATTTTGATAGTTTTAGTTTTAAATTAGAGGACATTAAATCTGATGCTTATAAAGTAGATTTAAAA
>JAZNKG010000014.1:0-9204 GCA_045578445.1 Alphaproteobacteria bacterium
TGAATGTTTTTCATTTTGCAATTTACTTGTATTAATAATCATTTTAAAAACCTTTATTAAAAATTGTATTTATTTTTATTTATATATAAATAGTATTATATGTCAATAAAAAAATAAAGAAAATTTTCAATAACAAAAAATCTTGAAAAAAAAATAAATAATAATAAAATCTAACAAATTTTAATATAATAAAGGAAATAAATTGATATACGATGTAATTGTTGTTGGTGGTGGACATGCAGGATGTGAAGCAGCAGCTGCCTCTGCTAGAATGGGTGTTAAAACCCTTTTAATCACACATAAAATTAATAAAATTGGTGAAATGTCTTGTAATCCTGCAATAGGTGGTTTAGGTAAAGGGCATTTGGTTAGAGAAATTGATGCTTTAGATGGTTTAATGGCTAAAGTAATTGATAAAGCAGGTATACAATTTCGTATGTTGAACTCTTCAAAAGGTCCAGCTGTTAGAGGACCTAGGGCACAAGCTGATAGAGAATTATATAAAAAATATATGTTAGAATATCTTAATCAACAAGAAAATCTTGATATACTAGAGGGAAGTGTAGAAAAATTAATTATAGAAAATAATGTTATTAAAGGTGTTGGTTTAGATGATGATAATGAAATATTATCAAAAAGCGTTGTTTTAACTACTGGTACATTTTTAAACGGTGTTATGTTTACGGGTCATCAAACATCTATTGGTGGAAGAGTAGGAGATGTTAGTTGTGCAGGTATAACATCGTATTTAAAAGATGCTGGTTTGAAGGTTGGTAGATTAAAAACAGGTACACCAGCAAGGTTGAATGGTAAAACAATTAATTGGAGTGTTTTAGATAAACAAGAAGGAGATGGTAAACCTATACCATTTTCTTTTTTAACAAAAGAATTACCACAAAAACAATTGGATTGTTATGTTACTTACACAAATGAAAATACTCACAAGATAATAAGAGATAATTTTTCAAAATGTGCTTTATTTTCTGGATTGATTACAGGTGTTGGTCCAAGGTATTGTCCTAGTATAGAAGATAAGCTGGTGAAATTTGCTGATAGAACTAGTCATCAGATATTTTTAGAACCAGAAGGATATGATACCGATGTTGTTTATCCAAACGGAATATCTACATCATTGCCAGCGGATGTTCAAGATGAATTTATTCATACAATGAAAGGGTTAGAGGATGTGGAAATTCTTCAGTATGCTTATGCTATAGAATATGATTATGTTGATCCTTTGGAGTTAAATCACTCTTTGGCTGTTAAAAAAGTTAAAGGATTATATTTAGCGGGGCAAATAAATGGAACAACTGGGTATGAAGAGGCTGCTGCACAAGGTTTAATAGCTGGGGTAAACTCTGCTTTATTTTCTCAAAATAAAGATGATTTCTTTATTGATAGAAGTGAGGGGTATATAGGTGTTATGATAGATGATTTGATAACAAAAGGTGTTGATGAGCCTTATAGAATGTTTACCTCGCGATCAGAATATAGACTTTATTTAAGAGCTGATAATGCTGATTTACGTTTAACAGAAAAAGGGTATAATGTAGGTTGTGTTTCTATTAATAGATACAATGTATTTAAAAATAAAGAAAGTGTATTAAATAGTATGAGAAATATTGTTAATACAATGTATTTAAAATCTTCTGATTATGAAAAATATAATTTGCTATCATTAAAGAGTAATAATAGAAAATCTTTATTTGATATTATTGGTAGAGAAGATGTTTCACGTGAAACAATAAATGAAATATTACCTGAAATGATAAACGTTGGTGATGATATATACGAACAATTATGTATAGAATCTAAATATGATGGTTATATGAAAAGGCAATTTAGTGATATAGAGTTATTTAAAAAAGATGAAAATATAAAAATTAAAGAAAATATAGATTATTCAAAGATTGGTGGTTTATCTAGAGAGGTTGTTGTTAAGTTAGAAAAATATAAACCACAAACAATAGGTGAAGCATCTAGAATTTCAGGTATAACCCCTGCCGCTATTATTGCTATTTTAGGGTATATGAAATCTAATTAATATTAATGTTTATAACTTTATTTTTTGATGTAAAATAAAAAGTAAACGAATAATATCTGAATATGGAAAATATTTTAGAAGTGTATAATGTTTCACGTGAAACAATTAATGAGCTAAAAAAATACGAAGCTCTAGTTGTTGAGTGGAATAATAAGTTTAATTTAATTAGTAAATCATCTGTTCAATATATTTGGGAAAGACATATATTGGATTCATTACAGTTATGCCAATTTATAAAAAATACTGATAAGATAATGTATGATTTTGGTTCAGGGGCGGGTTTTCCTGCAATTGTTTTATCTATAGTTGGTAAACAATTATTTCCAAAATTAAAGATATTTTTAGTTGAAAGTATAACTAAAAAAGCTTTATTTTTAAACACAGTAAAAAATGAATTGAATTTAAATATTGAAGTAATAAATGATAGAATAGAGAATATAAAGGCTAAAAATATTGACTTGATATCATCGCGAGCAATGGCTTCTTTGGATAGGTTGATAGATTATTCAAAGCCGTTTTGTAATAAAAATACGCGTCTAATTTTCCCAAAAGGAAGTAAATATAAAGAAGAAATAGATTTATCGTTAAAAAAATGGAAGTTTGATTTTGATGTAATTCAAAGTAAAACAGATGAAACTGGTAAAATATTATATATTAGAAATATAAGGAGAAAGTAAATGGTTAAAGTTATATCTATAGCAAACCGTAAAGGTGGTGTAGGTAAAACAACAACAGCAGTTAATATTGCAACAGCTATGGCTGCAATTGGAAAACGTGTTCTAATATTAGATATGGATCCACAAGGTAATGCCACAACATCTTTGGGAATTAATAAAAATAAATGTCTATACTCAACATATGATTTAATGATAAATAATTGTAATATAGAAGATGCTATTGTTAAAACAGAAATAAAAAAATTTGATATGTTACCATCTTCACCATCTTTAGCTGCTGCAGAAATAGAGTTGATTGATGTAAATAAGAGAGAATATGTATTAAAAAATGCAATAAATTCATTAAATGGTAAATATGACTATGTGCTAATAGATTGTCCACCATCACTAAATTTGATAACAATAAATGCATTAGTTTCTTCAGATTCTGTTATTGTACCTTTGCAAAGTGAATTTTTAGCGTTGGAAGGTTTAACAGATTTAGTTAAAAATATAAATATAATAAAGAAAAATTTTAATTCTAAGTTAGATATACAAGGTATTGTTTTAACAATGTTTGATAAAAGAAATAATCTTAGTCAAATGGTGGAAAAAGATGTTCGTAAATATTTTGGTGCAAAGGTTTATAATACAGTTATACCTAGAAGTGTGAGAATTTCAGAAGCACCATCACATGGTATGCCTGTTTTAATATATGATTTTAAAAGCGCTGGAGCTAAAGCTTATTTAAGTTTAGCAAAAGAAGTATTAAAAAGAGAAAAGGAGATATAGATATGTCAGTAAATAAAAAACATGGATTAGGTAGAGGTTTAGAAGCTTTATTAGGGGATGATGATTTAAATTTTAGTTTAGATAATATAAATACCGGAGATAGTTCTGATACTGGTATAAAAATGGTATCTATAGATAATCTTTATCCTAGTCGATATCAGCCAAGAAAAGAGTTTAATCAAGAAGCTTTAGATGCTCTAGTTTGTTCTATAAAAGAAAAAGGTGTGTTACAACCATTGTTGGTGAGAAAACATGGTGATAAATACGAAATTATAGCAGGTGAAAGACGTTGGAGAGCTTCAAAAATAGCAAATATAAAAGAAGTTCCTGTTATTGAGAAAGATTTAAGTAATCAAGAGGTTTTAGAAGTTGCGCTTATAGAGAATTTATTGCGTGAAGATTTAAGTATAATCGAAGAGGCAGAAGGATATAGTCGTTTGATAACTGAATTTTCACATACACACGAGGCTCTATCTCAAATAATAGGAAAATCTCGTAGTTATATAACAAATACTTTACGGTTATTAACTCTACCAATAACAGTACAAGAATATGTTAAAAACGGTTCTTTATCAGCTGGTCACGCAAAAGTATTAGTTGGATTAGAAAATGTTGATGAAATTGCTCAAAAAATTATAAGTAAAGGGTTAACAGTTCGTCAAACTGAAGAATATGTATCTAATTTAAAAAATAATGCTATTAATAAAATTAGCAAAGCTATAAAAAAAGACCCAAGTATAAAAGAGCTTGAAAAAACGATATCAAAAAATATAGGATTAAAAGTAAGGATTAATGCTAAAGAAAATGATAAAGGAAAAATAACTATTGAGTATAAAAATCCCGCTGAGTTAAATTCAATACTTGAGATGTTAGAAAACAATAAATAAATATATTTTTTGTATTTTGTTAAATTTCAAATTTAAGGCTGATTTTTTAGCCTTGTATGGTTTTTATTATTTTTTTAGAGTGTTGTATTATAAAAACAAAAAACACACACTCAAATCTTAAAATATAAGATGTTTTGTAACATGTTGAAAATAAATATTTTTTTATTTTTTATCAAAAATAGTTTTATATTTATCAATTAATTCATTTTTAGATAATAAGCATCCAGACTCAAACCACTCTTTTTTTAATACATCTAAGTATAAACCTAAGAATTTAGTATCAGCCCCTATTTTTATAAGTTCTTTTCCATTAATAGGAAACTCATTTATATTAATTGAATCCACTGTATTTAAAATTTTCTTTATTTGAGGTATGTCTTTGTTATCTAAATTTAAATAAAGCCACTTGTCTTTACATACATCTTTACCATACATATAAATTGCTTTGTTTATTGATACACTGTCTTTAAAGTTTGATAATGTTAGTTTAGCTGATGTTAAATCTAAAAAATATTCTTTTTGCTCTCTTGTTAGTCTAAAGATATCAGCAAGTCTGTTAGCTCTTTTAGCATTAGGTTCAAAAACAACATAAATTCTTCTGATAATATTTTTTTCAATATTAAGGTTTTTAATTAGATTTTCTAATTTATCCATATTATTTAAATTTTTAGGGGGAGCAACCATAAAATCTAATATTCCATTATCAAAAATTAATTCTAAAGCTCTAACAGCAAATGGGGCTACCATGATTTTAAATAGTTCTTCTTTTATTTTATCTGCGGAAACTTTCTTTAGTAATGCTTTGTTTTTTACACATGCTTTAAGAGATTTTCTATCAATTTTTCTACCAAGCATTGCGCAAAATCTAAAAAAACGCATAATTCGTATATAATCATTATTGATTGTTTCTTCTGGCTTTCCTATAAATTTAATAACACCATTTTCTAAATCTTTTATCCCATTATAGTAATCAAACACATTTCCTTTTTCATCAGCATAAACTGCATTGATTGTTAAATCACGTTTTGATGCATCAGTTTTCCACTCATCTTTTAAATTATCTTCTTCTGGGCTTAAAGAGGTTACTTTGAAAAAGCTTTTATTTATCATAACCCCTAAGGTAAAAAATTGTATACCAATAGGAACACATCTTAACCCTTCATCATCACACATATCTGAAAATTCAGAAGGAGAGAGGTCGGTAACTAAGTCAATATTTGAGCGAGAAAAGCCTGCAATAGCATCTCTAACAGCGCCACCCACAAAACGCAATCTTCCACCGTGCTTTTCAACTAAGTTAAAAAGCCTCAAAATATCCTTATTATTAATAAGTTTTTTAGGATTAATGTATTCTGGATGAAACATAGCAAACCTCTTTTTTTGTGATTTAATTAAGTTATTAATGGTTTATTATAAAAGTATTAAATATAATATAACAAAATTAAATTTATTAAGGATTTATGACAATGAAAAAGTATGTATTTCTCTTTTTACTAACAATTTTATCAAATCCATCATTTGCAAATTCTCCTGTAGAGTTAGGAGAATATGGAGATTGGACTGCTTATTCTTATAAAGAAGGTAAAAATACTGTTTGTTATATGGCATCAACACCAAAAAAAGATGAAGGAAACTACAAGGTTAGGGGTGATATATATGCTATAGTAACACATCGTCCTGCAGAAAAAAGCTATGATGTTGTAAATTTTGTTGCTGGATATAATTATAAAAAGAACTCAAATGTAGTTGTAAAAATAGGAGTAACAACATTTAATAACTTATTTACAAGCGGTTCAAATGCATGGGCTCCTGATAGTAAAACAGATAAAAAACTTGTTCAAGAAATGAAAAGAGGTCAAAAATTAATAGTTGAAGGTGTATCATTCAAAGGAACAAAAACAAAAGATACATATTCTTTATCTGGATTTAGTAAAGCCTATCGTGCAATTAGTGCAAAATGTAAATAAAATGACTGAGAAAATTGAATTAACAGAACTTACTAGAGAAGAATTAAATACTGAAATTATTAATTTTGGTGAAAAGTCTTTTCGCGCAAAACAATTATGGCAATGGATATATTTTCACGGTGAAACCAATTTTGATAATATGAGCAATCTTTCTTTATCTTTAAGAGAAAGATTAAAAGAAAAATATACCATAACAAGACCAAAGATAGTAAAAGAGCAAATATCTATCGATAAAACCCACAAATGGTTGCTAGAATTTAAAGATGGTGAACGCGTTGAAATGGTTTATATCCCAGAAAAGGATAGGGGAGCAGTATGTATATCTACACAAGTTGGTTGTGCGATGGGATGTAAATTTTGCCATACAGGAAGTCAAAAATTTACAAGAAATTTAACCGTAGGAGAGATTGTTGGCCAATTTATGGTGGCAAGAGATGTTTATAATGAATGGCCAAGCCCAACAAATGAAACAAGATATTTATCAAATATTGTTGTAATGGGAATGGGAGAGCCACTTAATAATTTAGATAATGTTGTAAAAGCTTTGAATATAATAACTGATAACGAGGGAATTTCTCTTTCTCGCAGAAGAGTTACAATGTCAACATCTGGAATAGCTCCCAAGATAGTTGAAGCATTACAAAAAACAGGTGTTAGATTAGCAGTGTCACTACACGCACCAAATAATTCGATTCGAACACAAATTATGCCAATTAATAATAAGTATAAAATTGAAGAAGTTATGAAAGCTTGTTCAGAATATCAACAAGGAGACCATAGTAGATATATAACTTTTGAATATTTATTATTAAAAGGAATAAATGATGGGGTGGAACATGCAAAAGAATTAATTTCTTTGCTCAAAAAATACAAACTAAGAGCTACATTTAACTTGATTGGTTTTAATCCTTGGCCAGGTTGTGGTTTTGAGCCAAGTGATAAAAAGACGATAGAAAATTTCTCTCAAATTTTAAATAAAGCTGGATTCGCCGCACCAATACGTGTACCTAGAGGACAAGATATTTTGGCTGCATGCGGGCAATTAAAGGCTAAAAAATAATATTAATCTAAAACACAAACTCCATCAATCTGATGGTCGATTCTATCTTCTTTTATACCATAAGGATCTTGGTGTATTAAAATCTGAGAATTTGGATATATTTGTTCTATTTTCTTTTCAACAACATCTGTTAATTCATGAGCTAAAGATAGAGGTGTGTTACCATCAATTTCTAAGTGCATTTCTATGTAATAAATATCACCTAAACTTCTGCTCCTAAAATCATGCATACCTAATATACCATCTGTTTTAATAACTATTTGTTCTATATTCTTTCTAACATCTCCAGATAATTCTCTATCTGTAATTAAATCGATAGATTCTTTTGCTAACTTATAAGCGTTATACAATAAATATACAGAAATAAATAACGCAGCAATTACATCAAAAAAGTAAAAACCAAAAAAGTGTATACAAACAAGAGATATTATAACTGCAGAGTTTGTTAGAAAATCAACAACATAATGGGCTCTATCAGCTTTTATTGCTAGTGAATTTGTTTTTTTAGCAACATATGTCTGAAATAAAACCAAAAACAAAGTAGAAACAATGCTAAAAATCATAATAAAAATAGCTGTATCAATTTGAGTTATTTCTATTGGGTTAATTAATCTTTTTATTCCATCTATAATAACAAACAAACCAGAAGCACCAACAAATAAAGCCTGGAGTAGGGCACTAAGAGCTTCTGTTTTACCATATCCATATCGATGATTTACTGATGCTGGTTTTGAAGAAAAATATACAGCCAAAAAAGAAACCATAGAAGCAAATAAATCTGTAACACTATCAACTAATGAAGAAAAAACAGCTAATGAATCACTTTTTATAAAAGCAAAAAGTTTTACCAAGATTAAAGTAACAGCTAAAAAAACACCTGAAATTACCGCTAAGCTTTTTAATTTATTACTATTATCACTTGAGTACATTTATAATATTCTCCATATCTGATTTATTTATTTCTAAATATTTGTTATTAATATGTTTTGAGAAGAATTCAATATGCTTTCCATTAGCTAGATTAATAAACTCATATTTAGCAAAATATTTATTATCTTTCGTTTTGTAAAACACAATATTAAAATCATTATTATTTTCAGATAATATATGAATTTTCTCTATCTTATCTGCATCTATGTTATCTTTTATATCAACAATATAGGTATTAAGGAGATATTTTACTAAATTCATAACCTTTTCATCATCAGATATATCATTAAAACTAATAAATCTTCCAAAGCGTAAATTCCATAATGAACTATAAGTCCAATAATTTTTATTTAGAGATAAATCAAAAAAGTCAACATCTGCTAACCATACTTGAAATTGATTTTTTAATTTTATATAAGCAGCTTTAGCGCCTCGCCCTAAATCCATATTATACCAACCAATATCAAATTCTGCTATGGAGTTTTTGTTGTTATCTTCTAATAAAACGCTAATCATTGGAGAGTTTTTATCTTTTAACGAAGAAAAACCAAAATATTTCAAATCTTCTACTTTGTCAGATTTTTTTTCATAAAAACGCATATTATTTAAGGTAACAAAAAGTTGTTTTATACGCTCTTGATAAACAGGATATTCTGGATTGTTTTTTAACATCCAAATATTGTTTTGTTTTTCAAAAATAATTTCATCGGAACTTGTTTGAAGTTTAATAGATGACACATCGTTTATTTTCGAAGTAAAATCCTTAAAAACAGGCGCATCTTCGTATTTAGATATTGTATTTTTGTTATCTATATAAACGCTCAATACTGATAGTAATAAAATAACAACAACCCATAAAAATAAGTTT
>JAZNKG010000015.1:0-18159 GCA_045578445.1 Alphaproteobacteria bacterium
GGATTGAAAATTAAATTTAAAGAAGGGGCTGAGGTTAAGTTATATAAGGCTAAACATTTGACGAAAGAGTTAGATTTATCAATGTGTTCTGTGGTTGATTTAGGAGGATGTGATTTAAACGGAGTTGAAAAGATTAAATTTGGTGAAGGGGTTGAAGTTAATTTAATAGGAGCAAAGAATTTACCAAAAGATTTAGATGTATCTATGTGTTCTAAGGTTGATTTGAGAGAGAGTAATTTAGAGGGAGTTGAAAAGATTAAATTTGGTGAAGGGGCTGAAGTTAATTTAATAGGAGCAAAGAATTTACCAAAAGATTTAGATGTATCTATGTGTTCTTATGTTAATTTGAGTTATTGTGATTTAGATGGATTGAAACTTAAGTTTAGAGAAGGTGCAGAGGTTATTTTGCATAATGCGATGAATTTGCCGAAAGATTTAGATGTATCTATGTGTTCTAAGGTTAATTTGGGTTATTGTAATATATGTGGATTGGACCTTAAATTTAGAGAAGGGGCTGAGGTTAAATTATATGGTACAACTGGTTACCAAAAAGAATTAGATTTCTCTATGTGTTCTTATGTTAATTTGAGTGGTTGGAATTTAACTGGAGTTGAGAAGATTAAGTTTAAAGATAAAGTTCAAGAAGCAGAGGCTATGAGGCATGGACTGATATTTTGCGAAAAGGTGGAATATGTTGGGGATAGGAAAGGTATAAGCGTAGTAAATGGTAATAGCGGTATGGAGATGTAAATTAATTCGAAGATGCCTTGACGATTTGCAAGGCAAATCGAGGGATGACAGTTAAAAAGGATGTTAATAGATGTTTGTAGAAATAAATAATGCAGAGATGGATGTTTTTAAGGTTGAGGAATGTATTAAGACCAATCGCGACGCTAACGGTGGGGTAATATCGCCAGAGTTTGCTATGGATATTTTAAAAAAGACCAATCACTTTGCACACATTAAAAAAGTTTTGAAGAATATTACGAAAGCTTGTTCAGATGAAAATGGAGAATTAGTTGTAGATAAAGTTTTAGCTTATAAAGAGTTTATTTTATCTTGTGTTGATAGGCGAGAGGTGTCTCCCCAAGCTATGGAAGGGCTGAAAAATTTGGCAGAAAAAGAGGGATTTGGAGACGAGTTTGATAAAGTTAATGATAAAACTAAAATTTATGAGGTAAAAGATTGTGAAAATGTGAATGTAGAAACTGTTAGATTTGAAGAACAACTTAAGTCTCTTGCAAATGCTGGTAAAAGAGTATTTTATGATGCAGATAAGTTAGATATGAGTTATTGTAATTTAGGCTTTATAAAAAGTATTAAATTTAGAGAAGGGGCTACTGCTGGGATACAAGGGGCATATATGTTACCTAAAGAGTTAGATTTATCCATGTGTTCTAAAGTTGATTTTATAGATTGTAATTTTGAAGGGGTTGAAAAACTTAAATTTAGAGAAGATACTTGTGTTAATTTATGGGGTTCATATCATTTACCCCAAGATTTAGATGTATCTATGTGCGCATGCGTTTTCTTATCCGAATGTGATTTATATGGGATTAATCTAAAGTTTAAAGAGGGGACAGAGGTACATTTACGTAAAGCGATGCATTTACCGAAAGATTTAGATGTATCGATGTGTTCCATAGTTGATTTGAGTGGCTGTAATTTATTAGGAATTAATCTTAAATTTAAAGAAGGGGCAGATGTTGATTTATGTAGAGCAACAAATTTATCGAAAGAGTTAGATTTCTCTATGTGTTCTAAGGTTGATTTGATGGGATGCAATTTAGAAGGAATAGAACTTAAATTTAGAGAGGGGACAGAGGTACATTTACGTAAAGCGACGCATTTACCAAAAGAACTAGATTTATCTATGTGTTCTAAAGTTAATTTGACAGATTGTGATTTAACAGGTGTAGAAAAGATTAAGTTTAAAGATAGAAAGCAAAAAAGAGAATTTATGAAAGAAGCGAAGAATTTTAGCGGAGAGGTAGAATACGAAGAAACTACAATTGGTAAAATAGGTAAAGTTTTTAATAAGGAAATGTAAGATGTTTGTAGCGATTGATAATATTGATATGGATGCACTAAAGGTCGAGGAGTGGATTAATACCAATCGCGATGCTAATGGTGGAGTTATATTACCAGAGTTTGCTATGGAAATTTTAACCAAAACCAATCACTTTGCGCATATTAAAAAAGTTTTGAAGAATATTACGAAAGCTTGTTCAGATGAAAATGGAGCGTTAGTTGTAGATAAAGTTTTGCCATATAAAGATTTTATATTATCTGTTGTTGATGGGCGAGAGATGTCTCCCCAAGCTATGGATGATTTAAAGGAATTAGCAAAGAGTTGCAACTGTGTAGATGAGTTAAAAAAGATTGATGTAAAACCAAAGTATTATGATAAGTTTGGCTATAGGTATGTTTATTCAGAATATGATTTAGAGGCATTAAGCGGTAGTAATTTAAAATTGCATTTTATGTTATATAAAGTTTTTCTTTATGACCGTGATTTAAGTCAAGTTGAAGCGTTTAAATTTAAATCTGGTGCGGAAGTCTATTTAAATGGAGCAAAAAATTTACCAAAATTTTTGGATTTCTCTGAATGTTCTAAAGTTAATTTAAGTTGTTGTGATTTAAGTGAAATTGAAGAGATAAAGTTTAGGCCAGAATCTGAGGTTGTGTTAAAATATACAGAAAATTTACCTAGTGATTTAGATGTATCAATGTGTTCAGAGGTCGCTTTATGCGGTTGTGATTTAGGCGGATTTAAAGAATTAAAGCTCAAAGAAGGGGCTGAAGTTAACTTATATGGTGCTAGGAATTTGCCTCAATATCTAGATTTATCTATGTGTTCTCAGGTTACTTTGAGTGAATGTGATTTGAGTATGGTTAAAGAAATAAAGCTTAAGAAAAAAACTAGAGTTTTTTTAACTGAGGCAAAAAATTATGAAGGCAAAATTGTTTATATAGACGATGATAAACCTGCTGTTGCTGGTATTAATAAAAGTGGAATGGAAATGTAATTTATATATAAAAACCCCGTCTTGATGGCGGGGTTAAGTTTTTTAGATAATGCCTTTTTCTTTGGCTTTGGCGACGAATTCGTTGTACCAATTTTCATCTTCATAACACTTAAGCTCTGAGATGTAATTCGGCACAAGCTCTTTTGCATCATCCCTTGAGAGGAGTTTATCTTCGCTTTCATCTGAGATAAGACATCCTGCGTCAAGAAAATACTTCAAGATTGATGTAAATTTTACATTTTCAATCAAGAGAGCTTCTGTATCATCACTTAAAACTCCAAATTTATCGATATGGAGTTTCCAAAGCTCTTCTGCATCCTCAAGGCTGAAAAGTTTCTTTTCAAACTCCTCAAGATTACGCTCAGAGCATGGTTTGCATGACTTTAAGTAAGCCTTGATAAGCTTTTTACTTTTGGTGAGTTCAAAAAGCTTCAGCTGGTTTGCTTCTGAAAGACGCGGACCACAGTTTTTGTAGTCTTCTTTGAAGGCTTTGAGCAGTAGCTTTTCTACCTCTTTGGAGTAGGTAATAGTCGCTCCAATGTTGGTTAATAGAAAATTTGCAATCATAATTGTTGGATTTATAAAAATTATTTTTTTAAAATAGTAAGTTAAGTGTTGGCTATATTAAAGTAATTTATTTATTTTGCAAGTATTATTTGAAAGTTTTTTTGTCTAAAGAGCAGTTTTTTGTTGCATATTTAAAAAAAATGACGTAAAGGGGAGGGCAGAATTAATTTCTAAGGAAAATTTTAACATTGTAAATATGGAGAACTAAAAGATGAAACAGTTAGCTGGATCTATAAGAATTGGTTGGGTTATCGAATATAAAGGTAAACCTTGGACAATTACAAAAGCTCAACACATTAAACCAGGTAAAGGCGGTGCTTTTATGCAGGTTGAAATGAAATCTGTTGAAGAAGGTACAAAAACTAATGAACGTTTTAGAACAGAAGATTCTGTTGAGAAGATGATGGTTGAAGATAAAGATTGTCAATTCTTATATGAAGACGGTACTGGTTTAACATTTATGGATAATGAAACATATGAACAGTTCTCTATGCCCACAGATATTTTAGGTGATTCTAGACCATTTTTGACAGATGGTATGATTGTTCGTATTTCTCATATTAACGATAGACCTATTTCTGTTATGTTACCTCAACAAGTTATTTGTACAGTTGTAGAAACAGAGCCTGTTATTAAAGGTCAAACAGTTACTTCTTCTTATAAACCTGCAGTATTGGATAATGGTGTTAGAATCGGTGTTCCTCCATTTATTGCAGCTGGCGAAAGAATCGTTGTTGGTACTGAAGAAGCAAACTACGTTGAAAGAGCAAAATAATGGCATATATTTCACCAATGCTCACAAATATCGTTGGTGCGGTTAAGAAAGCTTCTATTAATCTTAATCGCGACTTTAGCGAGATTGAGCGTTTACAAAATTCTATTAAAGGCAGTCTTGATTTTACTAAAATTGCATTTGATAAAATTCAAAAGGGGTTAAGAGTAGAATTAGGTAAGGTTTTGCCAACTATTCCTGTGGTTTTAGCAAATGAAAAAGCTCCAAAAGAAGGAATGTTTTTAAGTGTTTCTGCTATTGAGGGCTTGGCAAACTTTGCCCATGGTAATCCTGATTTTGCTATTTCTGCGGCATTGATTAATGGTAATGCTATTTTGGCAGGTGTAGTTTATAATCCTGCTCGTGATGAGTTGTTTTTTGCAGAAAAAGGTAAAGGTGCATTCAAAGAAGGTTTTAGAAGCCATGAACGTTTACGTGTTTCTGCAAAGCAAGAATTAGAAGGTGCATTAATAGCAATTAAGCCTAATGGCGATGTTGAAGCTACTGCAAAATATGTTAATAATACTATTGCTTTGTGCAAAGATGTGCGTGTTAGCGGTGCTACAGCTCTTGATTTGGCTTATGTGGCAGCAGGTAAATTAGATGCAGTAATTGCACCTAGTTCTATGCTTGCTAGTATTGCAGCAGGTGTTCTTTTGGTTAGAGAATCTGGCGGTTTGGCTTTAGATATTGAACAATCAGATACTCGTACAGAAGATTTGCCAATGGTGTTAAATTCTGGTAATTTAATGGCTGTTAGTTTTAATTTAAGTCAAAAAATTGCTAAAATTTTAAAATAATTTAAAATTATGCTTGCAATCTATAAAAGTGCAGTGTATAAGGTGTTTAAATTTTTTTGAATAGTTTAGTTTTTGGAGATAATAATGAAAAAAGGTATTCATCCTGACTATCACGAGATTACATATGTAATGACAGATGGCTCAGAAAAGAAAGTAAAGACTACTTGGGGTAAAGAAGGCGATAAGATGACTTTGGATATTGATCCATTTTCTCATCCAGCTTGGACAGGTGTTCACCGTATGGTAGATTCTGGTGGTCAAGTAGGTAAATTTAATAACAAGTTTGCGAAGTTTGGTTTGAAAGCTTCTAACTAGTTTTTATTTTTAGCTTTGAATTTTAAGGCCTGTAGTAATTACAGGTCTTTTAATTAATATAAACTTTATGTAGAAAAAGTAATAAACCGCTTGTATATCAAATAAAAAAGTTTTAGGTTTTAGTTAAAAGATTTATTTAATATGAAAGGATGATATTATGACAGCACCTTTGATGCCTAAAGGCACAGCAGTTTGGTTGGTTGATAATACTACATTGACTTTTAAACAAATTGCAGATTTTTGTGAGCTTCATCTAGCTGAAATTGAAGCAATCGCTGATGGCGAAGTAGCTTATAATATTTTAGGTGTTAGCCCAATTGCTAATGGTCAATTAACAAGAGAAGAAATTGCTCGTTGTGAAGCAGATGAAACAGCGCAATTAACAGCTAATCCTTTAGAAAGAAATGTGAAAGAAAGAAATGCAAAAGCTAAGAAAGTTCTTTCTCCTACACAACGTGCGCAAAAACCTAATGCTATTTTATGGATTATAAAAAATTGTCCAGAGGTAATTGATTCACAAATTTGTAAACTTATTGGTACTACAAAACCTACTATTGCATCTATTCGCGGTGGTACTCATGCTGATATGGCGAATTTGCGTCCTGTTAATCCAATGGCTGTTGGTCTTTGCTCTGAAAAAGATTTAGAGAAGGCTATGTTGATTTCTAAGCAACAACAAGAAATAAAAGAAAATAAAGGTAAAAAGAAAAAAGTTAAGAAAAAAACAGCTAAAAAGCCAGGTAGACCTAAAAAGGAAGTAACAGAAAAAGTTGCTAAGAAACCAGGTAGACCAAAGAAGGAAGTAACAGAAAAAGTTGCTAAAACAACTAAAACAAAGAAAGAGCCAAAGGCTAAGAAAACAACTAAGGCTAAAAAATCTACAGCTAAGGCTAAAAAATCTACAGCTAAGACTAAAAAATCTAAATAAGTTTGGTTGAGGGGTGAAGAAGAGATAAGAAATTATCTCTTCTTTTTTTGTTTAAACGTAAAAAATTAAGATTTTTATATTATTTTGTAATAAGTATTAATTTTATATAAGAGAGGAAAAATGTCATATCTAGATAGAGTAGAAGGTCCTAGTGATATTAAACAAATGAATGTTGATGAATTAAAAGGATTAGCTGTTGAAGTTAGAAATGCTATTTTGAAGAGAAATAGTATTATTGGTGGTCATGTTGGACCTAATTTAGGTATGACAGATGCGATTATTGCATTGCATTATGTATTTAATTCTCCAGTTGATAAAATTGTATTTGATGTATCGCATCAATGTTATGCTCATAAAATTATTACAGGGCGCAAACATGGTTTCTTAAACCCAGAATATTATAACAAAATATCAGGATATACAGCGCCAAGTGAAAGTGAACATGATAATTTTGTTGTGGGACATACGTCAACATCGATAAGTTTGGCGTCTGGTCTTGCAAAGGCTCGCGATTTGTTAGGACAAAACCATAATGTAATTGCTGTTATTGGTGATGGTTCTTTATCAGGTGGAGAAGCTTTAGAAGGTCTAGATTTTGCAGGTTCAGAGCTTAATTCTAATTTTATTGTTGTGGTAAATGATAATGATATGTCTATTGCTGAGAATCATGGTGCTTTGTATGATAATTTAAAATTACTACGTGAAACGAATGGTAAAGCTGAGCTTAATATGTTTAAGGCTTGGGGGTATGATTATTTGTATGTTAACGATGGTAATGATATTCCTCTTTTGATTGAGGCGTTTAATAAAGTTAAAAATAGCAAAAAACCTGTTGTTGTGCATCTTAATACATTAAAGGGAAAAGGTTATTCTTTTGCGGAAACAAATAAAGAGCCTTGGCATTGGAGTGTTCCTTTTGATGTTGAAAGCGGTGATAAAAAATTCAATTTTAGTGGTGAAAATTATAATGACATTACTTATGAATTTTTGAAAAATAAAATTGATAATGGAGAAAAAGTTGTTGTATTAACAGCAGGTACTCCAGGTGTATTTGGTTTAACAAAAGATAGAAGAGAAGCCTTAAAGAATAATTATGTTGATGTAGGTATTGCAGAAGAGCATGCTGTAGCTATGAGTTCTGGTTTAGCGAAAGCTGGTTGTAGACCTGTATTTTGTGTAATGAGTTCATTTATTCAACGTACATATGACCAATTATCTCAAGATTTAGCTATGAATAAAAATCCAGCTGTAATTTTGGTATTTTGGGGTGGTATTTCTGAAGCTGATGAAACACATCTTTGCACATTTGATATGGCGATGATGAATGGAATTCCAAATCTTGTTTGTTTGTCACCAGCAACAAAACAAGAATATTTGGCAATGCTTGAAGGTGCATTATCGCAAAATGAGAATCCTGTAGTTATTCGCGTGCCTAAATGTGTTGTAAATAGCAATAATGTTTCTGAAGATTGGAATAGTCTTGTAAAAGCTACAGTTATTAAGCAAGGTAAAGATGTTGCGGTTTTAGGATTAGGTAATTTTGTTGAATTAGGGCAAAAAGTGGTTGATGCTCTAGCAAATGAGGGTGTAGATGCAACTCTAGTTAATCAAAGATGTTCTTCTGATGTTGATAATGTGTTGCTTGATGATTTAGCTAAAACGCATAAACTTGTTATTACATTAGAAGATGGGGCTTTAGCTGGTGGCTTTGGTCAAAAGGTTGCAAGTTTTTATGGCTCAACAGATGTAAAAGTACTTAACTTTGGTGCTCTAAAAGAATTTACTAATAGAGAACCTCTTGATAGCATTTATGATAGATATAATCTAACCGTAGAAAAGATTTTATCTAAAGTTAAAGCCGTTTTATAATATAATTTTTTGAGTATATAACAGTGCTTGTTTATATTTGATTCAGGCACTGTTTATTTAAAAAGTTATTAACATACATACTAGTACGTATAAAAACTTCTTGATTTTATATTTTTATTGATGTAAAACAGCTATTGTAAAATATGTGAGGTATTAAAATGATTGAAAAGAAAAATGAAATAGAAGTATATCCTTTTGCTTATTCTAAGATTGCAAATGGTACTAGAAAAATAGATATTCGCCCTTATTATGAAAAATTCCATAATATACAAGTTGGCGATAAGATTGACTATGTTAATGTGGTAGATAAGAAAAAGACTACTCGCAAGGTAACAGGTATTGCTGTTTTTGATGATTTTGATACAACATTAAAAATGTTAGACCCTGAATTAATAGGATACGAAAATAGGGAAGAAGTTAAGGTTAGAGTTGAGCGTATGTATGCTAAAGAAGATGTGAATAAACATGGTGTTTGTGCCTTGTTTATTGAAATACCACCTATTGCAAAGACTTTGAAGATTAAAAATAAAACCCGTTAAGCTAATTTTTTGAATGTAGATTTTAGGTTTTTACCGCCGTGTCCTATATCAGAGATTATTTCAATTTTTGCGTTATTTAATGAACGGTATAATTCCCATGCGCCTTTTAGTGGGCAACACATATCAAGTCTATTATGAACAATCAATGTTGGAATATCTTTGATTTTATCGATATTTTTTAATATTTCATCAGGCTCTAGAAAATATCTATTTGCTGCATAATATAAGCTGATACGTGCAGAATTTATAATTTCATTATCAATTTTTACTTCATGAAATTTTGCATCTAATTGTCCCATTAAATATTCATAATGCACCATATATTTAACGGCGGTTTGAATTGAACCTAAATCTTCTGAAAATATGAGTTTAGCATAGTGAGTGTACGGATTTTCTCCTTCGCTTTGGCGACGAATTTCTTCTAGTAAATCTGGGTAGAATAGTCCGCTATCTTTTAGCATCCATTCCATATCTTCTCGACGCGCAAGAAATACAGAATTTATACAGATTCTTTTTACTAGTTCGGGATATTTTTGGGCAAATAAAAGGGCTAATGTTGAACCCCATGAGCCACCACCAACGATAATTTTTTCATCAATGTTTAGATATTCTAAAAGTCTTTTTGCGTCTTTGATAAGACGTTTTGTATCATTAAAAGCGATTAAATCTTCTGATTTTGATTTGCCACATCCTCTTTGGTCAAACATTATGACACGGTATTTTTTTAGGTCATAATAAAGTCCATGACTTTTTTTACAATGTCCTCCTGGTCCACCATGAAATGTTAAAACAACTTCTCCATTAGGGTTTCCCATTTGTTGATAATAAATTTCGTGTCCTTCGTATTCAGGGAGCCAGCCATAATTAAAAATTTTATTGTTGAAAAATCCGAACATTGTTTTCCTTTTGTTGTATTTTTTGTATATTTATAGGGTAAGTATTTAATCTTAATATTTAATTAAATTTGAGGATAAAAATGAAAATAGTTGGTACAGCAATTATCGTTAATGAAAAAGATGAAATTCTCATCGGACAACGCCCTGAAGGAAAGGCTCTTCCTGGTTTGTGGGAGTTTCCAGGTGGAAAGCAAGAAGAAGGAGAGAGCATTGAACAGTGTATCATGCGCGAAATAAAAGAAGAATTGGATGTTTGCTGTGAAGTTAATGAATTTTTGTTAGAAGTTTCTAAAGAGTATGAACATGGAGATTTTAAGCTTTTGGTGTATAAAGCAAAAATTAAAGATATAGAAAACTTAAAAGCTATAGTTCATCAAGATTTAAAATGGGTTAGTGCAAAAGATATGAATAATTTTGAATTTCCTCCAGCAGATGTAGAAATTATAGAGTTTTTGCAAAATAAGTTTTAATAATATTAAATATTTTTTAGTCTTTTATGATTTATACTTATAGCAATGAATTCATTTAGGACTAAAAGTATGTTCAAAAAAGTTGTACCTATTTTATTTTTTATTGCAGTATTGGGTAAAAGTTCTGTTGCATATTCGGCAGTAATAAATGCCTATCAAGTTTTTATGCAAGCACAACGTGGTAATCATAGCTTTTTTAATGTTTTATCAAAGCATAAGAGTGCTATAGATTTGCGTACGAGAAATGGATATACTGCATATTGTTTGGCTATGATTGCAGAAGATGAAAATGCGATGAGCTTATTAAAGCAGTATGGTGCAGATGATGAACATGAATGTGTGAAAAAAATTGAGCATACTCGTAAAAATAAATTTAACGAAGATGATTTTGCTTCTCAAAAAAGATTTAAAGTTGCTCCTGCAACTTCTAGTAATGCTTTGTTAACAGGGTTAGGTGTTGTTGCTGTTGGTGGAGGCGTTGCACTTGCTGCTGGTGGTGGCGGAGGTGGAGGTAGTAAGTTTACTACAGATAAAAAACCGAATGATAACACTGGCGGTAATGACAATACAGGCGGTAATGACAATACTGGCGGTGGCGATAATACAGGTGGTGACGATAACACCGGAGATGATAACACAGGCGGTAATGACAATACTGGTGGAGATGATAATACTGGTGGGGATGATAATATAGGTGGCGACGATAACACTGGCGGTAATGACAATACTGGTGGAGATGATAACATAGACGATAAAGCAAATACTTTTAGAACAGATGAATATGCAAAAGGTCACTTTTTAGAACAAATAAAAGCAGCATCAGTTTATGCTAAAATATATAAAGATGGAGAGGAAGGTAAAAATATTAATGGCACTCCTCTGAAAAAGATAAATGTAGGTGTATTGGATACAGGAGTATATAATACAAAAGATTTGAATGGCAAAATTATTAATTCTTATGATTCTAACGCTTATAATGATTTAGGATCGGTAAGAGGTTATCTTGATGATAGAGGTGTAGAATATTATGTAATAAATGAAAATGGCAAATATTATGTATCAAAAGTAACATATACGTATAATTCGGGTTATAAACGCTATGTTCCAACAGTAACAAGTGTGGCATATGATGAAGATGATCCAAATACAAAAGGTATTGATGAAAGTAAGATGTTACGAGGGTTAACTTTAGATGAGATGAAATCTTTTTTAATTAATAATTGGCATTTGTCGTATGATGACTTTAAAGTGATTAATGGTGGTAGTGCAGGAAATCCTGGTGTTCAACTAGATATTGAGAGCAATCCGGCTTTGGATGGTAATGTTTTTGCTTTATTAGATTTATCACATGGTACGCATGTGGCAGGTATTATTGCTGGCAATAAAAATGATAGTGGTATGCATGGTGTGGCTTTTGATAATGCCAATATTGTTGCAAATAGTTGGGATTTGAATTTAGCATCATCTAAATATTATGAAAATGTAAAAAAAATGGTCGATGATGATGAGATATATGTTTTGAATGTTAGCTTAGGTGTTAATGCCGAAGATACTGCAGAAGATGCAAAAAATTATGATTTAGGTTATTTGGAAGATACATATAATTATACGGCAAAAAAAAATGTGGCATGGGTTCAAGCATCGGGAAATGATGCTAGAGATGATGCTGATTTAATGGCTGGCTTAGGTCTTTTATATGCTCCTGCTTCTTATGAAGTTGCAAGTGAAGAGGCAAAAGAGACTTATAAAGATTCTCTTGAGGAAAAAAAGAAAAAAAGAGAAGAGCTTGATATAAAAGATAATGAAGTACCAATGATTGTAGTGGCGGCATTGGGTAATGATGGAAAGATTGCGC
This sequence comes from Alphaproteobacteria bacterium, assembly GCA_045578445.1. Taxonomy (GTDB): domain Bacteria; phylum Pseudomonadota; class Alphaproteobacteria; order RF32; family CAG-239; genus CAG-267. Next base: position 12,041 of record JAZNKG010000015.1, read on the forward strand.
CTTATTCGAATATATGCGGTTCTACTTCTGGTTTTTGCTTAGCAGCTCCTGGTACAGATGTTTATTCGACAGGGCCTTTTGAGGATGGTACAATTATAAAATCAGGTACATCAATGGCGGCTCCAGTTGTTAGTGGTAGTATTGCCTTATTAAGCGGTTATTATCCTTGGTTGAATGGTCAGAATGTTGCATATTTATTATTAAAAACAGCTGATAAAGATTTTGCAGGGTATAGTGAAAATGTTTATGGACAAGGTAAACTAGATTTAGAAGCAGCAATTACAACTCCTGTTGATGAGCTAAATATTGCATCTAGTTCTTCTTTTGATGATGTAATGCCAGTTGGTAGTTCTAAATTATCAATGTCAGGTATTATGCAAAATAAATTGTTAAAAGCTATGCCCAAGACAATTAAAGTGTTTGATGGTTTGGATAGACCTTTTGATTATAATACCGAAAACTTGGTTAATACTGTTCATGCTTCAAATGCAAATTTAAGAAATACTGTTTCTCGTATGGCTATGGTTGGCGATAGAAAAGTATTAAAGGATGAAAAGTCAGGTTTTCAATTTAGTTCAACACAAGCTATGGACAATGGTGGTAAAGCTAATCTTGCTTCGATGGAAGTTATTAATGAAACAGATAATGGAGCTACTCGTTTTTGGTATGCTGAGAATTCTAAATACGATACAAATGAAGGAGCTTTGGTTAATGTGTCTAATCCTTATTTTGCAATGAATGAGGCCTATGGTGCAGAAAATACGTTAAATCTTAGTGAAAGTTCAAAATTAAAGTTATCTCTACAAACAGGTCAAAATGGTTTGTATGAAAGAGACTATGAGCAAGATAATCATTCTTTCGATGAACAATCTCATGCTCTTAATGCAGAATATAGCTATAATATGACAGATTACTTAGAATTATCGGCTCTTGGTGGTATGTTATACGAAAATGATGCAATGCTTGGTATGAATGGTGTTGGTGGTTTTTCTATTAAAGATAGCTCAACATACTTTATGGGCGTTAAAGCAGCTCTTAACTTAACAGATAATATTTCTTTGATGGCATCTTATTATAGAGGTTATACAAATGGTGCAGATGCCTCTATGCTTTCTATTTCAGATTTAGAAACAGAGAGCTTTATGTTGGCTGGCGAATATGCTATTGATAAAAAGAATAAAGTTGGTTTGAGTTTAGTTTCTCCTTTGTCTGTGGTTAAAGGTAGTGCTTCGTTTAACTATGCAACGGGTCGTGATAACTACTCTGATACAATTTATATGAATAAATTAACGACATCTCTAAGACCTGAAGCTAAGGAATATGATTTAGGCTTATATTATAAAGGTCAGACAGAAGATGATGTTAATTTAATGGGTAAGGTTGAAGCAAGGTTTAATGCAGATGGAGAAAAAGGGGTTACAGACTATATTGGTGTAGTTGGTGTTTCTTCAGCATTTTAGCTTTGTGTTTTAAGCAAAAAAAGAACGTCAGAGAAATCTCTAACGTTCTTTTTTTGTTGTAGCCATCTTAGCTTAGCAGACTAGGATGCGGTATGTGCCTTTGCTTTCTTCTTCAAATCGAAGAGCGCAGTACACCTTGGTCATCTCCTTGAGGTCTTTCTTTGTAAAAGAGAGTTCTGACTCTTCTCTTTTTTCTATCACACATCCGTTATGCCAAGGGATGTAGAAAGTTTTTCCCGTTTCAGAAGAAAGCTTCCAAGCGATAGCCTTGTGTTCTTTGCATCTGAGTTCACCGAGCTCCAGCTCAAAGCATCCAATTACTTTGGAAAGTTTGTCTGCTAGAATGTGTACATTAAGGTACTCAGGATTCATCTTTGGCTCAAACCTTTCGGTTAACCATAGTCTTTCATACTTTCCTTCGTTAGTCCTAAAGTACGGAGCAATTCTGCTTGATACTTTGAATATTGATGAACTACCAAGGACGAGAGCATAGTTGCCTGTTGCAGCCATATAAAAAGACTGTCTTTCAGTGATTGCTTCGCCAACCCATTCTACTTCTGAGTAGAGATTAACGAATTTTTCTTCTGAACGAAGCTCTTTCTTTGCGAACTTTTCAATTCGTTTAGCTCCAGGGACAAACTTGTGGTCAACTGGATTTGAAGACCCATAGATTACTCCGGTCTCTAATACACGGACTTGTCCGTTACAGCAATAAAGTGTTTGCATGCTGATTAAGATTTTTTAAAAATTTAACAATAGTACTATAGTTGACAACATAGATACCACTTTTTTGTCTATAGGTCAAGTAAAAAATGCAAAAAAAATAAATTTTTGTTGTTTTTGCTTGCTTTTTTAAAGGAATCTTATAAATTTTGGGGTAAAATAAATGATAATATGTTAAAGTAACTATAAGGGGACGTTTATGTTAGCACAAAAAAATAATGTAACACCTGTTCGTTTTGAAGTAATGGAACGTGTTGCAAAGTCTTTTGTAGAAAATGAATTTTCTGATATTAATGCTGTGTTGGATGAACTTTCATCTAAGGGTAATGTTAATAATAAAGAAGCTTTTAGGGCATCTATAAAAGGGCAAATTTTAGCTTCTATGGGTTTTTTAGCGCAAGAAGTTGATGCGAATCGTAGTTTAGATGAGTTTGCAAAAGAAGCATTGGCTAGAACATCTGCTCCAAGAGCTGGCATTTCTGTGATTAAAGCAGCTTGTAATGCTTGTCGTTCTAAATCTTTTGAGGTTACACCAATGTGTCAAGGCTGTGTGGCAAGACCTTGCGAGGCAAACTGTGCTAAAAAGGCTATTTCTGTTACAGATAAAGCTTTTATTGACCAAGATGCATGCATTAAATGTGGTTTGTGTGCTACATATTGTCCTTATGGGGCTATTCATAAATATGTTGTTCCTTGCGAAGAAGCTTGCCCTGTAAATGCTATTACTAAAGATGCAGAAGGTAGAGAAGAAATCAATTTAGATAAATGTATTTCTTGTGGTAAATGCTTACAGTCTTGTCCTTTTGGTGCAATAGTTTATAACTCTCAAATGATTGATGTGTTAAATGCTATTAAAAATCCTAATAAGAAAGTAGTTGCTATGGTTGCTCCTGCTGTTCTTGGACAATTTGGTAATGATTTAGGTAAGGTTATTGCTGCATATAAAGCTTTAGGTTTTGATGATGTTGTGGAAGTTGCATATGGAGCAGAATATACATCTCGCGACGAATCTGCTGAGTTTGTAGAAAGAATGGAAGAAGGCGCTCAGTTTATGACAACTTCTTGTTGTCCTGCATATGTTAAAACTGTAAAAGTACATGTGCCAGAGTTAGAAAAATTTGTTTCTCATACTCCAAGCCCAATGGTTTATACAGCAGATGTTGTTAAAGAGCGTTATCCTGATGCTGTAGCTGTATTTGTAGGTCCTTGCTTAGCAAAACGTTTGGAAGCTGAATATAAAGAAAAAATCGATTATGTTTTAGTTTTTGCTGATATTCAAGCAATGCTTTCTGCTAAAGGTGTTGATGTAAATGCTCTTGATGCATCTTCTTTTGCTGATGAGGCATCAACTCAATCTCGTCGTTATGCAATTTCTGGCGGTGTAGCACAAGCTGTTGCAAACTTAATGGAAGGTCGTGCAGATTATCGTCCTTTTGCAATCAATGGTCTAACTAAAGACGCAGTTAAAAACTTGAAAAAGTATGCTCTAAAAGGCTTAGATGATAATTGCAATATGTTAGAAGTAATGTGTTGTGAAGGTGGCTGTATTGCTGGTCCAGGATGTATTGCTATGCCAAAGAAGGCAGCCGTTGTTTTAGAAAAGTATGCGGCAGAGGGGAAGAATCAGAAAGACCTTTCCATAAAATAAATGGGTAAATTTTAGTATTGAGTTAGCAAATGGAAGCCTGTCTTCGCTCAGTCACGTACCTCTATGTACGCTCCTTTCGCTTGCAGGACATTTGCTACTCACTACTAAAATTTTCATTTCCCTCAAGCCCAACTCTATCTATCTAAAATTTCCCTCATTTATTAATAAATTTTAGCATCTTTTTTACTTTTCATAATATAGCGTAGTATATATGTTTTTTTATGAGGTGTTGTATGAAAGTTTCAGTTATTGGTGCTTCAGGTAAAGTTGGTTCTGAGCTAACAAGAATTTTAGCTGAGCATAGTGTTTTTAGCTCTAAAGTAGATGTAATTTTGTATGCTCCAAATAATGTTAAAAAGATTATTGGTCAGCTTAAAGATTTAAAAGAAAGTATTTTACTTAGAGATGAAGTATTTGCGAAGAATATAAATTTTATTGCGACTAGCGATATTACAGAAATTAAAAATTCTGATTTGGTGGTTATTTGTTCTGGTCTTTTTGCAACTAAAGAAGAAAAAGCAATTTTTAAAACCGTAGATACTTCCGGACGTAATATTCAGTCTTACAAAAACTATGAAATGATGGTTGATATTGCAAATTCTATAGTTAAATATGCGCCAAAATCTAATGTGTTGGTTGTTACTAATCAATCTGATATGATGACTGAAGTTACTAATAAAATTGTTAATAACGGTAAGGTTTTTGGTATTGGATGTTATCTTGATACAATTCGCTTTAAGACAATTTTTATTGAAGAAGCAAAAAATAAAAATATATCATTGTCTATGAAAGATATTAAGGCGTATATTTTGGGAAATCATAACGATAATATGTTTTTGGATGAAAACAGCTTTAAGCTAAAAAAGAAGATTCCTAATTTAAAAAATTTCTTACAAGAGATAATGAAAAAAACTGTTATCCGCGGTAAAGAAATTTCTGATTTATCAAAAGATGTGCATTTGCCAGATAAAAACAGTGGCGCTTCTAAGTTACCTGCTAGTGCTATTTTTAATGTTATAAAAGCCTTTACACAAACAAATAGTGATTTGGTTATTCCTCTAAATAGGTATTTGACAGAGAAGGAAGCAAAAAATATGAAACTTGCTTCTAATAATAGAGCTGAGCTTATCTGCGAGATAAAGAAAAAATCTATTAAACCAGTAGATACTATGTTAGATACCAAAGGAGTTAAAAAACTAAAGAATTGTTTGAAATGTATGGATGATGATTTGAAAAAACTGTATGAATATTATTCAAACGCATCGTAAAGAATACAAGTAAATATAAAAATAGAGAATAGGCAAATGGATAAAAAAAATATTTTTAAAATCGGTAAAGTTATTATAAAATTACTTTTTTTAGTAAGTTTAATCTTAATTACCAGTGTTGATTTATTATTAACAATAGGAATTAATCAATATTTATTGATTGTGTATGTTTTTAATATTATTGTTTGCCTATTTTCTTTTGTTGGAACTTTTTATGTAAAGAAGCAAAAAGTGTTTTATGTTATTTTTTTTAGTAGTGTTTTTTTATACATTGCATTAAATTTTATACCTGAAGTTTCTGATAAAATATTGGCAGATAAGTGTTTAGATAGTGGAAATGGTGTTTGGGATTATAAAGAACATCGCTGTCGAACTGATTGTTGGAAATGGGATGATAAACACGGTTGTTTAAAAGAATATCCAAATGATGTTTAATTGGTGATAGAGTTAGGGAAAATTACCATAATCTATGGCGTAATGATATAAATAAATTAAAAGGTAAGAAAAATAAATAATGTGTAAGATAAAGAGCAACATAATATATGTTGCTTTTTATTTTGCATAGAGTACTATGTAGCATGAAAGGGATTTTTAATGGATAAAGTTAGAAAAATTTTTTATTTTATATTAGGATGGTTTTGTGTTCCTGTTATATTATCTTTATTTACATTATTTGTTTTAGATTTTAATAAAGGTATAAGTTTTTGGGGTTTAGTTTATTTAATATCCTATATTTTGTTTCCGTTATTATATAAAAATAATATATCTAAAAAGTTTCCTAATAAATATATATTTTATGGAGTTATTTATATTGTATTGGCTGTAATTTTAGGTGTATTATATTTCTTTGTGTAGATAAGTGAAATTAGAATGCACAACAAAAAAGCACCCTCTTAAGAGAGTGCTTTTTATATTTGGTATAATGCGAATAAGATTATTCAACAATCTTAGAAACCACACCAGCACCAACAGTTCTACCACCTTCACGGATAGCGAAACGTAAACCTTCGTCCATAGCGA
>JAZNKG010000016.1:0-32997 GCA_045578445.1 Alphaproteobacteria bacterium
AACGATTTATACTCTCAAATAATATAAAATATTGCACACCTTCGGTGCCTGTCTTTTGGATCCCCGATGTGCTACGGCTTACGCCGTGCCTCGAGGATGACCGAAACAATTATTTTCATTCAATAACATAAAAAGCGTACACAAAGGAGTAATTTGCAATCATGATACCTGCTAGACAAATGCCCCCATAAATAAATCAGCAAAGGCTTTGGATAGTAGGTATGCTGGAAGTGGTTTTAAAGTTGATGTGTACATAAAAAGCGTACATAAAGGAGTAATTTGCAATCATAATACCTAGACAAATGCCCCAATAAATAAATCAGCAAAGGCTTTGGATAGTAGGTATGCTGGAAGTGGTTTTAAAGTTGATGTGTACATAAAAAGCGCACATGAGCAACTACAGTTAAATAGTGTATTTTAAGGAGATAAATTTAAAACTATCTCTCAACATAAAGAAATGGGATAAAGTGCGGTGCTGGAAGCAAATTTGCAACTGCAGTGTACATAAAAAGCGTACATAAAGGAGCAAATTTGCAATCATGACCGTACTTTAGCACATTTCCCCTCGTTACAAACCACCGTCATTAGTAGGTTCGATTGGCATATAATACCCCACTCCGCCAAAATACTTCTCCATAAATGTCTCTTCACTACCAAGAACAGGAGTTGCATCTTGAGAAACAACAATATCTTTACCGCCATCTTTTGAAAGCTCTACAACACGCTCTAATTTACCGGTTTGATTAAAACGTACTGCCACTAGATTACGCTCTAATTCTTCTGGTTCAAAAAAGGCCATACGTTTCATTGTAGAATTCATATAAAGCCAAGTGCGATGGTCAAGACTAGAAATAACGCTAGGAGAGCCCATAATTTTGCGTACTTGTTCTTGTGTCATACCTTGTTTTAATGAAAGAACATCATTTCTAGAAGGAAGATTACCTTCTGTTTGCACAAAATAGTCTGATGAACAGCCACCAAGGAGCAAAACTCCTGCTAGAGTCGAAAAAAGAACATTGCGTATTGACATATTAAATTCCTTACAATTATATATTAGATAGATATAGTTTCTATAACACAAGGAAAAAAGTAATGCAAAAAGATTTTTCTTATCCACTAAAAATAGATGAATTAAATCAGGGCGAACAGCTCTACAAACTAGACGCAGACAAGGAAGAGCTACAAATTTTAACAGAAATTTTGCAAGTTCCAGCTGTGAATAGTTTTTCATCAGAGATAAGATTAAAGTTCCAAAAGAAAAAAGGGATATTGACTGTATGGGGCAATGTTAAAGCCAATATAAGCCTAATCAGTGTAATAAGTTTGGATGAATTTGATAAAAATTATCGCGCAGATTTTAGCATAACATATGATACAAATGCCACATACGAGGATATAAAAGAAATAGATGAAGATATAAATTGCAATGTACCTGATATTGTAATGAATGGAGAAATAGACTTAGGCGATATTGCCATAGAACAATTGGCATTGATATTAGACGACCACCCCAGAAAGGAAGGAGAAGAATTTTCTTCAATAATAGAAGATGTAACTCCTGTGAAAAACAATCCATTCGCTGCCCTTGCTAAACTAAAAAAATAGCTCACAAAAAAACGGTCCCTGATAAGAGACCGTTTTTTAATTTGTGCGAGGATAGACTAGTCATCAATCTCAAGAGTGAGAAATCTTAATCTGTACTTGAGAAGTAGAGGCAAGTCTTCTGTCACATCGAAGAAGAACTTGAAGGCATTGAACTCCATATATCCGCTAGCATAGAACCAGCAGATAAGAGTTTCTGTAGCCTCAGTGAACACCTGATGCTCTGCCAGAAGCTTAAAGAAAAGATCTCTGTCCTCAAGATGCTTCTGCAATGTAACTGCTTCCTGCATCAGATTAGCTCTGTAGCCCTCATCATCGTCATACTCACTATCCAGCACATAGCTAATCTTGTCTTCGTCAGTTGAGTAGTGGTTGAGAAGACTGTTGATTACGGTCTCGTCCAACACGCTATTCACGATAAGAAAAGCAATGTGCGGAACACTGCGACCGAGAACAACATTCATCTGCCAGTTCGGGTCGTTGTGCTTTTCGTTGAACTCCTCAATCCACTCAGGACTGTCAACATCATACTCCGGCTCGTAAGGACTGCGAGTATCAAGCAACATCTCGATAAAGGTCTCCTGACTTCCTGGAAAAACGATGTTGGCATCAATTTCCTTGTAGCTCTTATGGTTACGCACGAGATGATGCATTTCATCTGGAAGAACCGCCATCATTGTCCTTATAACCAATGTGTGAAGCTCTTCCATCGCGATAATTTCATCGATTACGTTAACGTTTCCGCTGGCAACCACATTAGAAAGAGCCAAGAAGTGAGGATTTGCACATCCTTCAAGATAAGCCATCATGCTAGCCTCATCAGCATGATTAATAGCATTGAGCTGTTCTGCTAAAGTCATAAACTTCTTCATAAACAATTATATTTTGGTTTAACATATGTATACTTATTTGCACAAGAAGATATCTTATTTTGTCACATTTGTCAACAGTTTTTTAAAACAAAAAAAACGGCCTCTTACAAGACCGCTTTTTCAAACAAAGATTATGCAAAAAACTCCATTTCTTTAAATAAATCTTTCAAAACTGAAGCAAATTCTTCATCAATATCAAAAAATATCTTAAACTCATCAAACTTCATATAGTTACCAGCATAAAGCCAACATACTAAAGCCTCTGCCAACGGAGATAAATTTTGATAATATTTAAGATGCTTAAAGACTTTCTTGATATCCAAAAGATACTCATCGACAGCCTTTACCTGCCGTCTCATATTCTCTTGCATTGAAAGATTATTCAAAACAGCCTCATCTCTGATAAACTCTATCATTCTGTCATCAGAGGTGAACTCATTAAGGATTTCAACCACAACCCTATCCTCAAGTTTAGCATTTTCGATAAGATACAGAACATGAGATACACTACCGCCTTGCACGATATTTAGCATCCAAACAATATTCTTTTTCTTAACATCAAACGCATCTGTCCATACAAACGAATCAACCAGATGTTTAGGAACTGTAGGAACGATATTGTAGTCCTCTACTGGCACAAAATCATCTAGAGTAAATTCTTGATAGCAAGGATGTTCTTTTATACGCTTACCCCACTTATCAGTAGCAAGCGTCAACATACAATGCAACACCAAAGGATGCACTTTCTCTCTATTCAAGATTTCTTGCCATACTTTCTTGTCTTTACTTGTTACCATATAAGCAAGTACAAAAAAATGAATGTCTTTACAATCTTGAAGAAAGTTAAGCATAACATTCTTGTTCGCATTCTTTACTGCATGGAACTGTTCAGAAATTTTTATACTTTCCATATATATAATAATTTAATTAGTAATTCAGTTAGTAATTTGTTATCAGAACCATAATTTAAAGCTTTCACCATTTTTGTCAACAATATTTTTAAACAAAAAACGGCCTCAAAAGAGACCGCTTTTTCAATTACACTAATCATCAGTGTACGTCATGTCAGACATTAACCATTCAAAACAATCCGGAAATTTTTCTTCCACATCATAGAAAATCTTCAATGTCTCAAGGTCCATATTACCAGAGAAATAGAACCAACAGATATACATATCCGTAAACGGATGAATTTTCTGATGATTTTTGATTGTTTTAAAGACATCTTCACGCTCAGCACAAAAATCTGCCCATACTTTATCCTTTACTTCAGATACAAACTCCCTGACAATCTGAATTTCGCCATTCGCAAGTCTAGAAAGTAGCTCTTTGTCATGGATATCATACTCTACCACGCAGTTATCACAGGTCTCATGAATAGTAGGCAACTGCTCTTCACCTGGCTTTAATTCGTGAATATACTCACGCATCGGAACTTCTTTTTCCAAATAAAGAGAAAGTTCAGCATCTTCATCAGCCATATACATTGCTATTACTCTATTCAAAACCGAACTAGGCACCTCACAATTCTCCAACATATAGATAATATGAGGCAGACTTTGTCCGCTTACAAGAGCATCTAGCCAAAATATGTCGTCCTTCTTCTCATAGAATTCTTGCATCCACTCGGCACTTGTTACACTGCATGTTGGTGTATATACCCAACAGCCTTTTTTTAGACTCTCACTATAAGTATCTCCGCACCCAAACAAAAAGTCGTTAGCCGTAAATGGTTTGTAATCTTTGCGAGATTTAATCATCTCGTGCATACATTCAGGTACAACCTTAAGCAAGACCCTATGCACCAAAGGATGAAGCCTTTTACGCTCCAACACCTTGTAAATTACATTGATATTTTCGGTAGAAACCAACAACGCCAATGTCAAGAAATGAAGATTGCTACATCTATCCAAAAGATAGAGCATACTGCTGGTATAGTTGGGATCAACTCCCTTAAGCTGTTCAGCTAATGTCATTTTTATTTTCTTCATAAGCATAAAAATTTAGTTAAACATATCTATAAATTTCTACCCACAATCTACGGCATAATTTATTTTTGTCAAGCATTTAAAAACAAAAAAACGGCTTCTCCATAAAGAGAAACCGTCATAAAAGTCTACAAGCATAAAGCAACAAGAATAACCACGCACATTAAGGTATAAAGAACAGCTAAGCCAACATAAACACCCTTTTCAATTTTGGTATTTGTGTCTTTTATTTTTTTATTTTTCTCCATACTCTTCAGCCATATAGTTGATTAATTCTTTAACATCTGGCTCAATATAGATTGTAGATACAAATTTATAAATGATATCCTCACTTATAATACCTGTTCCCCACAATCCCACCAAATGCTCTTGCTCTATTCTTTCAAGCATTCTGTTCATCAACAAAAGTGTGATATAATCTGAATTACCTGTATCCAAGATATCAAAAACAACTCTTGTTTTAAGTTCAAAGTTGCAGATAAGATACGAAATCAGATTAAACTGCCCTTTTGCGATGATAGCCCGCTGAAATTCCACAACCTCAACCAGCCCTGGCATTGCTTTGCTAAATGCTGTAAAAAGCTCTACATTAGAAATGATGTTAACCACCATATCCAAAACCTCTCTGTCTTCTAAGCTCGTACAAAAATATGCTAAAGCCGAAACAAAATCAGGTCTAGATAGCAACTTAGCCATCAACTCATGGTCATCATGGTCAACAGCATAATCACCAATTTTAATTAACACCATTGAATGAACTTTCTCGCTCTTTAAGATTTTCTCAATATAGCGCTTATTTTCAAAATCAACAATATTTGAAAGCGCCATAAAATGCAGATTTTCGCAATTATCCAAAAGCGAGCAAATAACATCATCTTTGCCTGTTTCAATTGCAATAAGTTGCTGTTTTAAAGTCAACTTATCTTTCTTTTTACTACTCATAATTATTATAATTTATTATTTTTCCAAATCTATAAACACAAATATAAAATATTGCAAAAACGCATAACATATTTGCATTTTTTTGTCAAGTATAAAACAAAAAAAGACCCTGCAAACGCAGAGTCTAATAAACTACTTCTTTTGTTTTTTATCATCCATTACTCTAACAATAACCATTATAGGTATTAGAGTAAAGATATAAACCCAAAAACTTTGAAGCCACAGAGCAATATAAACAATCGCTCCGACCATAATCAACCCGATAAAAAATATCAGATATTTTATCTTTGTATTCATACTATAATGTTTTAATTTTTTTCTTGTTGCAGTTTGCCTAAATCTTATCAAATGGCGCTATTCCATCAGTTCTGCCGGTTTGAACCAAAGAAAATAGCGCCGGCTTTAATTGGAAGTGAATGATAAGAATTAATAAATTATTCTAGGTTTTCTCCATAGGCAAACAAATTTAAAGGATTAAACAATAAGACCATAAAGAAAACATAAAAAACATCACAACGGACGAGTAAAAACATTAACCTATTAATAAATAAAATAATTACGTGACATATTTTTATATTTTCAACACTCTTTTTAACAAATTTCCCTTGAAAGTCAATACTTTTTTCCACATTTAGCCCTAAAAAAACCACTATTCAAACCTCACATTTTTCAAGCAAACTCTAGAGTTTAACTCAATTCAAGCCATATAAACAAAAAATATATAAAAAAAACTCTTGCCAAATACATTTTTTTTATATAAAAGTCTAAAAAGCGACCTTTGTCGAGGGTTTGATGCGCCCAAACAATGGTCATTTGTGTCAAAATAATTTTATTAAAGAGTTAAAGAAATGGCTACACCAAAACAGAAAACATCAAAATCTCGTCGCAATATGCGTCGTGCACATGATTCATTAGCTGCTAATGCATATCATGAATGCCCAAATTGTGGCGAATTAAAAAGACCACATAACGTTTGCCCAAAATGCGGACAATATGATGGTAAAGAAGTTGTTGCTCAAAAGAAGTCTGACGAGCAATAATTATTAGCGACTAATTTAATTTATTTTTATGGAGCAGGTTTTGTCTGAGAATAATCTGGTCATATCTATAGATGCTATGGGGGGGGATAATTCCCCCAAAGTAGTAATCGAAGGATTAGCTCTCGCACATAAAAGAAACCCAGATATAAAATTTCTGGTTTATGGCGATGAGCAAAAAGTAAACGCTGAAATGGTAAAATATCCGGCACTACAAAAAGTATGTCAGATTTTTCATACAGAAGAATTTGTTCATAACGAAGATAAGCCATCACACGTTATCAGAAATCGTGCAACTAGCATGTACCAAGCTGTTGAAGCCGTTAAAAAAGGCGAAGCAAAAGCTGTAGTATCTGCTGGTAACACTGGTGCGTTGATGGCTATTTCTAAAATGCAACTAAAAACCATTCAAAAAATACACCGTCCAGCTATTGTAAGCATTATGCCAGGCGTTAATGGACGCTATGTAATGTTAGATTTAGGTGCAAATACAGAATGTAACGGCACAAACTTAGCTGAATTTGCCATTATGGGCAACATTTTTGCTAAATATGCTCTAGGTATAGAAACTCCTAGAGTCGCATTAATGAACATTGGTGCCGAAGAAATGAAGGGTAAAGACGAAATTCACGTTGCTGCCCATATTATCAAAAATTCTAACCTAAACTTGAATTTTATCGGTTATATTGAGCCACATGAAATTCCAAGAAACAAAGCAGACGTTATTGTTGCTGATGGTTTTAGTGGTAATATTGCCCTAAAATCTGTTGAAGGAACATGTCACTTAATCACCAAACTAATCAAACAAAGTATTAAAGAATCATTCTTTGCCAAATTTGGCTTACCATTTATGATTGGTGCTTTAAGAAAAATGAAAAAAACTCTAGACCCACGCTTATATAATGGTGCTATGTTTGTTGGCTTAAATGGTCTATCTGTAAAAAGTCATGGTGGCGCAGACGCTTTTGGTTTTTCAATTGCTGTAGAAAACGCCGCTCGTTTAGTTAGAAAAGACTTTGTTGCATCAATTCGTAACGAACTAGAAAATATAGATTTGGAAGAACTTTCACAGGAAGCATGTTATGAAGTGTATTAGAACAAAAATTATCGGTTGCGGACATTATCTCCCTGCCAAAGTTTTAACTAATGATGATTTATCAAAAATGGTAGATACCAACGACGAATGGATTTCTACTCGTACTGGTATCCGCTCACGTCATATTGTTGCTGAAGGCGAATTAACATCAGATTTAGCCCTAAATGCTCTCAATATGGCTATGAAAAACGCTAATATCACTAAAGACGATTTAGATTTAATCGTTGTTGCAACCCTAACTCCAGACCATACAACTCCAACAGTTGCAGCACGTGTTGCTGGTAAATTAGGTGTAAAATCTGGTACTCCAGCTTTTGATATTGGAGCTGCCTGCTCAGGATTCGTATATGGCTTGACTATGGTAGATAATATGATTCGCTTAGGTCAAATCAAAACCGCTGCCGTAATTGGTGTTGAAAGTCTATCAAAAATTATCGACTGGACAGATAGAAACACTTGCGTATTGTTTGGCGATGGTGCTGGAGCTGCCATTGTAACAGCATCAGAAGGTAAAGGCACTGCACAAGATACAGGTGTTCTTGCAACAAAAATTTATGCAGATGGTACTCAATATGATAACCTTGGCACAAACGGTGGTGTTGCCTCAACACAAAATGCTGGTATTGTACACATGAATGGTAAAGAAGTATTCAAATTTGCTGTTGGTGCAATGTGTGAAGCATGCGATTCTGTTTTATCACAAGCAGGTGTTAATGCCTCTGATGTAGACTGGTTATTACCACACCAAGCAAACATTCGTATCATCTCTGGTGTTGGTCAAAAATTAGATATACCAGATGAAAAAGTTATTGTTACTGTTGATCACCATGGTAACACTTCTGCCGCATCTATTCCACTAGCAATATCTGAATCTGTTGCTAATGGCAAAATTAAATCTGGCGATTTAGTTTTAATCCCTGCTATGGGCGCAGGATTTACATGGGGCGGATTACTCATTAGATTCTAATAAAAATAATTTGTATAATTGAAGATAATTTATTGAATAATGAACTATCAGATATTATGCTACAAACAAAAGATAACATTTATTAATTTTTAGAAAGGTAAAAAATGAAAACTGTTACTCGTTCTGATATAGCTGAAAGCATTTGCGAACAAATCGGTTTATCACGCAAAGATGCTGGCGAAATTTTGGATATGGTTATTGAAGAAATTAGAAGCGAATTAGTTGCTGGAAAAGATGTAAAAATTGCAAAATTTGGTTCTTTCTTATTAAAGCACAAAAACGCTCGTATTGGTCGTAACCCTAAAACAGGTGTTGAAGCTGAAATTTCTCCTAGAACGGTTATTTCATTCCGTCCTTCAACAAACCTAAAGAATGCCGTAAACAAATAAGGCAATCAGTTTAAACCAATCTTATAAAGGACGGTCGCAAGTACGATAAAACTTTACCGTCCTTTATTATTTCAAAAAAGAGAATATTATGGGTGTAAATAAATCAAAATCAGCATTTAGAAGTATAGCCGAAGTAACGGAAGATTTGGGAGTTGCTCCTCACGTTTTACGTTTTTGGGAAACAAAATTCACACAAATAAAACCAATGAAAACTAAAAGTTCTCGTCGTTACTATCGTCCTGATGATGTTGAATTATTATCACTAATTAAAGAGTTATTATATACTCGCCGTTACACTATTGAAGGTGTGCAAAAGCTCTTTAAAAATCGTAGCTTAAAAGATATATTAGGCACAGAAATTCAAAAAGACTTTTTTGAAGAAGATTTAATATCTACCACAGAAGACAATAACAATGAAGTTTCTGATATTATCAAAAGCTCTATATCAGAACTTCAAACCATACATGATGAACTACTAGAGTTAGCAAACGCTTAAAGGAAAATAAAATGTCAGATAACGAACAACGTTTTATAGAAATAGAAATGGCAATATCTAATCTAGAACGCATGGTAGAAGACCTAAATGACGTTATCATCAAACAAGGAAAAGACATCGCTTTTTTACAAAAACAAGCTCACTTTTTAACCGAAGCGATTCGTAACACTTCAAATGTGGTAAAACCACTTGAAGAAGAAACACCTCCTCCACATTATTAAGCTGCTTTTGAAGTACCATTTTCCATAGAAATTTTCTTATATATCTTCTTATATTCCGCTCTAATTTTTTGTTCTGAGCGCATATACATATTAATGTAATAACCAATAAACACCACAACAGCACCCCCAACCCAAGCAAGCGGAGATGCATAAAAAATTCCTTCATAGCCAATCTTTTTAGTCAGATAAATCGCCACATACGCTCTAATAAACAATTCTATCACACTAGAAATTACTGGATACATTGGTTTTCCCATACTCTGCAATGTATTCTTAAAAATAAAAATCATTCCTAAAAAGAAATAAAACATAATACTAATCGCCAAATAAGACATACCAACTTGTACGGCAAAAGCATTAGGTTCACTCAAAAAACTACCTATAATTTGACGACCATAAAAGAATACCACACCACTCATAATCACACTTATCATAAACGACATAAAACCAGTCTTTTTAATAGTATCACGAATTCTAGCAATTTTACCTGCTCCATAATTCTGTGCTGCAAAAGTAGCAATCGCAATACCTATTGCCAATAATGGCTGTGTTGCCAATTGTTCCAACCTAAGAGCAATCGTCAAACCAACAATAACATCTTCGCCAAACGAATTACTAACCGACTGAATAATCATAATACTTAAAGACAATACCGAAAATTGAATAGACATCGGTATCGCAATATTCAAATGCTCTCTCATAAAAGATGGGCTATATTTCCAGTCCTCTCTTTTAAGATGTAAAATAGGAATTCTCTTCTTTATATAAACCAAACAACAAATAACCGAAATAGCAATCGCAATAACTGTGCCAGTTGCCGACGCAATTACCCCTAAATTAGTATTTTTTATCAAAACAAAATTCAAAATAATATTCATCACTGTGGCTAAAATCAAAAAATACAAAGGAGTTTTACTATCACCCAAAGCCCTAATAAAACCAGACAATAAATTAAACGCCACAATCAAAACCGTAGCCAAACCCAAAATCATAATAAAATTATACGAATCTTTATATATAGACTCTGGCACATTCAAAATATGCATAAACCAATCTAGCGATAAAACCAAAACCGCTGTTAAAATCAGACTAAGCACCAAACTAGCTCTAATCGAATGAGTAACAGACCGTCTCACTCCATCAAAATCACCTGCCCCAAAACGTTGTGCAGTAACCGCAGTCAAACCACCCGTAAAGCTAAACGCAACAATCAAAAACATAAAATGTATAGGAGCAGAAGCACCCACTGCCGCTAAAGCATTTCCACCTAGCAATCTACCAACAATAAAAATATCCGCCAACTGATATAGTTGCTGAAAAATATTACCAACCAAAATTGGCAACGAAAATAAAAACACAAGCTTTAGGGCATTACCCTTAGTCATATCGGTTATCATTATTTTTGTCCTCATAAAAATCCAATCTAACATAATCACTCTATGTTTAATTTTCGATTAAATATTTAAAGAATGAGGGGATATTTTTGCTAAAATAATTGCGAAAATTGGAGCTTTGCTTAAAATAAAAAAGAAATATAAAAAGAGGAAAATTTAATGTCTATAAGAGTTCTACCATCAAACCTTGTTAACCAAATTGCTGCCGGCGAAGTTATAGAACGCCCAGCCTCAGTTGTAAAAGAATTGGTAGAAAACTCACTAGATGCTGGTGCTAAACGTATAGAAATAACCCTAAAAGGTGGCGGAAAAAACTTAATCATCATAGAAGATGACGGCAAAGGCATGGACAAAGAAGATTTAGCTCTTGCAACCGAACGCCATGCTACTTCAAAACTCCCGTCAGATGACCTCTTTAATGTACAATTTTTAGGCTTTCGCGGTGAAGCAATCCCCTCTATCGCTTCTGTATCAAAAATGAAAATCTCAACTCGCACAAAAGATAGTACTGACGGTTGGGAAATAGAAATTAAAGGCGGAGAAAAATCAGAAATTCGCCCTTGCTCAAAAGCTAAAGGCACAAGAATAGAAGTTAGAGATCTTTTTTATGCTACCCCTGCCCGCCTAAAATTTTTAAAAACAGACACTGCCGAAGCTGGCGCTTGTGCCGATATAATTAGCCGAATAGCTCTAGCTAACCCAGATGTTTCTTTTTATCTCTATGCTGATGATAAGAAAAAAATCTCTCTAAACACCAACACTGGCGACTTGTTTGATACCAGACTTCAACGAGCTTCTGAGGTTATGGGTAACGAATTTTCTGAAAATTCACTCAAAGTAGAGGGGCAAAAAGACGGCATAAAATTAACAGGATTAGTTAGCCTTCCCACTTATAACAAAGCAAATACACTATCCCAATATTTATTTGTAAACAATCGCCCTGTTAGAGATAAATTATTACTCGGCGCACTAAAAGGCGCTTATGCTGGTGTGTTAGAAAACTCCCGTTATCCTGCATGCGTTCTCTTTCTCGAAGTAGAACCCATGTATGTAGACGTAAACGTCCACCCCACAAAAGCCGAAGTAAGATTTTTTGACCAACAAGGCGTACGCTCATTACTCGTTGGCGCTGTTAGAAAAGCATTATTAGAAGGAGATAAAAAAAGCTCTGGTAAATTAGACTTATCAACCTTGTTAGATGACTATGTACCATCAAACATTCCTACACCTGCGCCACAGTTCTTACGAGAAGAACCCTATCAGGCTGAAGAAACCAAACCAAACTTTAACTCATATACACAATATCAAGCCAAACCAAGCACTTATTCATCTACAAGAACTCAAGTTTTACCTGAACTAGAACACAAATTTTCTGTAAAAACAGAAGCTCCATACATCCCACAAGATGAAGATGATGTCGGACCATTAGGTGTAGCAAAAGCTCAATTTCATGATACATATATATTAGCACAAGCCGAAGATGCCTTAATCTTAATTGACCAACACGCAGCACACGAACGAATTGTCTTAGAGCGCTTTAAATCATCATTTGCTAAAGGCGAAAAACTCCCTTCTCAAATGTTATTATTACCAGAAATTGTAGATTTATCACTCACACAAAAAGCCTCTATATTAGGCGAATTTGAAAATTTAGAAAAATTCGGTTTGGTCTTAGAAGAATTTGGTAATAGCATTATGGTAAAAGAAGTACCTGCTTTAATCAAAGATGCAAACATCAAAAAAATGATAACAGACCTCGCTGATGAAATTGCGGAATGGGGCGCTACCACTGTAGTTGAAGATAAAATCAATCATATCGCTGCAACTTTTGCTTGTCATGGTTCTGTACGCGCTGGTAGAAGATTAAACTTAACCGAAATGAACCACCTTTTAAGAGAAATGGAAAAAACACCACACTCCGCACAGTGTAATCATGGCAGACCAACTTATGTAAGATTAGAATTAAGTGATTTAGAAAAACTCTTCCATAGATAAAAAAGTAACGCTATTTTTTTAAGAAAATAACTTTTTATATCTTTGCCAAACATACGCCACAATCAAAGATAATGGAACAATGACGTATGAAATATACAAAAATACATCACCCATTATATCATTATTTTCAAAACCTAAAAACGATAAAATAAATACCATGATTAAAGATAAAATGTAAAAATATGGTATCCACCCGATAGAACAAAGATAATAAGAAACACGAGGATAAGAAGCTAACCTCTGCTCCAACTTAAACACATTAGATTTAAAACATTGAATAACCAAACCCAAAACAAAAACTAAAAACAAAAAACTAGATACTTTTTCTATATTTGCATAAATAAAAGGAGTACCTAATGCCATATAAATACCACCCAATAAAACATTTTCTTTTGAACAGACTTTAAACATAAATACTCCTTTCTTATTTTAAACCGAATATAGTATATTGTAAATAAAATTTACATTCAACTATTTTCTTTTTCTACTTTCTTTATATGCAGTGCTTACACGAGCTGTAAAAGCTCCTGCATCTTCAATATATGGATAGACTTTTTCTCCAATTTTCAGACCTGTCTTAAGACCTGTTTTCAAAGCAGGATTTTTCACAAATGTATTAACTCCTACATTTACAGCTTTAACAATAGCTTTATCTACACTTTTATTTCCTGTAGAAATAGTATGAGAAATATCTTGCATATATGCTAGATCATTATATTTTTTTCTAAAATTACCACTTGAATTTGGCATAAAATTACTCCTTTAAACTAAAAAAATTAAAACAATAGTTCTAGTCCATTTTATTATATAGGATTCATAATATACAAAAGTCAAGAGAATATGAAATATTTTTCTATTTTTTTTATAAATATATATAATTTTGTATTTATAGCCTCAAATGTCCTGCCCTAAAGCGGAGAGTACATAAAAGTACATGAGCATTTAGGGACAGACATCCATCCGCGAAATAAATCACAATACAAGTTACGCACTTTCATGCGGAAAATTTTGTATTTATAGCCAAGAACCGCCTGCCCTAAAGCGGAGAGTACATAAAAGTACATAGAACTTAACTAGAGTTACAACGGAAATTTTGCGAAATAATCGCGGATGTCCACCTAGGGAGGGGAGTGTACACAAAAAGT
Organism: Alphaproteobacteria bacterium; assembly: GCA_045578445.1. GTDB lineage: Bacteria > Pseudomonadota > Alphaproteobacteria > RF32 > CAG-239 > CAG-267. The sequence continues at coordinate 14,145 of JAZNKG010000016.1, forward strand.
ACATGACCCGACCGCCGAGTGGCATCCATCCGCGAATTAGTTCACAAAATTTTACCATGAAAGACCTTCGGCATGCAACACAATCTTAGTATAATTACTCACTTCCATCACCTCATAGATGAGCTCAAGTGTTTCAAACTTTTGAGCTGATGGAATGTCTTTGCGAGCATAAAAGGCACGAATCATACTTTCGGTTACGTTTGGAAACTCACCATGAATACGCCCCACGGCAAGAGCATAAGCTGAGATGAGCTCAACTGAAGCCGATGAGAACAGCACCATTGCCTGCTGGCGATAAAGAGGCTCACGATTAGAGATGTTCCACTTAAAAAGATATTCAAACACCTTTGGCGTGGCAGACTTATAAATCGCTGTGATAAGATACGGATGCGAGCAAAGATAGATTGCAAAAACATCAGTTTCTTCCAAGAGGAACTTGGCTATAGAAAGATGTTTACCTGCGTATGCCATAAGCTGAACTTCTTCGTTTGGTTTAAGCTTAATGACTGCACGCTGGTGCTCTCCATAATACCTCTGATAGACTGCAAAAATCTGCTTTTTATTACCGCAAGAAAGAAGAGGAACTGCTGCACCGATAAAACCGATTTCACAAAGATAATTGAGTTTTTCAGCATCACGCGATTTCAACATCTTATTGTAGTTTGCAAGCACAAAATTGCGCCGTTCTCTTTTTGTTAGTGTTTCAAGATATTCCTTGAAGTCTTGAAACGATACTGATTTAGAAAAAATATTCATAAAAATTATAGTTTATATTCTTAATTTAGCAAGCAAGTTTTAACACATCTCTATTTTTTTGTCAACAATGATTTCACATAAAAAAAGCGATGGCAAAAAACCACCGCTAAATAAATCTACTACAAGAAGCCATCTTTTCTGAGCCGACTTATGGTCTGCGAACAAACTTTCATCTTGTTAAGAGCAAATAACATAATATGATTTTTTTCTTCTAGTGTTAAATCATTACGATTAAAAACACTAACTACCATACTATAGCTAAGATAATCTCTATCACCAGAAAAACCGCGAACGTAGTCGATATAGTCGATAATAATTTTGTAGCTAGCACGAGCAAACAACGACTTTGCATCAATTTGCTTTAGCAAAACTCTATTATCAACGACCCACCGAAAAAGATAATCTACAACCTCTTGCGAAGCATTTGCATAAAGATGCGTAACCAGATATCCTTTCCTTCCCAAAAATCTATCTAGAGTAACAGTATCTTCTCTTAAATACTTAACTAGATACATCTTATCAGAAGCGAACTTAATAAGTCCGACTTCATCATCATAAGAAGGAACAATGTTAGCAAAAGCGCCACCACCATAATAAAGCTTAAAAGCCCTAGAAAGTTGTTCCTGACTACCGCATTGGCTAAGAGGAATAATGGCATTAAAAAAGCCATATTCGCACAACAGCAACAGTTTTTCAGCATCATGCAAATCTTTGATTGCAACAAGATTGTTAGATACAAGCTCCTTTTTCTTCAAAACATTTAATGTTTCAAAATAAGTCTTAAATTCATTAAAACTTACATCATTTTCTAGAATAGCATCCATAAAAATTTAAATTTTGGTACGCAAATGTTATATAGCAACATCTTTTTTGTCAAGTATTTTTCTCTTAAGGATATATTTTGTTTTTTATTGACATTACTCCCTCCTCACTTTAAAAATAAAAGCAAGAAATCTATTATTCTTTATATATAATCTAATTATGGACTTTATTTCTTATATTCTTTTTCCAAGCAAGCAAATTTGCCAAGGAAAACCCTTCAAGCGATATGCTGAATTATCGGCTTCTCCCCCTTTAATAATGGCTGGAAAAGAAACGATTGAGCTTATTGCCATCAACTGTAATTCTAGTAACGAAATTCCTGCTACCGTAAATTCTATCGCCTCAAAAGCGCTAGAACAACCGTTAACAGAAGAAAATCTTGCCAATGCGCTATGGAGTGACACTTGTGCACGCCAAATGCATTTCAAACCGTTTGGTAATATTAAGCCTGAATATTTGGAAGAGATGTTTCAAAAGCAAAACATCAATCTCAAATGTGAAAGTTGTATCTACATTCAGTTTGAAAAGGAAACACTCGACATTGTAACAAGGTTTACCGAAAACAAACTCAAAAAGAATCTACAGTAGCAAAAAGCCCTAGAAATAGGGCTTTTTTTGTTATTTATCACAATTAAATTTCTTCAAAATATTTGCGCTTAATATAATTGGTATAATCAACACCGATGTTATCATAAACGTCTCACCCACACCCAAGTTATCAAACAAAGGTTTAAGCGCAATCATACCAAATGCCGAACCAAATTTTTCAACCATCGACTTAACCGATAAAACTGTAGCTCTCTCATCAGATTTTGTTTGATGATTAATAAGCGTGGTAGAAACAATACGTGCCGGCACAACAGAGCCACTACCCATAATCATTAACCCCAAACCCACATACACTAAAGCGTATGGTACATAAATTGAAGATATTGCACTAAATATTGAAACACTCACAATAACAATCAATACGTTTAATATTTTGTTTAAGCCAAGCTTATCAAATAGCTTACCAGACGCACCACCCCACATAGCTCTGGCAAAAGCATTAATTGCCAATATCACACCAAACAGATATACGGGAACATCTCGGTTAATCATCACAGCTTGCAAACCCCACATCAAAACTAAGGTCAATGTTCCATAAATAGAAGAAAAAATCATCAACCATCTAATCTCAAAGTTCTTAATTGTCTTAACCGAGATTTCTAAAATATCTTTCATCTTGCTTTTGCCATTACTAACCACACGCTTAGCCTCTTCCACATCAGGCATAAAACACATCAAAATAACAGCTATAACCATAGTAGCAATACACAAACAAACAGTAAAATCACCACCGTAAACTTTATAAATAACTGCACCGCTAATTGTTGCAACAAGCAAACCGATATCTTGCATCATACTATATTTGCCCATTTTTTTATGAAATGAGCCCTGTTTATTGCGCTTTTTCAACAAATCATACAAATAAGCCTCTGTCGTACCTGATAAAAGCGATATAGAGAAGCCAAAAAACAATTCGCCAGTAAGCATATAGCTAAACCCATTACCTAACATCCAAAACAAATAGCCAACTATCCAAATCAAAAAACCGGCAATAATTGTCTTCTTGCGTGAAAAAACATCAGCAATATACCCCGTTGGTATCTCAAAAGCAAACACCACAATTTGCGACAATCCTTGTATTAAGAAAAAGTCGCCAATAGTAACTCCTTTATAGCCATAATAGAGCATCAAGACTGGCAAAATAAACAACATATTTTTCAAAAAGCCAATCGCATACAAAACACTCATGCATCTATTTAAAGCTATCATCTAATAAAAGTCCCATAAAAAATTACACATCAACAAAATGATAGCTTTAAAACAAAAAATTAATCAAGCAATATTTTTTGACAAAAAAGCTATTGACAAAATACCATAACTTTGCTACACTCCCTTTGAACAAAAATTTTTATGACTATGGAAGAAAAGAAAAAAGAGGTAGAAACACGCGAAGTTATCGTGCATGACCTCACCAAAGCAAGAACATTCGAACTCAAAGGAGAGGCCGGTTTCAAGATTAAAAGTCTTAAGCAGAAAGTGTCAGATGTAGAATTCAAAAATGGAGAAACATCTATCACCGCTACGGCAACGACTTTTACGCTGGCCACAGAACTCGGAAGCATTCAGATAATCATCCCAACCATCGGAAAATGGATGATGAGCTACCCTGACACATTCGAATTCGAATCAGATGAACCCGGAGTTGCCGAGATGAAAGTAATCATTTCTCGCCAGCCCCCTGTAGAAAAAAGAGAGAAGCGCCCTAGAATAAGAAGGGATGACAAGCCATACGAAAGGTCTTATCGCCACAGAGACGAAAGACCAATCGACAGCTTCAGAGCCGTCAGTGGCAGAAAACCCTACAACGATTAAAGTTAAAGTCCTACTGCATTTGGACGAAACATCGTAAGGATGCCACTCTAACTAGAGCACACTCTTAACCCCAAAACCACCCCATCAAACGGGTGGTTTTTTATTGACTAAACTATCTACATTATATCACATAGTATATACTTTTATCCAAAATCGCATATAAAAGTATATAAATATTTATATTGCAATTTAAATTTAATCCTCTATATTCAACAACTGTTGAGATAGCCCAAATCTCAACATAGGAGTACAAACCTAAGACTAGCATGGGCAGACATAAAGTATAGAACTTTATTCTATATTGGAAATTATGTTGCCACTGGGCATATCACCCTGTAGGGTGGATGCCAGTGAATAAAGTATATATCTAACCCAATCAGCTGGGCTACTGTCATGCTGGTCGTAGTTTGTAACATCCACCCACCTTTTTTAATTATGCTTGGGCTGATAGGATGTTTTTTAATGAGTGGTATTTGCACATTTTTCGGCCATAGAGATTGCCCTTGTACTGAAGAAATAGAAAACAACCTAAAACAAGCAATAAAAAAATTAATCAATGAAGGATACGATGAATTTTGGGTAGGAAGCCAAGGCAATTTTGATTGGCTTGTTCATCTAGTCTTAAAGCAAATAAAACAAGACTTCCCACACATTAGAGAATGTATTATACTAGCTTCAGACCCTGATAAATATTCTTCAACCAGACTAGAATCTTTACGCGAACAATATGATGATATAATCTGCCCCGAAGAAATATTCGAAGGACCTGCAAAATTTGCCATCACTCGACGTAACAAATATATGGTAGAAAACTGTGATGCAGTTATCTGCTATATTGAGTACGAAAAAGGTGGTGCATACGATACTGTAAAAACCGCCAACAAGCTAAACAAACGCATCCTCAATACCACCAACTATACTTATAACTAAAAAAAGTGCCTGTTATTTAACAAGCACTCTCTTACAACTCACTTCTTTTTTGAAGTTCCAATATTGATAATCACATTACCGGTTTGAGCTCCATTAGTCTCCGTACCCTCAGGTGCAGTTACTTTTGCATTTTTGTTATTGCTAAAAGTAATCATCCGCTTAAAAAAGCCTGAGAAGAAGCCCATAAAAACACCAATCTGCCACATAGAGAACCCCTCAATGCCGAGTTGAGCTAAAATTTGGAGAATACTCTCACCAAAAAACAAACCGATAAACCATCCGAACACTCCGCAAGTAATAACGTGCAAAATAAACGTCACAAACGGAGTAATGATAATCGTAAACAATTTAGTTATCACTTTTACCATACAAAATAATTTAACTGTTCATAATAAAACTTAACTATCAGCGCTTATAAAACAAAACTCCTAAAATTGCAACAAAAAAACGGGAGATAAAATCCCCCGTAATAAAAACCAACTACCTTCTTCAGTGCGAAAACTGAGCCTGTTTGATATGCATATCAAACATCAGGTAATTTTTACTTTTTCTGCTATAAAGCGTAAAGGCATAAAGCAAAACACCGTAAAGGCCGACAGAAGTGTCGCACAAATAGTCGTGAATTTGCCCAATCAACTTTTCTGCTCTTGCACGCTTCTTAAAAAAGCATTTTTTCTTAATCTTCATCAACTTTTGCTTACGCGCCCTAAGACAAACCACACGATTAAGCTTTTTCTCAAACTCTTTTTCAAAGGCTTTATCTGGTTCAAGTGGCAAAATATTACCGATTGAAGGAATAAAGTAATTCCTAAACCATACCTCAAACCTGATTTTACGTTTTTCATTAGAGCTACCCAAAGCATCGTGAATAGCATTGCTCATAAAGTCAAATTCATTCTGCATAGGTTGTCCATAATAATACAGCCCTTCTTTCTCTTTTTCGCTCAAGCTGTACTCAATTCTAGTCACGTACTCCATAACTGCAATTTGCTTCAAAATTTGAAACAAAGCATCTACGAGTTCATCAGCGTGCAAATCTTTCAGCTTACTTAATTGCTCAGCTGGAAGCTCTGCAAAACTCACCACATCGTGTTCACCTGTTAGATGCGGGCGATTTAAAATTAATTTTTTTTGAATGTTAATATACATAAGTTATATATAAATGTTTATATTAGTAATTTATTTTGTACTCACCAATCTAATATGAATAAACCAAAAAATCAAGGAAAAGTTTTTATTGCCACATATCCCATTTTGCACTACACTAAATACATATATGAATATTATTTAGGGATTGAGCTAGTGCCACATTCCAAATGTAGATAGCTATTTCCTAAAATCAAGGGATACATAAAATAAATTTTAATTTTTAAGCGCACTAAAGAGAATTAGTATTATCTTTCATAATCTGTAATAAATTACTATTTTTCTGTTCTTGTTTTACTGGAGAAGTGTAATTTATACCTAATGGATTAGTCGCTAAACTCATATGTTGCAAATTAAGATACCTACATACAAGCGCATCTATTCCCAAACCAAAACTAAAAGATTTAGGTAACCCCCAATTAAAATATTCCATTTCATTAACATCATCACATTGATTATCTTGTTTTTGTTTTTGCAACATTTGTTGTATATTTTTTGGATTAGTTTCATCCTCATAACCATGTGCTGTAAGCGAACCATTTAAATACCACCTTGTTTCAGTTCTACTACCTTTTTCATCACAATGAATAAAAGGACTATTAACAGGAACATTAACTAAAATTGTATTTTTAAATTCTGGTATACGTCTCTGGTACTTAATTCCCAAATGTTCTAAATCATTATAATCAATAATTTCAGGCAATTTTTGTTTATCAGTTTCAAAACCATATTTCTCACACAAGTCATATGATATTTGGCTAAGATGAGTTATTAATTTTAATAATTTTTGCCTAGAAAAATCAAGTCCTACAAATTCTAAAGTACAACTCTCAGGTTGATGTTTTGCATCAGCATGCTTATTATAAAAAACATTATCAATAGTATATACTGATTTCAATAAAATTGCAGACATTTGTTTTAATTGATTTTCTGAAGTAATTTTCAAATATAAATCCTGATTACCAAATCGTGTTTTTGTCTCAAATGGAGGAATTAAAGATGCTGTACGTTTAGGCTCTAACACCTGACATTTAACAGCCTCAAATCCATCTTTTTCTAGCAAATCTGATATAGTCTTAATAAGCTCATTTTTTAACTTAAAAACTCTAACTTGACTTCCTGCATTTAGTGCATTTTCTTGAGCAAATCGACTATATCCCTTTTCTCCAACCTTTCCATCTCTAGACATATCCCAGTTTTGCGTAGGAGATATCCATAAAATATTATCTACGTTAAAAACTTGTTGTCCATTTTTATTAGTAAAATCATTTCCGTCCATAGCAAAGCAATCACCTCTCTTTAGACCAGACTCAAAAAACATATTTCTATCAAACATCAATTGTTCAATTTGTTGATTACTTGTATATGCATCTACAAATACAACAAATTTTTGTTTTCTAATATTCAATATTCTACCAATTTTTTTCAAACCGAACCTCTCTATTATCAAGGAACAAGTATAGATGTTCTATCTTCTCTACAAGATAAAACACTCATCTCATCATTTATAAAAACAAGAGCCACACAATCATCAATAGACCAACCATGAAGCCCTTTTTCTTTGAGCTTCAAATTAATTCTTCTTTTTTCATCATCTGATAATTGATTATAATGAGGCACTCCAAATCCTTTTACAAAACCAAGTCCAGATATAATATCCAAATCTTCAATATCAGTAATATCATCCATATTGTCATAATATTCAAACCAACAAATTGCTCCTGCTGAAATTCCTGATAATACTATTCCTTTCTGATATGCTTCATACAACATCTTATCAACACCGAGGTGCTTCCATATCTTTAACATAGTTGTAGTATCGCCACCGCCAACATAAATAATATCAGAAGAAAATATTTTCTCTCTAATTTCATCAGTTGACAATGTTGTTTCCACCAAATTTAAAGGTTCAACCGATGCACACCCTATTCTATTTACAAAGTGCTCTCTAACAACCTCTAAATATGCAACTTTATCTCTTGAAGCTGTACCCACAAATAACATTTTTGGATGTTCTTTACCTGTTGCTTCAACAATAAATTTATCAATTAACGTGGTCTCAATATCAGTTTTTCGCAAACTTCCATCAGCAAGCACTTCAATTCTTCCGATTTCTCCACCACCAACGGCAACTATGGTCTTATTCATAATCTCCCCCTAATCTCGTTCATAAATATCTTTCACATTTATCTGTTTTTGCGGTTTAACATCCCTTGTCAAATCACGCACATACCCAAGCCCCTCTGACAACTTAAATAAGCCTGACTGCATAAACTTCGACATATTAGCAATTTCCCAATTTTTACGTAATACACCTTCCCTACGCAAATCATATAGCCCTTTAGCCAACTTTACATCTGGATATTCCCTCTTTTCTGTCTGTATAGATTTATCCAAAAATTCATTTGTATTTATAATATTTTCAATTGCTTTTTCCTTTTTACCCCATAAAGCATTTGTTTCAAGATATGCCATACCTAAAACCTGTAATGGTGCAATAAGATTAGAATTTTTTATTTTTTCAGCCATCATTTGTTTAGATTTTTCAAGATTTTCTAATACTTCACAAACTCTATTAGCTCTTTCTTCCACACTTCCATACAACATAGTATATTCTATATCATGCGATTTAAGAAAATTGATAATATCATTATGTAATATATCTTTTGTCCCCTCATCACCGCGCATCTGCACCGTATCAAACGGAATATTATAATCACACACAAAAACACAATCTTGTTCTTTATAGAACTCCAAAGCCATTTCTTTTAATTTCGGAAACTCTCTACCAAAAGAATACCTATTACCAAGATAAAATATCAATGGTCCACTATCAATAAATAAATATTTTTTTGCATCTTTTTCTTTTGCAATAATATCCTTTTGATGTAAATCAGAACAAATTAAAAATGTTTCATTTTTAATATCTTCAATACGCATATTATTTTCAACCAAATATGCAGGCATCGCCTCAAGCGAATACGGCTCTCCCAAAATATCTGCACAATATTGCGTAATTGTAGACTTACCTGTGCTAGACGCACCAGAAAAATTAACCTTTATTATATTAGACATTATTTATTTTCCTACATTATACATAAGTGAAAATATTAATAAACCATTAACAAATTATTGTCAACTGATGTTATTATCACATTTCTTCTCGCCTTTTATATAAAAAAAACCGCCCTCAAAGGAGCGGTCTTTCTTTACACTACTAAACAGCAACTTCGCCCTTAATCGCTGGATGAGATTGATAATCAATAAGTTCAAAGTCTTCAAACTTAAAGTCATCAATATCCTTAACCTCAGGGTTAATTCTTACCTTAGGCAATGGTAAAGGCTCTCTGGTTAGTTGAAGTTTAACCTGCTCAAAGTGGTTAGAATAAATATGCGCATTACCAAGCGTATGCACAAATTCCCCTGGTTCAAGTCCGCAAACCTGAGCAATCATCATTGTAAGCAAAGAATAAGATGCGATGTTAAAAGGCACACCCAAAAACATATCGCAACTTCTTTGATAAAGCATACAGTTCAATTTACCGTCTGGGGTAACATCAAACTGGAAGAAACAATGACAAGGAGGCAACGCCATTTGCTCAATCTGTGCAGGGTTCCAAGCACTTACAATAATTCTTCTGTCTTGAGGATTTTTCTTAATTCTCTCAATTATGTCCCTAATTTGGTCATAACCTTGAGAGTTGAAGTTACGCCACTGATGACCATAAACTGGTCCCAAATTACCGTTTTCATCAGCCCATTCGTCCCAGATATGAACGTTATTATCCTGCAAATACTTAATATTTGTATCGCCGGACAACAACCAAATCAACTCATGAACGATACCTCTGAAAAAAGTCTTCTTTGTCGTAACGAGTGGAAAACCCTTGCTCAAATCAAAGCGCATTTGTCTGCCAAACACCTTTCTTGCATAAACACCTGTACGGTTGTCGGCATCTTGACCATTTTCCAACACATCTCTTAAGATTTCCAAATACTGTTTCATGTAAAACTCCTTTTTTTTATTTATTAATAATTGACAAAGTAATATGGTTTAAAACTTCTTGCTCAACAACAGCGTCTTTTTTAACCCAAACTGTTGTGATAACCTCATCCTCATCATAGTCAGGAGAAACCTTTTTATAATCTTTATACATTACATCAATACAAAAAGTTATATCAACAGGATTGCCTTTTAGCTCAGGATTAAGCTCTCCTTTATAACAGCTATCAACAATAACCTCAGGCGCATCATTTTGCATAAACATCTTATAAACGCTAGCCCCACCGCAAATATATAAAGGCTCACTAAAATCACGAAGTTTAGTCGGATTATTTATCACAAAATGATTATCTTTATCTGACACTTCATATTTTTCATCAAAACTCAAAACATAAATTTTACGATTTGGAAGTGTGCGATTAGGAAAACTCTCATAAGTAGTCTGACCGCAAGTAATTGAAGCTTTTTCCGTAATTCGGCGAAAACGCTTAAAATCAGAAGGAATATGCCAAGGAATATTTGGACCAATTCCTATAATATTATCATTTTCGTGCCTACACCAAATTGCAATTTTAGTCATAGTTATCTCCTTAAAACCACCCTCATTATATTTAAACAAAACATAATTACAAATTTAATTCACTTTTATCCTATTTTTTTTAAACACTTTACAAATTTCACAACAAAAAAGGGCTGATACTTTTAATGTATCAAGCCCCAAAGCCCTCCTCTCACAACGCCTAAGAATTAACTAGGGATTGTAAGGCTGATGAAAATCCCACTCAGAGAAAGGATTGTTCGCAACGCTTCCATCAGAAGAGTCACTCTTGCCATCACTCGTAAGAGCAATAGTCCCAATTGTAGCGGCCCACGCGCCGGCAATAACAAAAAACGTAATCATAACAATAAAGGATTAATTAGGTGAGACATAATAATCTACATTCGAGTAAAGTTTACAAAAAAACACTTATAAGTCAAATACTTTTTTAATATTTTCCCTTCACTAAAAGCACAAAAAAGCCACCCCTAAGGTGGCTTTTTCCGCATAAATAAAATCTACTCTAAAACTTAAATTAAAATTATACCTAATATTTTCTAAGATATATAAAATCAGACACCATATAATCATCTTCTAAAGAAGCTTTATCAATTAACTGAAGTCGATAGCATTGTTCTAAAACTTGTTCATTTTTATCATTCAAACATCCCATCATAACAGCATCATTATTAGCAATAAGTTTTGGCTTTTTTTCTTTAATTATTTTATTTAAATCTGGAAACTCATGCCTTTTAAATAACTTATAATCTAATAAAGCTATACTCCAACCAAACCAATAATAACCTAATGCACTTTTTCTAAGACCACCGCTCCATATATCACCAGGAATAATCTCATCATTTTCATTTGTAATATTTAACTCAATTCTAGACATTTTTACATAAGATGAAAGAGTAGAAGAATCATACGAATTAATTAAATACCCACCCCTTAAAATTAAAGCAAACATCAAACCATATAAAACAAATATTGTATTTGAAGCAAATAGTTTTTTAATACAATAAACCAATAAGACTGCCATAAAAGGATACATTGGCAACAAATAATGGATAAATGGAGCATACCATAAAACAATTATCACTTGAACCTCAAACAATATGATAATCGCTCTACAATAATAATTACCTGTTCTAAATAAACACAAACAAACTAAGCTGACTAAAATAGGAGCAATAAAAAGCAAACGATTATAAAGTCTACCAACAATAGAAAGTTCTAAATTTAATATCCAATTTAGTTCAAAATAATCTTTCAGAGCATCATTATAATATAAATAACCTACATATCCTAAAGCACCATACAAAGGTACAACCAACCACCAAATTTCTAATTTAATATTTTTCTTAGTTCTGGGCAAAAATAATATAATAAGACCCATCACAAACAGAGATAAAATCATTTTTTGCATTGTCATAAACGACAAGAAAAACAAAACATATGATATTATCAACTTTCTAAAATCAGTTTTTTGAACATAAACAAAAAAATAATAAATACCTGCAGTAAAAAATAATAAACCTAAACTATCTGGCCGAAACTCTTTCCCTCCAACCCAAACAGCATAAAAAGTAAGGTATAATAAACTAGCAACTATTGCCTCTCTTTTATTTATTCCAACAAATTCCCCGATTTTATAAATATAATACAAAATACCAATATTTATAACAACAGCATACACACGTATAATATACCAAATTTCTGGAGAATTTTTAAACCATTTCAAAAAAGGAGCAAATGTATACCACAATAATGGATGGTGATGCTCAAAAAAATCTTTATAAGGTAGATAACCATTATATATCATATAAGAAGAATATACGTGCTCTCTTTCATCTACATTCAAATGATACGTAAACGAATTTATACAATAAAGTGCAACCACAACAATAGCAAACAATACTAAAACTATTTTAGATAAAAACCCTTTATTCTTATAACTGTTAATCATCAAAAAGCCTCGTATTTTCGCATCTAAAACTCTAATTAACATCGCCTAAAACAATAGTCTCTTTAATCTCCTCAAGCTTAGATAAATAAGGGATAACTGCTCGCGGATAAAAATTAAAATCATCTAATTTATCTAACTCCACCCAAAGAATTTTTTGACAATCACTATCTGGCTCACACCCATTACCCAAACCAGAAAAATCATCAACCTCACACTCAAACATCAACTCTGCTTGATGAAAGCAATCTGTATCAATTTGTTGTATATGATTTTTTGCAATATAATCTCTAGCTAAAACGAGCCTTTTGGGTTTAACATCAATATTAAGTTCCTCCTCACATTCTCTAATAAGAGCCTCCGTCATTGTCTCACCCCAATTGTGTCCACCACCAGGAAGTTTACAAAATCTCCCCTGCCCGTAGTCAACACTTTCAACCAATACCTTATTGTCTTTAATAATGATAGCTTTAACTGAATATCTAAAAATCTTCTCCATTACAATTCTCCTAAACATTAAAGCAAACAACCCATACCACCCTAATTACAAAATGTAAACATAAAAACTAATATCTCACAATCTAACATTGTAATTTTTTTTTATTCCCTTAATATAAGCAAAACATTTATCGATAGAATTAGGTAACAGAATGAAGCAAACATTACTATCTCAAAAATCAATCCTAAAAATCTGTATTGCTCTACTTACTACAGCAATAATATGTTTTTTATCAATAGCCTTAACCAAAGCAGTTTGCTCAGATGAGAGAGAACACCTATACGCAACTTTTGCCACCTATTCTGGCAAAATACCCTATCGAGATTTCTTTGAACATCACCACCCATTACTTTGGTACATTGGAAGCTTATTTTTATATATTAATGACAATACACCATATATATGGTATACACTACGCATTTTTATGGTTATAGTTACATTAACCACCTCTTTTTTCATATACAAAATATCAAAAATACAACAGCTTTCAACACCTCTTTCCATAATCGGTGCTACTATTTACCTATCTCTATATGAAGTAAAATATTCTGGCTTAGAATACCGACCAGATAATTTAATGATGTTATTTTTTACATCAGGATTATATTTTTTACTCAGTTACTTAAAAAAAACAAAACCATATTTACTAAACATTTCTATTATTCTATTTTTCTTAAGTTTTTTATCTCTTCAAAAATCTATTCTCATCTTAGCTCCAATATTTTTTATTTTTATTTTACCAAATTTAAATAACAAAACATTTTTCAAAGATTTTTTAAGGTCTTTAATCACGCCTCTTATACTCTTAGCCTCACTTATTTTAGCCCTATATAAAACCAATTCCCTAATAGATTATGTAGAGCTAAATTGGCTTTTAAATAGACATATAGAAATACCAGAAAATTATACAAAAGAAACAATAATACAAACACTATCAGAGCAATTCATATGCATAATTGCATCCATATTTCTCTTTATAAAAACCCCACAATATCGCAAACTGATTTCTAGCTACATACTAAGCTTTTTAATACTTTCCATAATGTTTTTTAAATTTCAGATGCCTTTGTACGAACAATATTTTTTGATGCTCGCACCATACTTAGCCATCATTGCAATATTAATAATAAACAAATACAAAAATACTCCGCTTTTTTGTAATCTAACACTCATAATATTATCTGTAATAATCTTAATTTCAGGGATATTAAAAGTACATTCCTACAAAATCAAAGAAATTAACCTACAAACACATATAAATTTAGATAAAATAATATATACCTATTCAGACAAAAACGATTCTGTAGTCTGCGCAATAGAACTTTCGACTGTTGGCGGACTAAGACATTGTGCACAAGGATATTACTTTTTTTCATTAGGTAGCTTAGCCCCTATCCATAGTTTTTATTTCAATGGTAGAGAACTGCCACGACTAAACAATGTTATACAAACTAGACTTCCTAAAATTGTCGTCAACTCTGGTTGGGCAGATTGTAAATTAAATAACCACAACAACAAAATAGAATGTGGCAACCAAGAAATTGATGTTGCAAAAATGGAAAAACATTACACAAATAATGGCTTCATCTACTTAAGAAAATACTAAACAAATTATCTTGACAGTTATTTGCCTGATTATATAATTACCCCACAAAATAAAGTATCTGTAAATTATTAATATAATACATTTTTGTATATGAAAAATCTAAAATTTTCACTCACGATTGATAGTGTTTTTAACATTATGACTAAAGGAATTCTTGTTACAGGAATGGTAGAAACAGGTGTCTTAAATATAGATGACGAGCTAGAACTAATTGGCGACAACTCCGTCAAAAAGGCAAAATGCTCCAGCATAGAAAGATATCTCAAACCTGTAAAAACTGCCCAACAAGGCGAATACATCGGTATCGTCTTAACAGATGTAACACCTTCAGACATAAAAAGAGAAATGAAACTTATCATCAAAGAGTAAAAAACCCAAAAGCCACTCACCCCAGAGTGGCTTTGTTTATGGTCGCCACTCAGAGGATTGACTTCGTCGCACTGGCGCTCATCAGCTTTCAGCTGACCGCCATACTCCGTCTGGCTTTCGCTGGTAGTCGAACCTCCTTGTCGGAGGCTCAAATCCTAAGCCCGCCTTTCAAACAAAAAACCACCCTAAAGGGTGGTTTTATTTGGTCGTGCACACTAGGGATAAATCAGGAAAAAGATACCGTTTTTTAACTTGCATTATTTTTAATTATTTTATAATCTTGAAGAAAGGAGGTACCTTATGAAAGTTTATCTATATACATACGCTTATGATAAAATAAAAAAAGAAGGCTACAAATCTCTTTCTATGTTTGATAAAAACAGCGAACATTGCAAAAATATTTTGTGGACACATAAAAGCAGTGCTAAATCGGAAAATCCCGATGATATTTTAAAATATTTAGAAAATACCTTTGATGGTCGCTTGCGTTCAGTTTGTGTTATAACCGATATTGCACCACAAGAAGAATATAAACATCCATACTTAAACAATCTGGTTCATCATGCTGATGTTATTTCATTTGATTTAGATGAGCTTATTGCTAATGGAATTGTCGAAGCAGTATATTGTAAAGATTTAAGAGAAACAATTTTAACCAACCCTGGTTTTGAAAATATTTATAAGGTAAATAATATAAATGATATTGATTTAGAGCCTAATGATTGGCATTTGTGCGGAAATGACGAATATATAAAATATTCTCCATGGGCCACAATTAAACATTATTTTTTGGTTTTAAGTAAAGGATATATTCCACCGGAATACATCACCTTAGAGATAGATAACTCAAAAACTCGTGAAGAAAATAATAAATAAGTTCGAAAAAAATTTTCAAAACAATAAGATTACAAATCTTAATTTCGAACTCACATAAGTGCTGAAAAACAAACAAAAAACCGCCCTTTCGGACGTTTTTTTGTTTGGTCGGGACTAGAGGATTGACTTCGTCGAAACTGCACGGTTGCTTCGCACCGGCATACTCCGTCTGCCTACCGTTTGTTTTCAAACCTCCTTTCTCGGAGCTTCAAATCCCATCACTTCATGATAATAAAACAAAAAGCCCACCACAAGGGCAGGCTCTTTGTTTTATGGTCGGGACTAGAGGATTCGAACCTCCGACATCTTGCTCCCAAAGCAAGCGCTCTACCAGGCTGAGCTAAGTCCCGAATGACTTAACGAAACAGAGCATAACCATAAAAAAAATAATTGCAAGAGTTTTTTTCATTTTTTGTGAATTTTTTTATTACTCATTGATAATACTCACAAAAAAAGGTTTATTTCTTTTGATAGAAATAAACCTAATCTATATCAGCAAAAAGCTATGGAGCACCTTCGTAAAAAGAATCAGAAGATTCACTAACGAGCCCAATCGTCAATCCATGGATCAAAGTCACCCGAATTGTCCAAACCGTCACCAGTTGAAACCCTGTAGACGAGACCGCCGACAACCATAGCGGAGTAAATAATAACTGAAATCATACGCAATTGATTTTATTGGTTACACATATTATTAACTGTGACATAAAAATTTTAACTACAGTCGCACCATATAAAATTCTTCACTAGAAATCAATAAGATAAATTAAAATAATCACAAAATATTATTTTTTAACTTTTACTTCTTTACAAACAGTACGACATTTCTTTGTCTTACCACATTCATCAACTTTGTACTCAATTTTTTCCGTAGGCACATCATAAATTTGATAGCGTTGAACTTCTTTTTCTACTTTCAAATCTTTACAACATTCCAATGGATCATCGTTATAACAAGGACACTCGCACTCACCTTCAACACAAGGTACAGGCTCTAAATAAACCTCTCTTGCACAACCACTCACAAGCATCAAAATACCCAACAAACAAATAGACTTTTTAAGCATAACACCAGCTCCTTTTTTTAATATTTTAAAATATAATCATACCCTTACAAAATAAAACATATCTTTCAGGTTGACTCTTTATTTTTAAGTCTTATATTTACTACTAGTAATAGTATAATTGTAAAACTTAATAATTATATAATTTTTATGGAAGAAAAAGAAAAAATTATTTCTCTCATCGAGCGCGATAGTGCCGATGAGTTAGAAGCGTACTTCAATGACGTTTCGCATGAAAAACCGCTTGACTATCATGAAGAAATGGTTCTGCTTGAGCACTTCTCTGTTGTCGCTGTAAAAAGCTACATCAATCGCTTCAAGTTTTCTGTAGATGCTGAAATTATGTTCGTCAAAAAAGCTCCTCGTGAGATTTGTCAGACCTACATTAACTACTATGGTTTACATCAGAATACACAGAAGTATGTAATCGACAACAATCTCATTGATGTTGCCCAAGACTTTATGATGATGCGCCGTTTTTGGGATGATGACTACCTGCTTGACCATGGCAGTGGCGATATCATCCGCAACTACATTATGCTCAACTCTTTTGAAAATGATGAGCAGGTACTCAAACTCTTAAATCACAAGAGCAAGTCACTGTTTCACAACTATGTAACCAAAGGTCGCTACATTTCCGAGAGAGTAAAAACAGAAGTAGTAAGAACAAAAAACGGACATGCTTTCACGGCAATTATGTTGCGTTTCAACAAAAAGTACAACAGTGTATGCGCTAAAACCACAGACTGGCAGAGATTGATGAAAGAAAATCTCGCTGACTGCTATCTCCCAGAACATCTCCAAATAGAAGTTCTTGAGAGTTTTAACCGCTATATGACAGAAGTACTCTTGCGCAACACTCCGCTGCTTCCAGCCGCTCAAAAGTTTCTGTTCAAACACAATTTTGACGCAGAATGGCTCAAGATACACGCCTCATGCCTTTACGGCAAGGGTGGTTATCATTTTGAGGAAGCAGAAGAGATTGCTCTTTTCAAAGCTCTTGCCCCAAAAGAGTATGACGTATGCCTTGCAGAAAATCGCTTAAGCGACGATACAGATTTCGTTAGCTTTGCCTCAACAAAAGCTGTACGCGCATACGTGCAAAAATTCTGGCTTTCCGATGATGCCCAAATCGCTCTCTTGATGCGTAAGCAGCCATCTCTTGCTAAGGATTTCATCTCTCGTTTCACCCCAGAACATGGTATGTGCTGGCAGGCAGAAGTCAAGCTCGTAAAAACTCATAATGCAGAAGTTATCCGCTCTTACATTTCTTTCCACACGATGTGCTATGAAGCGCTTCAGATACTCAAAGAAACTAAGCCGGAACTTTATGAGTACTACTTTACTCTTCACGAGTACTAAACAACAATAAAATCGGAGGCTATATGCTTCCGATTTTTTTATTCCGCCCAATCTATTGACATTCCGTCAAGAGTGTGCTACAAAACCCTCAGAATGGAAAATTACGTTCTATCAAAGCGCTTCAGAAATGAGGCGCTTTTTTGTTTTAAATTTTAATCAGAGTTGCGACTTACAAAGTCGTGGCTCTTTTTTTGTATCAATTTTTTTAGGAGAAAAACTATGTTTGATTTTTTAAATAATTCAGTAATGGAAAATAGAACCAGAAATAAAAAGACTGTACGACGTCTTTTAGATAAATATGGGACGTTAGATAATTTTATGCAAAACTCGACTATGACGGAAGACTTGGAGTATAAGCTTGCGCAAGGGGATAGCATTGTTGACGAGGTAGAAAGAGAACGTCAAGCGATGATGAAAGCGATGAATAGTCTTCCCAAACAACAAGGCTCATCACTAGACGATAATGATATGATGCGAAATGCAAGAGCAAATCAA
>JAZNKG010000017.1:0-17110 GCA_045578445.1 Alphaproteobacteria bacterium
GATGTATTTGGTGTTGAGGTATAGCTACCTGCATCTATATAACATTCTTGACCACGATAACATGTTGAACCAGATGCTAATGACTGAGGAACAATAAAGAATGATGTATTTGGTGTTGAGGTATAGCTACCTGCTTCTATATAACAATTTTGACCACGATAACATGTGCTACCTGATGCTAATGAATTTATTGTTATAAAGAATGATGTATTTGGTGTTGAGGTATAGCTACCTGCATCTATATAACATTCTTGACCACGATAACATGTTGAACCTGATGATACAGATTGAGGAACAATGAAGAATGAGGTGTTTGGTGTTGAGGTATATACACCGCCTAACTCATTACAATTTTGACCACGATAACATGTTAAACCTGTTGCTAGAGATTCTATTGTTACAAAGAATGATGTATTTGGATTTGATGTATATGAACCGGCTACAATGTGACATCCTTCTGCACGATAACATGTAGAACCTGATACTGTTGATTGAGGTACAATAAAGAATGATGTATTTGGTGTTGATGTATATGAACCTAGTTCTTCACTACAGTTTTGACCACGATAACATGTTGAACCTGATGCACTTGATGATAATACAACGAAAAATTCTGTGTTTGGTGAAACATCATACACACCTGCAGCAAAGTTACAAACTTGACCACGATAACATGTACTAGCTGATGATAAAGATGAAATTGTTATAAAGAATGAGGTGTTTGGATTTGATGTATAGCTACCAACTTCTTCATAACAGTTTTGACCACGATAACATGTTGAACCTGTAGCCAATGAACTAATTGTAAAGAAGAATGATGTATTTGGAACAGATGTATATGAACCTGCCTCCTCATGACACTTTAATCCTCTGTAACAAGTTAATTCAGAGGCTGTAGAATAAATTGTATTAAAGAATGATGTATTTGGAACAGATGTATATGAACCAAGCTCAAGGTCACAGCCAACTGCAACAAAACAACGTGTATTATCATTACAAATAGGTCTTAAATCTTTAAACCACTCATACCATTCGTCTTCTATCTCATAATATCTTTCTTCTCTTGTGTCGTAGTAATTTTCTGCACAACCTATTTTTCTATAACAACCTGTAGAATCGTTACAAACATTAATCTCATACAAACAACCTGGAGCTGTTTCTTTTTCTGGATTTAGCAAATCCCCGTAAAATGGGTCTAAAAATGGAGTATTCAATGATGTATTATATAAATTTTCTTCAGAAGCATTTATAAACGAATGATAGAAACGATTTTCTTCTGTACAGTCAATTTTTTTATAACAAATATCTGTATTTTCATGGCATTGATGCGATAAATATGTACAACCCTTGTTGCTATTTTCAATATAACAAGGGTCATCATTTGCTAAACTACCACTAGGACAAGAAGAACCGTTATCTGCATAAACGAAATCAGAAGGATCTGGAGTGTATTCTAAATATCCAGGATTTACTAGCTCATAAAATTTCTTCCTTTGGATTATATATCTATCATCGTAGTTTATACCGTTTACGGTAACGCTACCATCTGGATTTACTGTAATATATGCACCATCGCCAGCATCCGCTGTTACTGAATCCATAAATTCTGTTTCAACAACTTCTTCCCATTTTAGGTATGTATTTTCGTTGTATCTTGCACCTGCATTTTCACCAATTTCATCAAACCATCTACGTTCAGTATTACAACCATCTATTTTATAACAGAAATTGGGCATTGTCATACCACAGCTCTGCCCTTTGTATAAATCTTCACCTGTTTCATCTGATTGTTTATAAACACAAACAAACTTATTTGTAATCTCTTGCCCTGCAACCTCATCACTCTGTGGATCGCCAGCAAACGGACCGACAAGGTTTATATATATATTATTTTTATCTAGATAGGTACTATCATTACGGTACCAACCCTCATCATTATTACAGCCATACACCTGATTACATAGAAAAGATCCACACATTGAAGCGTTTCTATACAAACATGCAACCTTTTCTTCTTCTGTTAAATAATCACCTTCTGCCGAAGTGTAATATGCTACATAGTGGTTACCTTCATTACATAAAACAGCTTGACATCTTGGATTTGAAGGATCATCTAAATAAGTACAACGAACAGCTGCATCAATTTCATATTCTGGGGCTGATTCAACCTTTAACTCAAACCCTTCATTACCAGTGTTAACATCACCATAACCATATGCACAAGCACAACTAGCATATCTAGTTTTACCATCTGTACCATAACAACTCTTACCTAACCCAACTTCGTTATCTTCTTCTAGGCACTCTTCGTATAATGAGGAATTTGAACAACAATCTTCTTCTTTGTAGTAGGCTTCACTTGCATCCTCTCCACCAACCAAACAGAAAGGAGCACCAACACGAGGTGTATCACAACGCTTGTACACAGTTAAGTCACAGCCACCACTGCCACCACTCAACAATTCACTTGTTGCACAATCTGGGTCACCTGTACGACACACCTTAGCATCCGCAACATCGGAGCCAAACAAACAAAACAGTGCAGCCGCAACAAATACAAGCCTTTTAGTCATCTCATACCTACCACAATATAAAATAATATCTTTGATAAGATACCATATTTTTAGACAATTGTCAACCTTTTTATATATGAGAATCGTAAAAAAAGATTTAAAATTAGATATTTTTAATAAATTATTTTACTTTATTTCGCAAATTTTCCAAAAGACCTTCTATACCATTTGGAGATTTTGCAATAAATGAAGTGTATTCATTACGAGCAGTCTGGGCTAAACTTACATTTTCTATAATTATATCAATAACTTTGAGCTCACCTTTGCGATTATAAACTCTCCATTTAACACTTACAGGTTCCCCCTCAGGCATAGGCACTGAAGTGTTAACAAAAACTTGCTCCTTATTAGTGGCAGGTGTTACTCCATCAAAAACAAAACTTTTACCTTTAAATTCATCAAAACGCTTAGACCATGTTTTCACATTAAATTCTTTATACAGATTTATAAATTCCTTTTTCTGCTGAGGTGTTGCTGTTCTCCAATAACGCCCTAAAACATATTTACCAATAAAATCTAAATCAAGATTTTCTGTAAACAACTTCTTGAATATCCTGTTTTTTTCCTCAACAGGTGCTGTTGAGTTAACAATTTGTTCTATCCCTTGTTTGGTCAAGTTTTCGACCATACTCATGGCATCTTTACCATTTATATCAGCCAAAGAACAATTTATTATACCAAAAAAAATAGCGATAGTTAATAGTATTTTTTTCATATTAAGCCCCTTACATATAGTCATCATCAGCAAGATCTACATCCATATCAAAATCGTAGTCCCCCTGAGCCTCAATTGTTTGATTTCCACAAACCTTTAGTTTATTTCTATTCTGCATATAAGTAGATTTTATTGCTTCATAATAATCAACAGAACCCTCTTCAAGACTTTCCAATAAAGTTAGATTTTGGGCCATTAAATTAATATATTTTAACCCTGTCACACCATAATAAACGAGCCAAGCATCCTCTCCATTACTTTCCTGAGCAATCCAGTAGCTTGGCGTACTATATCCGTCTACCGCAAAACCCACCGTAGCACGAGGTGTACTAGGACCTATTATCGGCAAAACAACAAACGGACCGTCTGGAACACACCACGTAGCTAAAGTTTCATCAAATCCTGTTGCATTTTTTTCTAAACCAAGTTTTGATGCCACATCATATAGACCAACACCACCTAATGTTGTATTTATAACAAAACGCCCTAAATTGTTACCAGTGTCCCTAAGCTCTCCTTGTAGCATGTGGTTAATTGCAGATACAGGTTCACCAATATTACTAAAAAAGTTGGAAACTCTTGTACGAACATATTCATTTGTTACAGCGCGATAACCTTTTGCTACAGGTCTTACAACATATTTATCTATTTTATTATTAACATCAAACATAGCGCGATTATATGTTTCTAACGCACTATTTTCTCCATTTATAGAATTTGACGCACAACCGTTTAACCCTAAAAACAAAACCACCGCTATATATGTTAATACCTTATTTTTCAACTTATCCTCTCTATATAATTTTACCCATAATATAGATGATTTCTTTAATAAATCAATAATATTTTTTTAAATTGTTACATTTTGAAATTTTTTGTGTTTTGCAAAACAAAATTTATCTCGCTATCATCCGCCTTATGTTGTAATTTTTTATGGGGTGATAAATATGACTACATATAATGGAAAAATTAATTTATTTGACTGTGCAACTGCTCAAAAAGTTATCGGTCAAGAAAAATTTTTAGATGCTTTTAAAACAATTTTGGATCATGGTGCATATTGTCAAGGTCCTGAAACTAAAGAATTAGACCAAAAATTAGCTGAATATTCTGGTGTAAAACATTGTGCAACATGCGCCTCTGGTACTGATGCATTAACTCTAGCATTAATGGCGTGGGGTGTAAAACCTGGTGATGCAGTATTTGTTTCATCATTTACATTTGTTGCTTCTGCTGAATGTATTGCTCTATTAGGCGGTACACCTATTTTCATCGATTCAGACCCTGAAACATACAACATGGATCCTGAAGATTTGCAAAGAGCTATTGATGAAGTTAAAAAAGAAGGAAAATTAAACCTTAAGGCCGTTATTGCCGTTGATATCTTTGGTTCTCCTTGTGATTATGATAAAATTATGAAAATCGCTCATGACAATGGCATGAAAGTATTAGAAGACGCAGCTCAAGCTTATGGCTCTACATATAATGGCAAAAAAGCTGGTTCTGTTGCAGATATGGTTGCTACTTCTTTCTATCCAACAAAACCTTTAGCTTGCTATGGTGATGGCGGTGCAACATTTACAAATTCTGATGAAGAAAATGAATTATTAAAATCTTGTCGTGTACACGGTATGAGCGCAACTGACCATTATGATAATGTTCGTTTAGGTGTTACAGGTCGTTTAGATTCATTCCAAGGCGCTGTTGTATTACAAAAACTTAAGATTTTTGATGATGAGCTTGTTAAACGTGAAGCTATTGCCAAAAGATATGACAACGAATTAAGCTCTTATTTTGGTAAACAAAGAATTTTACCAAATGCTAAATCAGCTTATGGTTTATATACAATTAACTGTGAAGATAGAGATGAATTAATGGCATTTTTAAGAGAAAACAATATTCCTTGCGGTGCTTATTATCCTCGTCCAGTTAATACTCAAACAGCTTATGCAAAATGGAATACAAGAACACTTCCTGTTTGCGAAAAATTATCTAAGACAGTATTGAGCATTCCAATGCATCCATACTTGGAAAAAGAAGCTCAAGATTATGTAATTAGTAAAATGAATGAATTTGCAGCAAAAAAAATGAACGCAGCTGCATAAACTTGAAAGTTTACTAACCCCAAAACAGGTGTGAAAACACCTGTTTTTCTTTTTATATACCAAAATTAACCTTTATCTTGTTGATTTTTTAAAGGATGCTCACTATATTGTTATTTAGAAGTTAATTCTTTATTGGAAGGGATTTGTTTATTATGTTTGGAAGTAACGAATTTACATCTTATAGTAATCCTCAAGTAATTGATGAGGGCTTAAAAAATTATATGCTTAAAATTTATAATTATATGGCTGGTGGCTTATTAGCTACAGCTATTGTTGCATATTTAGTAGTTAGCAATCAATCTATTTTTAGATTATTTTTTAATGAAATGGGATATACTGGATTTGGCTATTTGGCATTATTTGCACCTCTTATTATGGTTTTTGCCTTTGGATGGGTTGTAAACAGAGGAACAATTCAACAAGTTCAGCTAATGTTTTGGGGATACTCATCTCTTATGGGTGTTTCTTTAGCTCCTATATTTTTAGTTTACACTGGAGCTAGTATATCAAGAGTATTTTTGATTACGTCAGCTACTTTTGGTGCATTGAGTCTTTATGGATATACAACAAAAAAAGATTTATCTGGATGGGGAAGCTTTTTAATAATGGGTGTTATTGGTTTGATTATAGCGTCTATTGTTAACATTTTTATGAAGAGCTCAGGACTTGACTATGCTTTATCTTATTTAACTGTATTTATTTTTGCAGGACTTACTGCATATGACACTCAAACATTAAAATCATTATATTATGCTAATGGTGTTCATCCTGATGCACAAACAAAAGGGGCAATTGTGGGAGCATTATCACTTTATCTTGATTTTATTAATATGTTTATGGCATTGTTAAGATTGATGGGTGACAGACGATAATTTAACTTATGAGCTGACTTCGGTCAGCTTTTTTTATAGGAATAATTATGACAAGTAATATTTTAGAACTATTTGCTAAAAGACATAGCTTTTATGATATAAATGACAATATTCCAGTTGATACAAACGTTATAGACATTGTAAAAGAAGCAATGAATATCTATCCAAGTTCTTTTAACGCACAAGAAGCTAGGCTGGTTTTGCTTCTTGGCGAAAACCATAAAAAATTTTGGGATATTACTAAAAATAAGTTATTACAAACCGCACCACAAGATAAACATGCAGGAATAGATGAAAGAATAAACTCTTTTTCCAAAGGATTTGGTACAATTTTATATTTTATTGATATCAATATTGTAAAAGATTTAGAGCAGAAATATAGTCTTTATGCTGAAAATTTTACGACTTGGACTAATCAAAGCAATGCTATGTTGCAATATATGATATGGACAGCTTTTGCAAATCAACAAATAGGGGCAAGTTTACAGCATTATAATCCACTTATTGATGAAGAAATAAAAAAAGAATTTAATATCCCTGATAGTTGGCAATTAGTTGCACAAATGCCTTTTGGTGGTATATCTTCAATTCCTAAAGCGCATAAAACTGAAAATTTAGAACAAAAACTCACTATCTTAAGATAGACAAAAAACTTGACTTTTATTAGTAATATCGATACACATATTGATATTAAAAAGTTATTATTATGAGACAAGTAGATTTTTATAAGACTAAGAAATTATCTGAATTTACTGATGATGAATGGGAACTGATATGTATGCATTGTGGTAAGTGCTGTATGCTAAAGTACGCAGACAGTGAATATATTCATTTTTCTGATAGAATGTGTAGACACTTTGATTTAGAAAAGAATTGTTGTTCTTGCTATGACAATAGGCTTAGCACTGGAAACTGTGCAAAAGTTAGTTTGCAACTTCTTGAGAATGAACTAGAGCTTTTGCCAGATACTTGTGCGTATCGCCTACTGTATGAAGGAAAGCCTCTTCCCGATTATCATCCTTTAATCACAGGAAATTCTATGTCTCCGTATTTAGCTGGAGCAACCGTTAAATCGTTACCTGTATATTCACAAAACGACATAAGTAAAGCTCTTTATGATTTACATGTTAAAGCGAATAGTGAAAAATGGGACGATGAAAAATTTGAAAAAGAGGAACATTTGGTATTCAAAAAATACCCTATAAAGTATTTATTGTCTTTTCCTCTTCCTGCAAAATAAAAAAGCCCCGTTTATGGGGCTTTTTTTATTTATTTTTGTATTTTATTATCATTATAAGGATTATTCCAGCAAAAACTAGAGATATTGTATTAAACAATACCATTTGAATTGAGTGCAAATATGCGCCATATAGTATCCAAGATAATATACCTATGCAGTATATTATGTACGTTGCCAAAGATAATCCCTTTACATTTTTGCTTTTAATTGTTTCTAAAGATTGTGGAAGAAAAGCAATAGCAGTACAAATTCCTGCCAAGTACCCTAAAAATTCACAAAAAATAGTCATTATTTACTCCTTTCGATATGTTGCGTGATGATAGTTATCTATAAATTTTATGTCAATAAATTTCTTGAAATTTAAAAATAAATAACTATAACATAGTGAAATAATGTAATTTTTGTGTAATTTAAAATATTATTTTTTATGACAGTTATTATAATAATCTTAATTGCTTTAATAATTGGTATTGTCCTTTATTTTGTTACTGATAGCAAAACGACATCCAATTACATCGCCCCAGATATGTCTCAACCACTTGACACCTTAAGAAATGTCAAAGCAGGTCAAAGCGGAGCAGTTGCTCCTGTTTCTGTTGGCGAACTTTTTAGACGATTACAACGTTCTTTTCACAGAGAAACTGTGTATAGCGGTTTAGGCGCAGAAACATTATGGCATGGAGTTCTACCAAAGGAAGTAAACGATTTTGTTCGCCCGCGTTATGTTTATGAAGACTTAACGGAAACAGAAGAGTTAACTACAAAGCATGGGCAAATTGTTGGATATCGTATTAGTCCAACACTCGTTATCCATAGTATGGTAGGCACACATTATTTCCTTAGTGAAATTAACGAATTTCTTAGAGCTTTTGGTGGTAAACTTCTTGAAAAGGAAGATATTGA
The DNA here is from genome assembly GCA_045578445.1 of Alphaproteobacteria bacterium. Classification (GTDB taxonomy): domain Bacteria; phylum Pseudomonadota; class Alphaproteobacteria; order RF32; family CAG-239; genus CAG-267. Next base: position 8,409 of record JAZNKG010000017.1, read on the forward strand.
AGTTTTAAGAAAAAACTTTAAGAAAATCTCTGAAATGCGAGAGATGGCTGGGGATACCAAACTTCCGAATGGTTACTTTTGGGCGATGCCATTAAGTGATGTTATTGAAGCAGCTCATCCAATTCTCCCAAACAAAGACAATGAAATGGCAAAAATTGCTAATCTTATTGTTAAAAGGTAAGTATCTTAAAGCTCCGTTCTACGGAGCTTTTGTTTTATAACTTGACAATAGCATTTAAATTCATATACTTAAGCTAGAAATAAATTAAGCTTATGTATAACTTTAAATTAAATTATTATGCAGGACAAAGTGGATCTAATTTACAAAATGATGCGCTATCTGGGATTAAGCATAGATGATTTGATTGTTTTTGATAGAAGTATAGATTTAACAGGAAAATTTCCATTAGAGGTATACTTCTCTGATAAAACAAGATCATTTGATGTAAAGCACGCCTTTGATAGTGATGATCGAACTCCAATAGGAATTGTCATTGACAACACTGTTTTTACATTAGGTAATTATCATAATTTGTTGTTTGCTTCAGAAATTGATGATTTTTGTAAAAGCTTGTTTGATAACGAAAAAACTTCACTTCCTACTGTTGAGCAAGCAAAAAAGCTTTCGGAACATCTTAATGAGTATAACAAAATCTCCCTCTTCTTCCAAAATGGTAGACTTGAAAGAGACTGTATAGCAGTATCTTCTGCACAATCTTTAGATTTTGTTCAGTCTTATTATAATCTCAAAGATGGAACAGTGTGTGTGACTGAAAAATGTATTCATACCATTGGTGTTATTAACTTATAAACATAATTAATATGGACAAGGTAGAAAAATCTGTTTCAGAAGTTACTAAAGCTGTTGATGAAGCTGCCAAGGCTTTTTTCTCACCACTAACAATTATTCTTGGAAGTGTTCTTTGCATCACTCTACTTATTGTATTAGGCAAATGGATAAATGTCCTATTAGCAGCAACATGCATCATTCTAGGTTGGGCTCTTCATGCTTATTTCTGTGATTAATCTTAAAGTCGGAAGAATTGTTTCTTCTGACTTTTTTTGTTGCTTAATTTAAATACAGCGTTTCTGCAAAAAAAATATTTTAATATCTCTAAAATAAACTTGCAAAGAAAAAGCATATTGCTACCATTAGCTAACAAATTTATATTTTAGGGGTTAAAACATGGAAAACAATCAGTTAACAGAAAAAATATTTTATGTAGGTGTTGATGATAAAGAAATTGACTTATTTGAAGGACAATATGTTGTTCCTGATGGTATTTCTTATAATTCATATGTTATTAAAGATGAAAAAATTGCAGTAATGGATACTGTTGATTTAAGCAAATGTGACGAGTGGTGCAAAAATTTAGAAACTGTTTTAGAAAATAGAGAACCAGATTATTTAGTTGTTTTACATATGGAACCAGACCATGCTGGTAGTATAGAGAAGTTTTTAAATAAATATAAAAATGCAAAAGTTGTTTCTAATGCAAAGACCTTTGCCATGATGCCACAATTTTTTGAAAATTTAGATTTAACAAATCGCCAAGTTGTTGTTGCTGAAGGCGAAGAGCTTTCTTTAGGTGAACACTCTTTAACTTTTGTTATGGCACCAATGGTGCACTGGCCAGAAGTTATGGTTGCATACGAGAAAAAAGAAAAAGTTCTCTTCTCTGCTGATGGATTTGGTAAATTTGGAGCTTTAGATGTAGAAGATGAATGGGATTGTGAAGCTCGTCGCTATTATATTAATATTGTTGGAAAATATGGCGCACAAGTTCAAGCTTTATTAAAAAAAGCAGCCACTCTTGATATTCAAAAAATATTCCCACTACACGGCCCTATGCTTACCGAAAATTTAGGTCATTATATCAACAAATATGACATTTGGAGTAGTTATAGACCTGAAGATGAAGGAATATTTATTGCTTACACATCTATTTATGGCAACACAAAAAATGCAGCTTATAAATTAAAAGAAATTTTGGAGCAAAAGGGCGCTCCCAAAGTTTCTATTGCTGATTTAGCTAGAGATGATATGCATGAATGCGTAGAAGACGCTTTCCGTTATGATAGATTGGTATTAGCTTGCCCTACATATGATGGTGGTTTATTCCCTTATATGGAAAAATTTATAAATCACTTAAAATCTAAGAACTATCAAAATAGAACCGTTGCTTTTATTGAAAATGGTTCTTGGGCTCCTATTGCTGCTAAAAAGATGAAAGATGAAATGTCTAGCTTAAAGGATATTAGATTTATTGAACATAAAGTAACAATAAAATCTGCAGTAAAATCAGATGATTTATTACAATTTGAAAAACTTGCAGATGCTTTATTAAACTAATCAACTAAGAAGCTACTCAATGTAGCTTCTTTTTTTATTATCCTATAGGATATATTTAAAACCGTTTATAAAACCATATATAAAGACAGTATTAAATATATGGAGGTTTAAGTATGAAAAAAAATATTTTTTATTTATCACTTGCTTTAAGCGGTATAATATTTGCAACATCTAGCCATGCAAATGATATAAGCCCTAAAAATATAGATACTGTTACGATTAAAGTTGCAGAAAATAACGGTGTTTGGGAAGGCACAAAAGAAGTTGCAAAAGATACTTGGGAAGGTACAAAAAATGTCACTAGCGATGTTTGGGAGGGAGCTAAAAATGTTACTAGCGACGTTTGGGACGGAACTAAAAAAGTTGGCAGCGATGTAAAAGATGGAATTTCTGGTGATAAAAAAGAGCATCAAACAAAAGATAATGATGATAAAGATGATATGCATAAATAAAAGGCTCTTGTGAGCCTTTTATTTTTTATATTAGTGATTTACAACTAAGACAACCCCTAGCAAAATCAGCACAAAGCAGAATATTTTTTTAATTAGTTGTTGTCTGGTTATCTTTTCGTTAAGAGGAATATTAAATTTCTTTAATCCAATATAGCAAAAACCAAGCATAAACATAGGTAGCATTGCTCCAATTGCAGAACTTACTACAGGTGACAAACCTGATATACCATATATTTCTGTCACCAACTCCAAATAACAGATAAATTCATTTACCGCAAAAATTTTAAATTTAGTATAGTATGGAGGGAAGTTTTTTATAATATCTTTTCTCCATTTTTTTACAAATAAAAAGCTAAAAGGAATTATACCCGATAAAATACTAGGATATATAACCATATTTATCCAGTTTTCGTCTTCAATTAAAGCATATTTCTCTAATACAATGTATCCTGCGCGTAACAAAGAAGCAAAAACCATGTAGTAGAAAGCTTTGCTGAGCTTGGGAATACGTGTTCCTTTTATACTTAGAGCCACAGATGACATTATAATTATGGTAAATCCAATATATTGCTCTAAACTTAATATCTCATCTAAAAACAAAAATGACATAATTGGAATAGTAATCTGACCTAATGAAAACAATGCTGCGACAATTGAATTATCGATAACTTTCATCGCTGTATAAAATGGATACAGATAAATAATATCTATTAGTGCCAAACCTAAATAGCAAAACATTGCTGTTTGTGATGGGATTGTTGGAGCACCAAAAATAAGACATAACGGCAAAAATACCCAACTCATTAAAGATATATAAAATATCATTGTTGTTTGGTGCTTAAATATATTATTAGACAATCTACTTTCAATAGTTGTTGCTAAAGCACCAAAAACAGGAGAAAAAAAGGCTACTAATAAATAAAACATGATTAATCTATTATAAAATTACGGTTACACTATTGTTTTACTATAAACCTTTCTTGGTTAAAAAAACATTAAGTTATCCCGAATACAGCTATGTACTTTAAAAAACGTTGGAAAACTTTTTAGACAAGTTGTTTGTTTTGATATTTTACGGTAGTTAGGAGTCATAATACTTATAATTATGATAATTATTAATTAAACAAATATTTTTATGGGTAAAAATGATGATTTTGTTCAAGGGTCTTTATTCCCTGAACTTGATGGTGTTGTAGGAGCAACCCATCAGAAGAAGACAAAATCTTCTTCCAGAAAGAAAAAATCATCTGTTGCCGAGCTAAATGGAGTAATTCTTTCGCTCCAAAAGGCAAATGATGAGCAACAGATTGAGATTGAGCGCTTAAAGAAAGAATGTGCTACTCTAAAATCTAAAGCAGAAGCCTTTGATGACCTTGTTCAATCGAACAGCTTGTTTACGGTAAACATTATCGCTAAAAGCTTTGGTCGCTCTGCTATTTGGCTGAACAAGTACTTGCACGAAAAGAAAGTTCAGTATCAGCAAGGAGAAGTATGGGTGCTTTATGCAAAATATGCATCTAAGGGATATACTCGCATTTGTTGGTATAACTACAGCGAAGATTCTCAGGGACGCCCACTACAAAAAGCTCACACGTACTGGACGGGCAAAGGACTTGTTTTCATCAGAGAGCTTTTAAAAGCCGATGGACTGCTTAAGAACTAATTTGATACCCCCGAGAAATCGGGGGTATTTTTTATTGTAATATCAATATAAAATAAAATTACTATCTCTTTAAATTAACAAAATAATAATATTTTGCATTTAATAATTACTTATCGTTAAATTGTGTGGTTATTGGGAGATATGATTATGTTGAAATATGTAGAAAACATCTATGAAATCAGACAAAAAAGAAAAAATGTTTGTTATATAAAAGATGGAGTGATGTATAGCAAATGGGCTTTTCCTACAATTGGTGGAGGATGGAACCCAACTTATGCTGACAAAGTAAATAAAAACGTACTAAAAAATATTATTAAAGAAACACAAAACTATAAAACGATACTGATGTCTCCTTTAGAAAATTTACATATCAAATATTCAAGCGAACTTGATTTTGCCGAAAAAGTTACAGTTTATAATTTAGAGAAAAAAACACCATTTAATATAGTAGAAAAATTAAAATTTAAAACTGTTGAGACAAAAGAAGATTTGTTGCTATGGGGAAGATTAGCCTCTAGTATATACGATAAATATGGCGCGGATTTTCTCTATGAATCATTTAAGATGGATATAGGTAAAAAATATGCAACTTACTTTATATTTTATAAAGGAAGTAAGCCTGTAGGAATATCTCAAATTATCAGAGGCGCAGGATATTCCGCTGTTTATTGGGTTGGGGTATTGCCTGAATATAGAAGAAAAGGTTATGGAACAGAGCTTGTTGTACAATCGTTAAATTATGAGATTAGTCATAAACGAAATAATTTTATGCTCACTGCATCAGATTTGGGACTTATAATATATAAAAAGCTAGGTTTTACTCCTATGGACACATTTTATGAATATAATCTTTTGTAATATTGGTTGTTTATAAAAACTCAATATAATAAACTTGGCTTAAATATATTCAACAAAAGCTATCTTTGGCTTGAATCAGATTATTATATTATCTGGAATTACGTGTCTCTGCTAATTTCTTTTGTATACTCTGAGCAAGCTTGTTTCCCTCTGTTGGGGTCATCATAGGAACTTCTTCATCAGCACTCTTTATACCTAATTCCTTTTCTTTATCAAGAAGTGTTTGTTTTGCTCTCCTATGTTCCGCCAAACTGTCTGCTATAACAACACCGCTCACAGGAGCTTCTTGTTTTGCTATAGCGCTTTGAGCTAATCTATCTCTAATTTCTTCTTTTTTGACAGATATATAGTTCTTCATTTCTTCTTCTTTTAGATGTTGAAGATGCTCTTCTAACTGACTGTCAAAAGCTTGAGAAATATTATTTTTAATACCTACTTGAACAATTTGTTCAACAAGTGCTTTCTCTGCTTCGGCACGCTCTTTTCCAGCAATATGTTTGTCTTTAAATTGCTCATCGAATACATCACTTCTTTTAGAAAAATCTAATTTTTCCATATCTTCAGCTGTTTTAGGAAATAATTCTTTAATTTTTTTAAGACCCTCTATAAAATCTGCTGTATTTTCTTCGTGGTCCTGACGACAGAGTGGAGCACTTTTTAATTCCCTAAAAGGATCTTCACCTTTTCTCCCTAAAAATTTATCCAATTTACTCCTAAAAGGAGACTCTATTTCAGAAATTCTTTTGCATGATGATTTTTTTCCATCAGGCAAACTATGGTACTCAATTATATTATCAATAAGCTTATTTGCATATTCAAAGGTTTTATCATAGTCTTTTTCTGTACTAGATTTTAACCCGGTCATTATACAATCATATGCCCATTCAACATCTACTTCTGATGCAAACTTTTTACCTGCTTTTTCATATTCATTCCAACTTTTATTTAATTCTTCCGGAGATGGTGATTGATATTGTTCCAAAACAGCTTGTTTTTTCTGTTCAATTTCTTCCGGAGTTGTTTGTAAGGTTATATCAGAAAGATCCATTTTAACATCAAGACTTTTACGCCAATTTTGTGCATTTGCCACTTGTGCATCATTTGGATTGCTAATATACCTATTTACTATTCCTCTATCATTATAAATATTAAATCTTATATTTAGTGCCGTTTCTGCTGTATACGTATCACCTTTTGAAACCTGAATATCATCTATCTTTAATTTTTCTTCACTCATTGTTTCCTCCCTTAAAAAATATATTTTATAGTATACTAAAAAACTTGGCTCTTGTCAACAAATTTAACGAATGACAAGTTTTTATGCTTAAATAAAGAAAAGAGGCGCATCAACTGACGATTAAAAATGGTGCGCGATACTTTGCGAGTATCGGACCGAAAATTATGATGAATGTAAGCAGTTGGAGTATAAGCTGGAGTTGTTTTAACTTATTTTTTCATACCTTTTATCAGATCTTAATTTTTCAACTTCTATAACACATTTTTTGTAAGCATCTGCATCTTTCCCAAATCTTGAGGCTATTTCTTCTAATCTTTCAATAAAAGAAAAATCTTCACCGTTTGGACCTGTTGACATATCTGCACAATTCAAAATAAACAGTTCATCTGTCATATTTTCGACAGTTTCATTGCCGTGCAGAGATACTTCTTGCCAATAGCGATAATTATTGCGCTTTAATATTTCTCCGCCGACTGCCGCATGAGAAGAATTACTTTGATTAAATTCATAACCCATATCATGCAAGATACCTAGTACAAACATGTCCTCTGTAAATTTACTGTCATCAGGTCTAAATTTTGCGGCATATTCTCTGCATTTACGAGCTACGCCTAAAATATGTTGCCATCGATTTTGTGTTATCATGGAATATCCTTTTAGTTAAATAAAATATTTTATCATCTTAATAAAATAAAGAACAATGTTAATATGCAAAAAGTCCGATAAGTTTGCCTAAAAGTGCCACTATGAAAACACTCAAAATCGGACTAAATAAATGATTGTTAAAAAAGAAAAAATCCGCAACAAATGCGGAAATCTTAAAAATGGTGCGGCCTGCTATGCGATTATCGGACTGAAAATTATGAGGAATTTAAACAACTTTCACAAAAAATTTTCTCACTTAATGACCTTAGCGACCGTAACTGACACTCAAAATTATGGAAAGTAGATACTGATAACAATTTATTGTTTATTGGGGTATTAAACTAAATAATTCAATACCTGAATTTTCAGCCAGCTGTCGTGCAGCTTTTGTAAAAGAGGAATTACTAATAACAGCTGCCGATGTACATTGATAAAAATTAGCTCCTGCAATCACTTCTTGTACAGCTTTATTTCCGACAGGTTTTGAATAATATTTGCACTGGATTGCTTTTCTGTCATCATCTTTTTCAGCTATTAAATCTACACCTTGGTCACCAGTTTTGGGAGTTCTTGTAACATTATATCCTAATTTTTGTAAATACTTTTCAACATAAAGTTCATAATCTAAACCATTTTTTACAACAATATCTATAGCACTATCTTCTTTCACTTTTTTCAAATGATTGGTAGCTAATTCATACCAATACGCATTAAATTGTTTCATCCTTGCTTCTAACAATACATTTCCAATAGGACCCTTATAATCCTCATTTGGGAAAACAATATTTACAATAAAATATTCTACTTCTTTCAACCAATCATTGTATATAGTCCGACCATAGTCATCTTCATAAATTATTTGTTGCCATTTTATCCAAAGGGTATTAAATTGGGTAGTCATACACTCTTTTAAATGGTTTTCGTCATCTTCCCTTTTTTTAACATCTGATGGCATACTTCCTGTTATCCAAAAGACAAACCATACCACTAAACCAATCCCTAAAAAAGCACCTAAAAATTCGCTCATATTTAATCTCCAATTAGATTTTTTATATAATAGCAATAATAAAATATAAGTCAAAGAAAAAGTATTTGCAACTATTTTTATTTACTTTATCGGACTGGGATTGAAAATGATGAAAAGCTTGGTTTTATTAGATTTTTATCAAAAAGTCCGATAAGTCGGCTTTAAAGTACCATTATGAAAACACTTAAAATCGGACTAAATAAATTATTGTTTAAAAGGAAAAAACCCGCAATAAATGCGGAATTTTAACAAATGGTGCCGCTAGTAAGAATCGGACTTACGACCCCGTCATTACCAATGACGTGCTCTACCACTGAGCTATAGCCGCATATGTGCATAAAAAAGAGCAATCAATGACTTGCTGCAACTCATAGCACAACCGTTTCATAGATTGCATTGTTAGAATAGCTGTTCTTTTTATAAAATCAATAAAAATTTTTCTTTTTTTTGTTTTTTCTTAAAAGCAT
>JAZNKG010000018.1:0-10806 GCA_045578445.1 Alphaproteobacteria bacterium
CGAGTAGCAACTTCTTCTGTTCCTGGTTTAACACCTTCTGTATCAGGTAAATCCAATGGAGAAGGGAGATAATCAATTACTGCATCAAGTAATGGTTGAACACCTTTGTTCTTAAATGCTGTACCACACAAAACAGGAACAAAAGACATAGACAACGTACCTTTACGGATACATTTCTTCAATGTTGCAATTGAAATCTCTTTACCTTCAAAGTAGTCTTCCATAGCTTGATCATCTTGTTCAACAGCCATTTCAACCAATTTTGAACGATATTCTTCAGCTTTTGCTTGAAGTTCTGCTGGAATATCTTTGATTTCAATTGGAGCATCTGCTGTGCTACCTGTATAAATGATAGCTTTCATTTCAAGCAAATCAACCATACCTTGGAATTCATCTTCTGCACCAATAGGTAATTGAAGAGCCAAAGGTTGAGCACCTAAACGATCAACAATCATATCTAAACAACGATAGAAGTTTGCACCAATTCTGTCCATCTTGTTACAGAAGCAGATTCTTGGTACACCATATTTATCAGCTTGTCTCCATACAGTCTCAGATTGAGGTTCAACACCAGCAACTGAGTCAAATACAGTGATTGCACCGTCAAGAACACGCAAAGAACGCTCTACCTCTACTGTGAAGTCCACGTGACCAGGAGTATCAATGATGTTTACACGATGACCTTTCCAGTAACAAGTAGTAGCAGCAGAGGTAATTGTAATACCACGCTCTTGCTCTTGTTCCATCCAGTCCATAGTTGCAGCACCATCATGTGTCTCACCAATTTTGTGGTTAACACCAGTATAGAATAAGATACGCTCTGTAGTAGTAGTTTTACCAGCATCAATATGAGCCATGATACCGATATTTCTGTACATTTCCAAACTATGTGTACGAGCCATTGTCTTATGTTTCCTATAATATTAGAATTTATAATGTGAGAAAGCTTTGTTAGCTTCAGCCATTTTGTGAGTATCTTCACGTTTCTTAACTGCAGCACCACGATTAGCAAAAGCATCTAACAATTCGTTAGCTAGTCTTTCTTTCATGGTTGTTTCAGAACGTTTCTTAGCAGCAATAATAATCCAACGGATTGATAATGCTTGACGACGGTCAGCTCTTACTTCGCATGGAACTTGGTAAGTAGCACCACCTACACGACGAGAACGAACTTCCAAAACTGGCATAACATTTTCAATAGCGCCATGGAATACAGTCATAGCATCTTGCTTAGACTTTTGAGCGGCAATATCAAGAGCAGAATATACAATATTTTCTGCAACAGATTTTTTACCATCTTCCATAACGTTGTTAATAAATTTTGCAACAACCTGATCATTATATTTCGCATCAGGAAGTACAACTCTTTTAATAGCACTATGACGACGTGACATTTGGTATTCTCCTATTTAGGTCTCTTAGCGCCGTATAAAGAACGACGTTGACGACGTTTAGCAATTCCTTGAGTATCCAAGGTACCACGAATGATATGATAACGAACACCAGGCAAGTCTTTCACACGGCCTACTCTAATCAGCACCACTGAGTGTTCTTGAAGATTATGACCTTCACCAGGGATGTAGCTGATTACTTCAGAGCCGTTAGTCAAACGAACACGTGCAACTTTACGCAAAGCTGAGTTTGGTTTCTTTGGAGTTGTTGTATAAACTCTTGTACAAACACCTCTTTTTTGTGGACACGCATCGAGAGCTGGGACTTTGTTTCTCTTCTCTTTTGGTGTTCGTGATTTACGAATTAACTGATTAATTGTAGGCATCACAAATTTCCTTAAAAGTTAAATAAATTAAACCGACTTGCCATAAATCACTTTAATTTAGTTATAATTCATTGAATTTACTTTATTAATGTAATTTAAAGGCAAAACATACCAATGGCGTAGATGCACTACACCCATCGATAAGTTGCCCAAACATAACCTAGCTTTTTTTTATAGTCAACCATTATTTTAAAGATTTTTTAATTTAAATGTGTTTAAACACTTCGCTCCGAATCGCAAAAATTAAAAAAAATCAAATTTATTAAAAAAAGCTCTTTACAAATAAAAACAAATGATTTAATAAAGTACTTCGTTATGCACCCGTAGCTCAGCAGGATAGAGCAACAGCCTTCTAAGCTGTGGGTCAGGCGTTCGAATCGCCTCGGGTGTACCAATAATGCAAAGGGATAGCAATTGCTATCCCTTTAGTTTTTTCAATTTTTGAAAAATTGCTTTATTCTTTTTTTGAATGGTATATATGCTTTTTCAAAAGGCTTTATCCTTTTTGCTAAATAAGGATTTTTAATAGATAGGATTCTATTATAAGAATCTTGTACATAGTATTCCATATACCTTTTCATAAATTTACGGCAATTACTATTTGATATATAGTTTATCTTCTTCTTATCATAAACAAAATTAAAATCATCACAAAAAGAAGCAAATTTTTCTGTTATACCAAGCAATATTGGCCCCACACCATGTGATATTGGAAAGGGATTCATATTCACAGATATATTATACCAATCGGCTTTTAAAGCGTGATGAATTAAATCCTGTACAGAAACAGGATCATCAGAGCGATATAATACTATAGATTTTATCGGATTTAAAGCAAATAATTCCATATGCATAGCTGTTCCTATTACACCAGCTATTTCTGTTGCATCTTTTATATAAGAAATTTGTTCTCTTAGCGATAACATTTCTGGATAAATTATTTTGTAACCATTTTGCCTAAATACATGCTCTATATTATCCTCGCCAAAACAGGATGTCTTAGCTCTAAATTTTGTTCTGGATAAATATATTTTATCTGTACCCCCCCCCTTAACTTTTCGGGCAACATATTGAAAGGGCAGTAAAATTTTATCACTATACCAATTGGTAAGATTATTGGAAACAGATGGAATATGAATTTTTTTAAAGCAAGTTATTTGTTCAACAATATGAATCTTATTTCGAGGTATACCCATTAAATCAATAAATTCCCAAAATTGAGGAAGAATATTTTGTCTTTTTTGCTTTAGAAAAACTAAATCCAAATTTAATTGTTCATTTTCAATCCAATACCATAATCTATTTGTGCTTTCCATTAAAAAATGACCAAAATGTTTTGATATCATACCCGCAAACATAACTTCATTATCAATAAATTTTGCTATTTTTTTATCAAAGTCATATCCGTCTATTAAGGAGCCAATCAGGCTTTCTCTTATATAAGAGGATGCTTTTAAAAACACTCCTTCGCTATTAGTAACACCTCCACTAAAATAACCAATACCATCTTGATTTAATTCCTTTTTAAGTGGTAAAACATATCCATTTTCTATAATTTCACAAGAACTTTCTGATAAGGCTGTATTGTTATTAAAGCAATCAATAAAAGTACTTTTAATTTCATCATAAACATATAATCTTTGATTGGTATCGTGTTTCAATTTTATTCTCCATTATTAGTATATGGTATATCATTATTATAAAAATAGATTTGTCAATGTTAAATTAAAAAACAGAAACGATAAAAATATAGGGTGTTGATAAATTATAGTAATATATTGTTGTTACTAATAAATTAGATAAAATAAACAGGCTATAAATAAAAAGAGGCAGTAATGACAAATATAACATTTCAAGGAGCATTGGGAGCATACTCTCATATAGCATGTGAAAATATATTTCCTAATGGAAATTACATTCCAGCAGATACTTTTGAAGATGCTATGGAATTAGTAAAAAACAATAAAGCAGATTACGCAGTTATCCCTATAGAAAATTCAAATGCTGGGCGTGTAACTGATGTTTATTTTCTTTTGCCTCAAACAAATTTATATATAGTTGGAGAATATTTCTTACGTATAGAGCATCAGTTACTAGCCCTACCAAATGTAAAAATAAAAGATATAAAAAATGTTGCCTCTCACCCTCAGGCTCTTTCGCAATGTTCGGGTTTTATCAAAAAACATAAACTAAAACCAATGTCGCAAATAGATACAGCCAAATCTTGTTTAGATATTATTGAAAAAGACGATAAAACAACAGCTGTTATCGCTTCTAAAAAGGCAGCAGAGATATATAATATGAACATCTTAGCATCAAATATTGAAAACGATAATAACAATACTACAAGGTTTTTAGTAATGAGCAAAAATATCAATATTCCTCAGCAAGATGGCAATAATTATATATCATCTCTTATTTTTGATGTTAAGCATCGTTCTTCATCACTATACAAAGCGTTGGGAGCTTTTGCTGAGAATAATATAAATATTACAAAATTAGAAAGTTATGTTTTGGATGGTAATTTTGTATCAGCTCGCTTCTATATCGAAATAGAAGGACATTGTGAGGATGTTAATGTAAAAAAATCTCTTGAAAAGCTAAAATTAAATGCAAACAACATACACTTTTTAGGTACATATCTATCATATCAGCATAGATAATTTGATTTTTTTCTAAAGATGTACTCTTCTATTTAAGCAACTGGATTTTCATTTTCTATTTTAATTGGTAGATACACTTTAAATGTTGTCAATCCTTCATCAGATGTAATAACAATATTTCCTTTGTGTCTTCTAATAATTTGAGATGCAATAGATAATCCTAATCCTGTTCCTTTAATATTTCTATTTTTATGTTCTTGTAATCTATAAAATCTTTCAGATAATCTATCTAAATTTTCTTTTTTAATTGTTATGCCATAGTTAGAGATAGAAATCTCTATTGCATTGCCTTCTGCTACGTCATAATATGGGTGGCGAGGTACGGAAGTTACTTTAGAAGTTTTTATTGAAATACTAGTTTCTTTATCGGAGTATTTAATTGCATTATCAATAAGATTTTGTAAAACCTGTGTAATTTGTGCGCTATCACCTGTAATATGTGGCAATCTCGCAAAAGAGGTTTTAATTTTGAGATTTTTCTCAATCAACTTAAGTTGTAATGCATTTTTTATCTCTTTAATTATTGGATTAATAGATACTTTTCCTTCGGGAATTGATGATAATGATAAATCAATTTTAGAAAGAGAGAGTAGATTTTCTATTAACTGCGACATATAAGAAGTTTGTTCTTGCATAACTTTAAGAAATTTATCTCTTGCTTTTTCATCATCTTTTGCGCTTGTTTGTAAAGTTTCAATAAAACCTGCAATAACAGAAAGAGGAGTGCGTAACTCATGGCTTGCATTTGCCACAAAATCCTTATGCATTTGTTCAAATTTTAGAACTTTATTTAAATCATAAAAAGAAATAACAGCAACAATATCACCTTTAGCAAACCAAGGTAAATCGTTTATTCTAATATAAAATTTAGGTTTGTCTTTCAATAAGTTAAGGCAAATATTTAAGTCTATTTGGCGAACAGTTTTATTTAATACTTTGTTTATTGCATCTTCTATACGTTTATCGTCAATAAAAGATAAAAAATCTTTGTTGGCTAAATCGCTAGAAAACAATTTTCTAGCAGCCAAATTAGCTCCAATAATAACACAATTTTTATTAACCATGATTAACGGGTCAGGGAGAGTATCTAAAACAGCAGCATCGGATAATGTTCGATTCTCTAAAATTTCAGTCTTATCAACCCAGAATTTATGCATAGAGTTAATTATTTCTGTTAAATTTTTTGTTTCCTGCTCGGTCATATCTTTTAATAGATAATCAATATTTTCGCCTTTAGCTAATCGTTCTAAGTATTTCTTAATTTTTTGAATTTCAGTTGATAAAGGCATTAAAAACACAGTATTAAAAAATAATACACAAATATAAGATAATCCAGCAAGCGTAAATGGAAGAACATTTAACAAAGCTAATATTAAAAAAATTAATCCAGCAGGTATAGAAAGAATAAGAACTCTTAAAGAAAAATCAGAGTTTTTATCAATTCCTAAAAATTCATCATCATGATTTATCATTAGTATATCTCTAAAAATTTATAGACTATCAAATATAAGTCTAGTATATTCAACATCAAGTTTAGATTTAGTTAATATTGAGGAATGAAATGAATACTCCAACAGCAATACACGAAAATAATAAAAATAAAGCAGAAGAAAAAGACGCATCTATAAAAGATTTGGACTATAGCAAATTAACCCCAGCAATGGCTCAGTATGTAGAAATAAAGAGAGAGCATTCAGACTATTTGCTATTCTATCGTATGGGCGATTTCTATGAATTATTTTTTGAAGATGCAATTACTGTTGCTGGAGCTTTGGGCTTAACTTTAACCAGTAGAAGCAAGATAGATGATAAAAATATACCAATGTGCGGTGTTCCATTTCATGCATATGAATTACATTTAGAGCGTTTGATTAAATTAGGCTATAAAGTAGCAATTTGTGAGCAAGTAGAAACACCTGAAGAAGCTAAAAAAAGAGAAGGAAGCAAAGCCGTAGTAAAAAGAGAAGTTGTAAGACTTATAACCTCAGGAACATTAACCGAAGACACACTATTGCAAGCAAAGTCTAATAATTTCATTGTTTCATGTTGCGTGCGCTCATCTGAAATAGGTTTGGCTTGGATAGATATTTCCACAGGTTCGTTTTTTATGCAAAATCTACCAATAGAAAAAAAACGAGCTGTATCAATTTTATCATCTGCATTAGCAAGATTATCTCCTGCAGAGCTATTAATTGAGGATAAATTATTAGAGTACCCAGAATATTTCTCTTTATTTGCAGAGTATAAAGAGAAATTAGCTGTGCGTCCTCGAGCTTTATTTAATGTCGATAGCGCAATTAATACTCTAATGCGAGCATATAAAGTAAAAACATTAGATGCATTTGGAGATTTTTCTAAAATAGAACTAATAGCATCAGGTGTTTTACTTGAATATATAGAAAATACTCAAAGAGGAAAATTACCAAGATTAGAAAATCCTCATCGAGTATTATCAGAAGATATATTAGAAATAGATGGAGCAACAAGACGTAGCTTGGAACTAACAAAACCTAATTCAGATTCAGGTGTGTGTTTATTAAAAGTTATTGATAGAACAGTAACCGCAATGGGCGGAAGAATGTTATCAGACCGCTTATCATCTCCAATAATGGATATCAAAGAAATAAATGACCGCTTAGATATGATATCTTTCTTTATTGAGCATAATAAAATCAGAAAAGAAATACGTAACCAATTACGTAAATGCCAAGACCTAAAACGCTCTATTCAAAGATTGAGCTTAAATCGAGGTGGACCACGCGATTTATACGATTTAGCTACAACTCTTCATTTAATACCATATATCAAAGATATAATTTTAAGCTTCTCTTCATATCAAGAGAGTAATATGTATGCTCAAGCTCCAGCGTCATTATTAGAATTAACACAAAAATTCTTTGATCATTCAGCTTTAGAAGAAGAAATTTTAAGAGTTTTATTAGATAATAGAGAAGAAATGCCCGCTCTAGCAAGAAATGGTGGCTTTATTAAAGATGGTGTATATGCTCCGTTAGATTATTTGCGCAATATTCGTAAAGATGCTAAGGATAAAACCGAAGAACTTAAAGAAAAATATAGTCAAGAAATGGGAGTTCAGGTAAAGATTAAAGATAACACTCTTATCGGCTACTTTATTGAAGTTCCAACTAAGTATGCAGATAAATTTTTTGAAGATAAACGATTTATTCATCGCCAAACAGTACTAAATGCTGTTCGTTTTACTACAGTTGAGTTATCAGAATTAAATTCAGATGTAAATTCATCAGAAGAAAAAGCCTTAGAATTAGAAATAAAAATTTTTAATGAATTAACAGATAGAATCATAGCTCAATGTGATGCAATAAGTCGTTCTGCAGAAATTTTAGCTGCCTTAGATATTGCTTCATCATTAGCAGAATTATCAATAGAATATAATTATTGTCGTCCAATAATCGATGATAGCAATGACCTAGAAATAATAGAAGGAAGACATCCTGTTGTTGAAGCTGTTATGAAAAAAGACGCAACGGGAAGCTTTATAGGAAATAATTGTAATCTGAAAAAAGATGAAGATACAATTTGGTTGTTAACAGGTCCTAATATGGCAGGTAAATCAACATTCTTACGTCAAAATGCTTTAATTATAATCTTGGCACAGATGGGGTCATATGTACCAGCTAAAAGTGCAAAAATTGGTATTGTTGATAAGGTATTTTCAAGAGTGGGCGCTAGTGATGAGCTAGCAAGAGGACGTTCTACATTTATGGTAGAAATGGTTGAAACTGCAGCAATTCTAAATCAAGCTACAAATAAATCATTTGTTATTTTAGATGAAATAGGACGAGGAACAGCAACATTTGATGGTTTGTCAATTGCTTGGGCTGTTGTTGAACAATTGGCAGAAATTAATAAATGTCGTACGTTATTTGCAACGCACTACCATGAATTAATTAAATTAAATACTAGAATAAATGCATTAAGCCTACATTGTATGAAAATAAAAGAGTTTGATGGCGATGTGATATTTATGCATGAAGTAATAGAAGGTTCAGCTGATAGATCATATGGTATACATGTTGCAAGGCTAGCAGGGCTTCCTGATTTAACAGTAAAGAGAGCAGAACAGGTTCTCAAGTTATTAGAAGAAGAAAAGCAGAATAAAATATTGTCATCAATAGAAGATGATTTACCATTATTTGAGGTTTTAAGAGAAACAGCTATAAAAGAAACCCCAAATCCAATAATAGAAGATATTAAGAACATAGATGTAGATAGCTTATCTCCTCGTGAAGCTTTAGATAAACTATATGAATTAAAATCTAAATTAATATAATTACTTTATTGTATCAGATAATATTTTATTAGTTAATATTTGAGGTAAAATAATCGGTGTATTTTTTCCTTTAGGATAGTATACATAAAGCGGAATACTATTTCTACCATAACTTGCTAAAGCATCTTTTATGTCTTGATTACGATTAGTCCAATCTGCCTTATATAGTTGTAATTCTTTTTCATTTACAAGTTGTTTAAATTCATTTGTGGCTAAAGTTGTTTTATCATTAAGTAAGCATACTAAACACCATTTGGCAGTAAAATTAATCAAAATAGGACGTTTATCTTTAATATCAATATCAACTTCTTTTTTTGAATACTCTTTCCATTGTATATCAAAATATGGTTTTATTGATAGTTGATTAAAAATAATCCATCCCAGCCATAAGCAGGTTAGAGCAATAGGTATTGCAAAAAAATGTTTTAGCCTAATCATCCAATGTCCGGGTTTGGGCAAAAATGCTATAAACACATTGGGAAATAATTCGATTAATACATAAGGCAGAGCATATCCCAAAGCTAAGAAAATAAATATACTAAAATAAATCAATGCAGGTTGTGTTATAGCATATCCAAGAGCTGCCCCCATAAAAGGACCAGTGCAAGGGCAGGCAATAATAACAGCAAAAAATCCCATTAAAAAACTTTGATTATGTGGTATCTTACTCAATAAAGAGCTCAATCTATCTGGAATATAAATTATATCTGACATTAATAAAAATATAATAAAGAAAAATAGTAGCAAAAATATATTAAAAGTAGGGGACTGCAGTTGAAAACCCCATCCTAATTCTTCGCCTTTTGTTTTTAAATAAAATAAAATTGAAGATAGTAATAAAAATGATGAAATAACTCCCAGCAAATATAATAAAGCAGATATAACAGATTTTTTTCTATGCTTTACTATATATAGAGCTTTAAGACTTAAAATTGGTAATACACAAGGCATTAAGTTCAAAATTAATCCAGCAATAAAAGCTATAAAAATATAATAGAAAAAAGATTGATTTGTTGGGGAGACGTTATCAAAAATACGAGGTGAAACCTCATACACATCCTTGTCACAATAAATCAGCCCATTATAATTTATAGGTTTTTCATCAAACTTGATTTGTAAAAAATTATCTTGATTAAATCCATTAGTTTCAGGCAAGTTTGAAATAATATTTTGTTTTGGATTTTCGCTAATGAATTCAACATTCTTGCAAGCGCTTAAATTAGCCTCTTCAAACTTTAGATAAAACACGTTATTTTTAATGTACCCAGATGAGCTAATTTTTTTAGGAAAAGTATTTGGATTGTCACTATATTCTAAATTATAAACACCAGTGTCAGATATAGGCAATATTCCATCAACTGTAATCTCACCAGGAAAGCACTCGTTTTTACAAGCAGAATATTTTAGCTTTGCAGAAATATTGATACGTTCATTTAATTTATTTTTACCAATTTGAAAAGAATGCTTAAAAAAGAAAACATCTTCATAAATGAATGAGGTAATAATATCTTCAAATTTATTTTTTATAGGAGAACTTTGCGTATAAGAGGATAAATCAAAAAAATATGGTAAAGTGTACTCTATTTTAGCAGCTTCACCTGTATCACCTGGATTCTTCCAGTAAAGATGCCAACCTTGTTTAATTTCTACTTTTGCTATAATATCAACAGTCTCTATATCATTAGACAATTTTTCAATTTGAGGAATAATAGTTAGTTTTACAACATCATTACTATTGCTAAAACTAAGAGCAATAGCATCAGCTAAAAATAATAGGTAAAAAAAAGCCACTAGCAATAATCTTTTTAGCATTCTTTGTCTATCCTAATTTACTCGCCATATTATACACTATTACATTTAAATAATGCTTAAAAAATTTTTTTAAGTATAAATTAAACTTGCTTATTTCTTCTCAGTTATAACAAAATCTAAAGGATTTATACCCATTTGTACCGCAGTTACTGTGTTGTTATTGCTTTTTAGTTTTAGTTTTAGATTTCCATCTTTTACAAGTTTTTTAGGTATATCAAAAGATATTATATATGGGGGAGTAT
>JAZNKG010000019.1:0-67819 GCA_045578445.1 Alphaproteobacteria bacterium
TATATTTTTCTCTAAATTCAAATCTTTTCTTTTTATTCCATATAAATAAGTTAGCTATCTTAACAAATAATTTCATCGTTATTCTATTAATAAGCTCAAAAGCAGTCATATTTATTTTATATTTCTTAAGACATGGATTTATAAGGGCTCTATTACTTCTAACCAACAATTTACCATTATCATCATACAAAACAGTATTTAAATCATAAATAACAACATTTTCATCTAAATATCTTTTTTCAATGGTTTTATAGTCAAGGTTAGGTTTATGATTAAAAATCAATAAACTAATATGGTCACCAAATTTTTCTACAAGTTTTTTATAAGATGAATATATGAGTTTATCATCAATCACACTAAAAGATAAATAAGCTAATAAAACTCTTTTGTTAGTATCTTTCAAATACTCATAAAATCTTTGAATTCTGCGATTGTATTTTTCTAAAACAATTGGGAAAGTTGTTTCAAAATCATCACCTTGCATAAAATCATGAGGATGAATAAATCCAGTTTTTTTATTAGTGTATACATCATTATGCCTATTAGGGTCATCAGGGCGATAGTCTTCAGCAATTTCATTCTTTAAAACAAAGTCATCTTTGTTAAAGAATTCTCTAAAATCATTTAATATAAGGTCAATTCTATACCCAAAATCAGGTCCAACAATCCAGTCAAATGGTCCAGAAGTAGTTCTTAAATGAGAAACTTGTAATATTCTGGCCAAGCCACAGCCAAAACCAATGGAATAGATAACATCAAATTTTTTATTTTTCATGACTTAAGTCCTCAACAAATATATAATGTCTTTTATAATAAAACACCTAGTTAGTCAATAAAACAAAAAAAATTATCCCTTTTATAATTAGTTAAAGGAGTAGGGGTTTATATCAATATCAACTCTAACGTTAGATTTAATATTAACCATTGCTATCCATTTTTTTATAATTTCTTGAATGTTTATATGCTTAGCCGTTTTTAATAGCAATCTATATCTATACTTTCCACGTAGAAGGTGCATAGGTGCAGGAGCTGGTCCAAGTGTTTCAATAAAATCAGTATTGGGAGCAACTTTACCAAGATAATAAGCCGCAGCTTCTGCTGCCTGTTGGTTTTGTGAAGAAATAATAATTGCGCACAATTTACCATACGGTGGCATACGTAATAGCTGTCTAGAATTTTTTTCTATCTCGATAAATTTTTCTCTGTTATGCTCTAATACAGCTTGCAAAACTAAATTATCAGGGTACAGAGTTTGTAAATAAACTATACCTTTTTTCTCACCACGGCCAGCTCGACCAGAAACTTGAGCTAATAATTGAAAAGTTTGTTCACTTGCGCGCAAATCACTTCCCATAAGTCCTAAATCTGCATCAATAACACCAACTAATGTTAAATCAGGAAAATTGTGCCCCTTTGCTAGAATTTGCGTTCCTATAATAATATCTATTTCTTTATTAGCAATTTTTTGAATAACTTCCGATATTGCTTTATAATTAGTTGTTATATCAGATGATAAAATGGCAGTTCTTGCTGTTGGAAAACGATTTTTTACTTCTTCAGCAATACGTTCGACACCTGGACCACAAGCAGTCAAGCCATCTTCAGAACTACAATCTGGACATCTTTTAGGTGTATATCTCTTATAACCACAATGATGACATATAAGCTCCCCCGTTATTCTATGCTCAGCTAGCCATGCAGTACAGTGAGGACATTGAATCCTAAACCCACAGTCCCTACAAATCATCAAAGGTGCATAACCTCGACGATTTAAAAATAACATAGATTGCTCGCCTTTTTCTAAATTCTTTTTTAATTCCTCAATTAAAGTTGGAGCAATAAAAGAAACACCCCATGTCCCTTTTTGAGGCTTATCTTTTTTCAAATCTATAATTTTTACCTCAGGTAATACAGCCTTAGCGTACCGCTTGCGCAATTTTACACAGTCATATTTACCTTCTTCAACATTAACAACTGTCTCCAAATCTGGAGTAGCTGTAGAAAGTATAACTGGTATTTTTTCTAAATGAGCTTTTAATATAGCCATATCTCGGCCTTGATAAGTAACCAAGCTTTCTTGTTTGAATGAATGGTCATGACTTTCATCAACAACAATAATTCCTAAATTAGAAAAGGGAAGAAATAGCGCAGACCTTGCTCCCACAATAACTTTAGCTTTACCTAATGTAATAGCTTTCCAAGTTTTTGCTTTTTCTTTTAAGCTAATCTCTGAATGCCAAATAAAAGGAACAACACCAAATCTGTTTTCAAAACGCTTTAGCCATTGTGACGTTAAAGAAATTTCAGGAACTAAAACTAAAACTTGTTTTCCTTTAGCTAATGTTTCTGATACAGCTTCAAAATAAACTTCAGTCTTACCACTACCTGTAACACCATCTAACAACGTTGCGGAATAGCCGTTATCAACTTTTCTAACTAGTATATCAGCTGCATTTTGTTGTTCATCAGTCAAGCTAACTTGTTTACTTAAATTAACAATCTGCTCTTTTGCCTCTTCATTAACAAGAATTTCTTTTTTGTATAAAAAGCCATTCTTTATCATCGCATTAATAATGCTTTCACTAACTCCAGTAGCTTCTATAATATCTTCTTTTTCCGCCTCAATTCCATTTTCAAGATACTTAAAAATAGCTTTTCGCGCTTCAGTTATTCTAATTCCCTGTAAATTTTCATTTTTTATCTGTAATCCATAAAGATTAACTTTTTGCTTAGGCATCTGATTACTTTTTTGCCCCAAAACCATCTTAAGCACTAAGCCAAGCTTCGCCATATTGTATTCAGCAGTCTTTTTAATAAAAGAAATCATAGAAGAAGATAGTTTTGGTAAATCTACAAGGCTAACAATTTTTTTAATCTTTTTTATATCTATATCAGAGGACTTACCTATTTTCCATACAACACCGACTAATTCTTCTCTACCAAAATTAACAACAACCATTTGCCCAATGCTCAAATTTTCTTCCGAGCTATAGTCAAAAACATCATCAAAAGGTAAGGGGAGAAGAATGCCGTAAATTGCCATAAAAAACTAATCTCCAATAACAAGCTTATTGTCTTTTAACGCAACATTTACTTCACTTTTCTCAAGATAAGCTAATAAATAATACAATGGAGCATAAGAAGAAGGATTATTATCCGATATATCTTCACCTGCTAATATATTTTTTATATTACTAAGCTTTCTTTCATCTAAATTAAAAGAAGAGTTAGCTTCAATAATCAATGAATTTTCAGTTTGAATTACAGCAATTTCTCCCCCTTTAATTATAGAATCAGCCATCATCATAACAGCTGGCATAATCAATTTATGGATATTATAATTCTCTATTTTTAAGCTCAGAGATATTGGAGTATTAGGGTTACCTAAGGTTGATAAATAATCTCTTGTAATATTTTCTAGCTCATCCATAGACTTTATTGTAGCATTTGATAAGCCAAAACAGAGTCTAAAAAACTTTAAGCGTCTAGTCAAAACTCTAGAACTGAAATTTAAGATATTACTAATATCATCTTTGTCATCATCATCACCTTCATTCAATAGTTCTACAGCATTAGCAATAGCGCCAACATTACCAATTAGATCGTGTGATAAACGAGTTGCTAAGACTTCACTTACAAAAGTATTTTTCATTTTTTATATACTCCAGATAAATATAATTTAAAAGTGGTAGTACTGAATATTAGATAACCTAGTATCTTCATTAAACATACGCTTAGAGTCCAAAGTTACCAACAAAGGATCAGCCAGTTCTAAAGCGCCAGTAGAAGCTTTAAGATAAGGTTTTTTGCCACCTAAGCCCCATTTAATCTCACTTTTATTATCAGGCTCTCCATACTTGAAACTAATTCTTTGCCAAAAATCATATATTTTAAGATTATTTATATAAACTCTATTAGAAGCTCGACTCTCAGACATAGGTAAATAGCTTTTATAAAAAATATGATGTGCAACATTATCTGTAAAAGTAGAAGTATAATGTATAGTCAAACTCTCTTTTGTAGAAAAACGATTGTAAACTTCTTTATCAATATACTGGTATCCATTTTCTTTAGAAACACCAGTAGCACAAGCATTAAGTCTTTCAAAACCAATAACCCCATTTAATCTACATAATTCTTCACTTCTCCATCTTATAAAGTTAGGAATTGCAAAGGTTTGAACTATTCTTCTATATCCTTGTTTTTCTAAAATCTTATTGACTTGTTCAGGCTTCATTCTAAGTCTTATCTTCGAAATATCAAAATTAGCCGCATTAGACCTTATATTTCTCTTAACTCTTTCTATGCGTTTTTTATCTTCTTCTGTATTTTTTTCTATTCCAACATCATCAGCTTTTTTCATGCCAGAAAGAAAACTACTTAACCAACTCTCCGATTCGTTTTTATTTTTTTTCTTTTTATCAAATTTTTCACTAAAAGTAGTCTCTTCAACATCATTATTTTCAGTGGTTTTGGCTTCTTTTTTCTTTTCATCCATTAAAATATCCATCTCAGAAAGCAAATCAGCATCGTCACTGTTTTGTGCATAAACAGCGCCAATATTAATAAATAAGCCAATAATAAAAGCCAATAATGTAGTTAACATTCTGAAAATACTCATATTACATATCAATCCAAAAAACACTATAACATATCTTTTTTAAAAATCATCTAATTTTTAGTATTTACAAACCGAAGAAGTGGATATATAACAAAAATAATTTTGGAAAGGAAAGAAAATGGAATTAAAAGCAAAAGTTATTGGCGGTGGATTAGCTGGAGCAGAAGCCTCATGGCAGTTAGCAGAACAGGGGATAAAGGTTACTTTGTATGATATGAAGCCAGTAAAATATTCTCCTGCTCACAAAACAGAAGGATTTGCCGAGTTAGTATGTTCCAACTCTTTTCGTTCAGATGATTACAATAATAATGCAGTAGGGCTTTTGCACCAAGAAATGCGTATGGCAAAGTCTTTAATTATGGAAGCCGCAGATAAAACAAAAGTTCCAGCAGGTGGAGCTTTAGCCGTTGATAGAGAAGGTTTTTCTGCTTATGTGACTGAAAAATTAAAATCACATCCATTAATTACCATCGTTTCAGAAGAGATAACTAAACTTCCAGATAAAAATGATGATTTAACAATAATTGCTACTGGTCCACTAACATCAGAAGCTCTAGCAAAAGATATTTCAAATGCAATTGGCGGGGAAAAGCTATCGTTTTATGACGCAATAGCTCCCGTAATTTATAAAGAAAGTATAGATTTTACAAAAGCTTGGTATCAATCAAGATACGATAAGGGGGACAAATATGATTATATTAACTGCCCTCTAAATAAAGAACAATATGATGAATTTATAGAAGAATTGTTAAATTCTCCCAAAGCTGAATTTCATGATTTTGAAAAACCAGAATATTTTGACGGTTGCCTTCCAATAGAAGTAATGGCTGAACGTGGACATGATACACTTGTATATGGTCCAATGAAGCCAGTAGGGTTGACCAATCCACATAGTACAGAGCGTCCATATGCAGTAGTTCAGTTGCGTCAGGATAATAAAGAAGATACTTTAAGAAATATGGTAGGTTTTCAAACCAAACTAAAACATAATGAACAAACTCGAATTTTTCGCAAGATTCCTGGGTTGGAGAATGCTATTTTCGCGCGTTTAGGTGGAATTCATAAAAATACTTTCATTAAATCTCCAATTTTATTAGATAAGTACTTGCGTCTAAAATCTCAACCAAACATTATGTTTGCAGGTCAAATAACTGGGTGTGAGGGCTATATAGAAAGTGCTTCAATTGGTTGGTTGGTCGGATATTTTGCCTCAAATCTATTAAAAGGGAAAGAGCCAATATTGCCCCCAAGAGAAACAGCATTTGGTTGTCAATTAGCACATTTGACTGATGCCACAGATATAGAACGCTATCAACCAATGAATATAAATTTTGGGTTGTTTCCAGAACTTCCTAAACAATTAACTTCAAATGGAAAATTGAGATATCTAAAAGGTTCTGAAAAGAAAACTGCACTAACAAAAAGAGCTTTAGAAGCTGTGGAAGGGTGGTTGAATGCAATATCATAATATAAATATTCCGTCTTTTTTGCCTCCGCTATCTCATTATATTAATTTAGTGTCAAAGCAAGATAGAGAGTTCTTTTTAGCTTATGTAAAATGGTTTTACTTACTTGCTAAACGAGGATTAAGGCTAAAAAATACAAACTTTAAATATCTTTATAAGGCAATATCTAAAGAATGGTCAAACAAAAGATTACTTGGATATTTGCAACAAGAGTTCATTAAGCGCAATATGTCTTTGTCATTACTATTAGAACCAATAGAAGGATTTGATTGGTTGTCAAAAAATCGCTATAAACTTTCTTTTTCTACAATGGGTGCAATGATGTTACAAGTCGTTGCTCCGTTTAGTCGTTTTATAGCAGTTACAAATAATCAAAAACCACCATTTTATCAGCCTTTTTCTAATTTATTATTTATTTATATTGCAATATATAGCGCTAATATCCCAGAAATAGCTTTATTGTTTAAAAACAATTCAATAGAAATAGATACTAAATCTTTAGATGAACAATTATTGCGTTTACATAATGAAGCAAAACAAGTGCTATCCGTAACATATATCTTAAAAAATAGGCTAAAAATAGCATATCTTCTTGGCTTAAGTCTTATATTAATAAAAAAACATCAGCAAAAACAAAAAAATAAAATAGAAAAATTAGATTATGTTAACGCATTTTTATATGGTTTGTGGTATATGCTAAAATCAAAAGATAAAACCAAAGGATTAAATCAAATATAAAAGTTAAGGAATATCAATGAGTTCAATAGGTCGCGTTGTAAAAGAAAACTATTCTGGATTATACTGGTGCACAAGACATTATACTAAGGGTAAAAGACAAGCAATTCACACCTTATATGCTTTAGTTAAGCATTTTGATGATTTGTGCTCTAGTTCCATTTCAGCTAATGAAAAAAAAGAAATAATTAAAGCCTGGGAGCGAGAAATTGATAATATTTATGATAAAAAAGTTCCAGTAACAGAAATAGGGCGTAGAGTGTACAAAGATTGTATGCGCTTTAAGTTGCTAAAAGAACGTTTTGAAAATATTATAGCATCATTACAAAGTGATTGTCCTAATCCGATAAATCGTCCAACGCAAAAAGAGTTAAATCAATATTGTCAAGGTATAGCTATAACTCCAACATATTTAATACTTAAAGTAATAGCTGAATTTGATGATGAAACAAATGATAAACTTGCAACTCAAATTGGTCAAGCAATAGAAATTACAAATATTCTAAAAAATACTAAAGAGGATATGAGTTTAGGACATGTTTATATTCCAGAAGAATTTTTGGCAGAAGCAGAAATAGAAAAAACATTAACTCCCAAAGAGGTGTTAACTCATACAAATTTGTATGTAGCTCGTCAAAAACTAGCAGATATTGCCCGTAAAGCATTTGCAGAATCATATCGTTTACTTGAAGAAAATAACAATACCAATTCTAAGCCAGTTATCTATGTACTAAATTTATACCAAAAATATTTTGAGATTATGGATAATAGGGGGTGGGAGGTAATTTCTCCAAAACCAAAATTAAAGTTAAAAGATAATTTGCTCCTAGTAGCAAAGACGATGCTTGGCAAAGGTTACTAAAAAACAAAAAAGCCCTCAAACTGAGGGCTAATTTTTTTTAATTTGTATAAAACTATTCTACAGCATTTGCTTTTGTTCTGCTAAAGAATCCTTTTTTCCTTTTAGTTTGTTTGATATTTCGAGCATCTTTTTTAATTTCAAATGCTTTATATACTTTTTCTTTTTCATCAGCGCTTACTAAAGCATTTTCATAACCACCAGCAATAGCTAATTCAGTCATAAGGAATCTAGACGTTTTAGAAGTACTTCTACCTTCAATAGATGCAATAACAACATCTTTAAATTCCTTCTGATTTTCAATTGGAAGTTTTTTGATTTCGTTTAGCATTTTTTTGATAACCGCATAATTATTAGTACGGTTCAATACCTCAAAACCATCAGCAGGCTTAAACCCATCTTTAACAGCAGTGCCAATATATTTATACACTTCTGTTGGTCCTTGAGGATTTGTTATATTAAAAAACATTTCTTATCTCCAATATTCATAAGTGGACAACTATATAAACATAAAATATCATAAAATCAAGTGTTTTTCAACAAAAAAATAAAAAAAGCACCTAAACTTAGGTGCTATAAGTATGGCAAATAATACTTTAAGCCTTATTTTTAGGCTTTTTTCTAAAGCTTCCATCAGATTTCTTTTTGAAGCTATAAGGTTCATAATTTGTTGATTTTTTTGTTTTTTCAGCAAATTTTGTTGTTTTTTTCTTCTTAAAAGTAGAGTTATCCTTTTTTTCTTCTTTTTCAGGCTTCTTAAATTTAGGTGTTTTAATTGTAACTTTAACCCCACTATCTAAAACCTTTTCTTCAACAATTTGACGAACTTTTTGCTCGGTTTTAATATTTTTACGTCTACCAAATTTTTCATCAGCTTTTGTTATAGTAGATTTACTTGGTGTTTTTTTCTTTTTCTCAACAGAAAAACCAAATTTTCCAAGTTGTTTGCCAAGAGCGTAATAAAAACCATGAGCATAAGCTAAAAGTCCAGCTTTATCAAGTTCCAACGCACCATTTTCATTTATATATTTGTCATCTACATTTACCGCTAACACTTCAGCTAAAAACATATCATGAGTACCAAAAGAACGCACTTCTAATACTTTACATTCAATAGAAATTGGACATTCTTTAACTTGCGGTGCGCTAACCTTGTTGCAAGCTTCTGCTGTTAAACCTGTAAGTTTAAATTTATCTAAATCTCTGCCACTTTTAACCCCCACAGTATCAACTGCTTCAGCAATTTTTACTGTAGGTATATTGATAACAAATTCTTTGTTTTTGCTAATAAGTTCATGTGAATATCTGCTAGGACGGATAGAAACATAAGTAATAACAGGTTCAGAACAAATAATACCAGTCCAAGCAGCGGTCATAACATTTGGTTTTTCCATATCACCAGAAGAAATAAGAGCAGGTGGTAAAGGGGCAAGCATTGTGCCAGGGTTCCACATAATTTTAGTCATCACAAAATCCTTTCATAATCTAATATAAAAGCTCTAACACAAAGGATATAATAAAAGGTTAATAAATAAAAAAGAATATATAATAAAAAAGTCTGTGAGATTTTACTAAAAAGCTTGAAAAATTAGAATAATAGGGGCAGATTATAAACAACTTTATAAGAATTTTAATTTGAAAGGTATATAAGTAATGTCAAAAATTGCAGTAGCCGGTGTGAAAAGTGGTCTAGGTCGTGAATTCTTAAATCTATTAAGTGAAAACAACTACTCTCCTGATGATGTGGTAGCTCTAGAAGCTAAATCTCCTTTAGGAACACTTGTTTCTTACGGAGAAGATGATGAATTAGATGTATATTCACTTGATGAATATGATTTTAATAATGTTGATATTGTAGTTTTTGCCACAACAAAAGAAATAGGAAAGCGCTATATTAAAAAAGCAGTATCTGCAAAATGTAAGGTAATAGACCTATCTGGTGCAACTTTTACGGATAGTAATATTCCTATGGTTATTCCAGAAATTAATGGCGATATATTAAAAAATGGTATCCAAGCAGTGAGTGTTCCTTCATCATCTGTATACCAAACTTTATTACCATTAGCAGAAACCTTAAAAACAAATACATTAAAGCGTTTAGTTATAACAACATTCAACTCAACATCATATTATGGTCATGTGGCTATGGATGAATTATTTAGCCAATCTCGCAAAATTTTCTTGAATGAAACATTGGCAGATAATCAACAAGTTTTCAAAAAACAAATAGCATTCAATGTATTACCACAAGTTGGAGAGTTTATTGGGGAAGAAACATCTTTAGAGTGGAGTATAAATGCAGAGGTTAAAAAACTACTCAATTCAGATATAAAAGTTCACGCAAACTGCGCCTTTGTTCCAACATTTATAGGCGATGGAGCTTTCATAAATGCTGAATTTGAAAATGAAGTAGATGCTACCGAAGTAAGAAATCAAATGAAACAAGTAAAAAATGTTGTCGTATTTGATAAAAATGTTGATGGCGGATATGTGAGTGTTGATGATATACAAGGTGAAGATAACATCTATATTTCTCGTATTCGACAAGATGTGTCAACAGAAAACGGTGTAAGCTACTGGAGTGTTGCCGATAATCTAAGAGCAGGTGGGGCAAAACTTGCATTTGAAGTTATGGTGTTAATGACAAGAAATATCCATTAATCTTCTATATCTATCAATTTTTTTAAGGATACAGCCATGAGCAAAATATTTAAAATTCTAGTTTTAGGCATAATGTTAATTTCATCACATATAACATATGCAGAAGAAACAGTACAACTAGATGCTTCATCTGAAGTTCAATATGATGTTGCAAATTTTGAATATCAAAAAATAAGAGATGAGCTAGACCTTATCGAAAATGATTTAAAAAACAATAACTTTACCCGTCAAAGTTTAGAAGATACATTAAATAATTTAAGCGAAAGAGATATAGAACTAAGCTTAATAATTCAAGCTGTAGAAAAAATGTCAAAATATGCCCAAGCTTCACTAGATGCATTAGGACAAGCCCCAGATGAAGGCGAAACAGAAGATGAATCAATAACTAAACTTCGTGAAGAATATACAGCCACAGTTAATGGATATAAAGAAAAAATTATAAAAGCAAATCTATTAAAATCAGATATTACCCGTTTAAATGCGGTTGTTGGTGAAATT
This sequence comes from Alphaproteobacteria bacterium, assembly GCA_045578445.1. Lineage (GTDB taxonomy): Bacteria > Pseudomonadota > Alphaproteobacteria > RF32 > CAG-239 > CAG-267. The sequence goes on from JAZNKG010000019.1 coordinate 10,841, forward strand.
AGAGGAAGGATGCTTATAGGAAACCTTGTATCTGAGCAAAAATTAATAACCGAACCAAAAACATTTTTCAAAGCAATAGCTGATGGTGCAGTTTTTATATGGCAAATAGCATTTTCTCCAATAGAATGGTATAAAGGCTTAGACGCTGAAGATAAATCTAAGTTTTATAAAAATGTTTGGTATGTGTTGTTAATTTTAACATTTGCTCTATCTCTTGGTTTATTTTTAAGAGGTTTTATTATAAAGCATTGGGGATATTTACGACACACTGATGACATTCCAAGATATGGTCAAAAAATTGTTGTTGCAATAGCTACCGCTATAGCATACGGAGTTATACCTTCATTAATAGTAGGTGGATGTTTACTGTGGCAAGTAACAGATGGAACATTAAATGATGTAAATTTTGGAAAAGTCCTAGCCTGCATTCTATATTATGGATTAATTATGATATTAGCTCGAGCAATAGCTAGAGTAATTTTAGCCCCATGGAATGGTAAATGGCGCTTATTTAATGTCTCAGATGAAAAAGCTGAAAAGATTTTTTCTGCAGTAACTTTTTCAATTATAATACTAGGTACAATGTATTGCTTAGATAAAATATCAACATATTATGAAATATCAAGTGATCTCGCACTACTCATAGATGTATCAATGGATATCGCAAAAGCTCTATCAATCATCTTAATAACTGCTCGTATATTTAGTCAAGATACCTCAAAAGAAGAAGAAACAGAAGACAATACAGAAGAAACAAGCGAAGAAATAGAAAGTATGAGCACTTCAGCAAAAGTTATATTTTTCATATCATTATTTGCTATAATCACATTAGGAGTATCATTTTTAGGATATCCAGGACTAGCAACGTATATTTTTGATAGATTCTTCTTATCAATAATAATGTTGGCAGGTTTTATAATTTTGCGAGCATTAATATCAGACTTATTACGCCGTAGCATAGTATTTTGGATATCAACATTCAAATTGCGTAAACGCTTGTTATCAAAAGCAGACTTCTTTATGTCTTTATTAGTAACCCCAGTTTTAGCAATGCTATTTATATACTCTTTATTAAGTGTTTGGGGTGTTCCTGGTAAATTTATGCTAAATGGCTTAAAAAAGCTTGTATTTGGTTTTAAAGTAGGTGGAATACAAATATCATTAGTAGCAATAGCAACGGGACTATTAGTATTTTTAGTATCAATAACCATTGTAAGAATGTTAAGAGTAAGAATAAGCCAAAATTTATTGAACCGAATAAATATGGATGAAGGTATAAAACACTCTCTTATATCTGGTTTTAGCTTCACTGGTTTCATAATAGCATGCATATTAGCTATTATAGCGATGGGTGTAGATTTATCAAATCTCGCAGTGATTGCCGGTGCTTTATCCGTTGGTATCGGTTTTGGATTACAAGATGTTATTAAAAATCTAGTATCAGGTATAATAATTTTATTTGAGCGTCCATTTAAGGTTGGTGATTGGGTAATCATTAATGGAGATGAAGGTAAAATTAAGCAAATTAATATCCGTTCAACCGAGTTAGAAACATGGACCAGACAGAGTGTAATTATACCAAATGCTACATTAATCTCATCATCACTTGTAAATCTAACTCATAACAATAATTGGCAGCGCCAAACAATAGCCGTAGGTGTGTCTTATGATGCAGATGCAGATGTTGTAACAAAATTACTATTAGAATGTGTAAAATCATGCAAAAAAGTAGCAAAAGTACCAGCTCCATACGTTATATTTAAAGATTTTGGCTCATCATCACTAGATTTTGAAGTAAGATTCTATGTTTCTGATATTTGGAATAGTTGGACAGCCGAAAGTGACATCAGGTATGAAATTTTAAGACGTTTCCGCGAAGAAAATATCAATATCGCATACCCACAACTAGTTATCCATAAAGGTAGCCAAGATACATCTATTAAAGGATGGCAAACAAACGTATAATAAAGGAATAAAAAATAATGCAACACGAACTATTATCTCCTGCAGGAAGTATAGAGGCAGGATATGCTGCCCTCCATTATGGAGCGGATGCCGTATATTTAGGTCTAACCAAATTTTCTGCACGAGCAGGGGCTGAAAATTTTACTGCTGATGAATTAAATGAATTTACTGCTTATGCTCATTCAAAAGGTAAAAAAGTATTTGTTGCATTAAATACGATATTAACAGAGGACGAGGTAAAAGAATTACCTGAAACCTTTGCCATAATTCGAAGGTGTAAAGTAGATGCCTTAATTATCCAAGATTTAGGCGTATTATATTTAGCAAAGAAACTAATTCCAGAGGTGGAATTACACGCAAGTACACAAATGGCAGTACATAATGTTGAAGGTGCAAAATACTTGCAATCATTAGGTTTTAAAAGAGTTGTGCTAGCAAGAGAGTTAACACTAAAAGAAATAGAAAATATTGCTAAAACACTACCAGATTTAGATTTAGAAGTGTTTGTACATGGCGCTCTATGTTATTCCTATAGCGGACAATGTTTATTTTCTGCACTAGAATATGGCAAAAGTGCCAACAGAGGAAGATGTATATATCCATGTCGTTCAATTTTTCAAAATGATGTATCTACATCATTAAAGTCATCACATCTATTTTCTATGAAAGACTTGGCACTAGAAGAAAAAGTCCTTAAAATTCCTGCTTTATCACTAAAAATAGAAGGAAGAAAAAAATCTCCATTGTATGTGAGTGCTGTAACTAATTACTATCGTCATATTCTAGATGGAAAAAAGAAAGACATTTCTGAAGCAGAAGATATAAAACAAATTTTTTCACGCCCATGGTGTCAATTTCATTTTAATGGCAAAGATAAAGAAATTGTTGATGCTAATTTTGTTGGGCATAGAGGCTTAATTATAGGTAAAGTTGAAAAGGTAAACAAAAAACGCCTAACTTTTAAGACATCACACAAAATAGCTCGTTATGATGGCATACAAATAGATGTTAGAGGGGATGAAAAACCTTTTGGTTTCAGCATCAAGTCATTGTATGTTAAAAATAAACCAGTTTTTGAAGTAGAAAACTCAAGTGTTGTAGAAGTTGAGTTGCCAGAAGAAAGACCACATTTAGAAATAGGTTCGCCAATCTATTTAGCTTCATCAACAGAAGTAAAAGGAAAATATAGCTACATAAAGCCAAAACCCAAAGAATATCAAAATTTAATACCATTAGATGTAAATATAGAAATTAGTAAAAATAAAATTTGGGCAATGTCTGATGAAACAGTTGTATATATTGAAGGAGATTTTGAAAAGGCAAAAGACGCAACAAAAGTTATAGAAACAATACAAAAGTCATTTAACAAAACAGGTGGTACAAATTTTTATATAAATTCGCTAAAAATAATTAATAATAATGAGTTATTTGTTCCCGTTTCTGTATTAAATGAACTGCGTAGAAAATTATTAGATACAGTAACTATAAAGGAAAATCCAATAGTATTGCCAGCAATAAAGCCATATAAAAACACAAGCAAAGAAGAGGAATTTTCTGTATATAGAATAGAAATAAATACAAATGTAGAAAATCTTAATAAAGAACAAATTTCTAATACATATTTTATATTACCACAAATCTGTAGAAATACCCAAAAACTAAAGCAAGTAATAGAAAAACTATATAACTTAGGGGCAAGGTTATTTGTAGCCGAAAATTACTATGCATTTGAAATAATGAAAGTATATAAAGATATTACTCTTGCATCAGGTGGATTTTTATATGTAATGAATAGTTATGCAACAGCACAATTAAAAGAAATGAACATAAAATGGTGTATTCCAGCCCTAGAGAGTTCACCCGAAAATATGGAAGAAATCGCTAATAATTCGTCATTACCAATTGTACAAGTAACAAAAGGCAATCCACCGCTATTTACTTCAGCAGTATGTATTCGCGAAAATGCTTGTAAAGATTGCAATCAAAAAGAAAAAATATATCATCTTAAAAAAGATGGCAAAGAGTATACGGCAATATCTAAAAACTGCCAAATACAATTATTTAATAAAAAGCCATATTCAAGAGATAAAATTAAAGCAAATATATATGGTATTATAAAAAATTACTAATTAGTCGTTGATAAGTATATAAATGTTTTTGCTAATCTGAATATATTGATTAAACTTCAGATACTTGAACTTATTGGACTAACAAACAGGACTATATTATGAAAAAAACAATTGTGACTTTAGCTGTATTATCAGCATTTTTAACCCCAAGTATAACAATGGCAGAAGAAACAGTGGCAGATAAAGCATCGTTAAAAGCAAATATTAAACGTATTGCCTTAGAATATATGGAGCATAGTGTATCAAACAAAAGTGATCCTAATTATCCTGATTCTTATAATTCTGATGAGCAAAGCACAATAGGTGGATTGTTTGACGGAAATATTACTTATGAAACAGCAAGCAAAGTTTGGGTAAACGGCTTATTTGCAAATTATAGCAAATCTGAAACAACAGAAGATAACATAAAAACTGAAAACGAAAATACAGACGAAATCATATTGTTTACAGACTATACACAAAAGATATGGCAATTAGAAGAAGGTGTGGTTGGTCCGTTCGGATATTTAGGTTATGAAACAGAGTTTACTACATTTGACTTAAACGGAGATAGTTATCGTACAAAAATATTACGTGCTAAAGCCGGTCTAAAGTTATATGATGGTAAATACTTTAAGCAATTATATGCAGCTCTTATCGAAGAAGATGATATGACATATAATAACGATAATATGAAGAGCGGTGCGGAAATCGGTTATGAATTTAGCTATCCAATTAATGAAAACACTTCATTTGTATCTGATGGATATTATCGTCACTTCTTTAGCTATAGCGAAAAAGAACCAACAGATTTTGAATATAAGTTGGCCTTTAACAATCGCATAGAAACAAAATTAACTGGAGATTTATATTTAGCACCATTCTACAATTATGAATTAGCTGAAACAAGAGGTGCTTCAAAATCAAGAGCACAAAGCACGTTTGGTCTTTCTTTAAGTTATAACAAAAGTTTTGATTTATAATTATAGGGAATACAAAAATGAAAATAGTAGAAATAGAAAACAAGATAAAAACAAGTCTAAGCTTATTTTATGAAAGATATAAACTAGAGTTATGGGTATCTTTTGCCTTAATAAATCTTGCTTTTCTATTTCATACTATAAATTTCATATCAGGAGACCATGACTGGAATTATATAAAAGCTCCAAACTATTGGAGCGAAGGTGCTTTTGAAGGTAGACCATTACACTTTGTTTTACAGTCAATATTATTTGATGGGCACGTGCTACCAATACTAAACAATGCTGTATCATTTTTTGCCTTAGCATTAAGCGGTATATTATTAGCAAAATATTGGCAAATTCCATATTCAAAAACAAATTATATCCTATTTAGTGTATTCACCGCAACTCTGCCATATACAATGGTTTGGTTGTTTTATGCCAAAGATATGCTAATAAACTTAAGCCTGCCATTAATAGGAGTGTCATCATTACTCTTAGCAGAAAAAGCAATCAAGCGCAAAAACATATATTATCATATAATAGCCACTTTATTGATGTTTTTTGCATTTGCTTCTTATGTGGCTATGGTAAACTTTTATGGTGTATGTTTCCTATCTTATATACTTATTTCTTATATTAACAAAAAAGAAAATATCTTTAGCATTATAAAGCAAAATTTGCCAGTTATTGCCGACATGGTAGTAGGCTTAATATTGTTTAAAATTTCTCTATATATGACTAATGTAGAAAATTCATACAATACTCAAATAATAAGTTTAGATTACTTGCCCAAAAAAATTATAGATACAATATCTGTGATGTTTGAGCAATTTGTTACCGTATTACCTTTTATGGAATATAAATACAAACTACTATTACTTGTAATGAGTGTATTAGCATTAGTGTTAATATTAGCTAAGGCAAAAGTGAAAAAAAGTTTTATAAGCATATTATTGATTTTAGGTATATTATTTTCATCAAAGCTAGCATATTTTATTGCAGATGAACGTGGTCAAATATTAGCTGAGATGGAAAATTTTGCTTTTGTTCCAAGATTAGATTTTTATGGTCTAGTATATGTATATGCATTCGCGCTAGCATGTATTTTGCAATATACTAAAAAATACCTATATAAAACAGCAATTGCTCTTGTATGTGTCATAACCTTTATGTCATTTGTGCGCGATATGTATGCACAAAAGGTATGGAAATTAGGTTTTGATGCCGAGATGAAAGCACATGAAAGAATAGTAACAAGAATAGAAGAACATCCATTTTTCTATCCTAATCGTCAATACCGCTTATTGCAAATAGGAAGTTTGTCGCTAAGAGAGAATTACTACAGAAAGGATATTAGAGAAATAGTAAGTCTTGACTTATTATCAACATCATTTACTCCTGAGTTTATGTCACGCATTGTATATAATTTTTATTATCCTAAAAATATATTCTACAATAATGCAACAGTAGATGATTTATCTCCTTATGGACATCAATTTTTATTTACAGAAGCTAAACCTTTTCCGCAAGAAGGCTCAATATTCATAGACAGAGATATTATAATCGTAGTCCTTACAGAAGAGGGATTATATAAAGCAAAAAGTAAACTTGCTCGTAAGTAAAAAAATAAAGCCTCTGTTACAGAGGCTTTTTATCTTATTTATTAAGAAGATTAATCACTTCATCAAAACTCAAGAATTTATCTTTACCACATCCTAAAATCGTATAAGTAGGCATTGTTGTAAAGATATTTTGCGCAGTTTGTTGTAAATCTTCTCTAGTAATACTTTCAATTTTTTCTACAATCTCATCAGACGGTATAATTCGATTAAATAAAACCATCTGCCTAGCCATAATTTCTGCAGTTGTAGAAGAACTTTCTAAAGACATCAAAAGACTTGCCTTTATTTGAGTTTTTGCTCTATTAAGCTCTGTTTCCGTAACAAGCTCGTTCATTAATTTCTTACTTTCGTCAATAACAACTGGCAAAAGTTCTCCAAGTTCGTTAGGAGTTGTTCCTGCATAAATACCAAAAATACCAGAGTTTTTTAGAGCTTGATTGAAACTATTGATTGTATATACTAAACCACGTTTTTCACGAATTTCTTGAAAAAGACGAGAAGACATACTACCACCAAAAATAGTAGAAAGAACAGAGTATTTATAGTAGTTATCATCTTTATAAGAAGCACCTTTAAAACCTAAAACTACGTGAGTTTGCTCAATATCTTTACAAACAAGCTTTTCCCCACCTACATAAATTTGTTTATCTTCAACAAAATTAGCTTTAGGATTAAGCTCATTCATGCGTTCTTCAATAATTTTTATAAAATTATCATGCTTAACATTACCAACAGCAACCACAACCATATTATCTGCAGTATAATGTGTTTTCATATAATCAAACATGCGCTCTTTATTAAATCCACGTACAATTTCAGGTGTACCAAGAATAGTGCGTCCAGTTGCCTGATTCGGAAAGGCTGTTTCTTGAAAATAATCAAAAACCAAATCATCAGGCGCATCAATAGATTGCTTGATTTCTTGAACAACAACTTCTTTTTCTTTAGTCATTTCTCCTTCATCAAAGGTAGGAGAAGTTACAAAGTCACAAATAACATCAGCCGCTAGCTCAACATCATTTTTTAGCATTTTAGCATAAAAACAAGTAAAGTGCCTAGAAGTATAAGCATTAGTAGAACCACCAACATTTTCAATATCTTCAGATATTTGTAATGAATTTCTTTTTTTAGTTCCCTTAAAAACCATATGTTCTATAAAGTGAGAAATACCATTATCATCTTTAGTCTCAGAAGCCGAACCAGTATGAACCCAAATTCCCAAAGATACACTTTCAATTTGAGGTCTTTCCGCAGTAATAATTCTAAGCCCATTTTTTAATACTGATTGTCTAATATCCATTTTAACCCATCACCATAAAGTTGCACATAATTTATATAAATCAATAAAACATATAAAATTTAAGTCAATAAATTTCATTATAAAAAAGTATATAAAAGCCTAGTACTTAAAAAAATTTTAATCTTCTATATTTATATAGAAAAATATATTAAATTTTAAAGATAGGAGATGAAAATGAAAAAAATGCCAAGATTTGCGGTGGTTTTATCTGGATGTGGTCGAGCAGATGGTTCTGAAATACACGAAAGTGTAACAGCATTATTAGCCATAGATTGTGCTGGATGTACTTATCAATGCTATGCTCCAAATATCAATCAAAGCGCAGTTATAAATAACCTAACATCTCAACAAATGAATGAAACAAGAAATGTACTTATCGAGTCGGCTCGTATCGCTAGGGGAGAAATTAAGGATTTAAAAGACTTAAAACCAACAGATTATGACTGTATATTATTTCCAGGAGGTTTCGGTGCTATAACCAATTGGTGCGATTTTGCTCAAAATGGTATAAATTGCAATGTTGAAGTATCAGTAAGTAAAGCCTTAGAAGATGCATATAAAAATAAAAAAATAATCGGAGCAATGTGTATCGCTCCAGTAACAATAGCTAAAGTACTAGGGAAATATGGTATAACCGTAACAATTGGTAACGATAAAAAAACAGCACAAGTTATAGAACAAACAGGCGCAAAGCATCAAAATACAATAGTAACAGAAGCATGTGTCGATTCTAATAATAAAGTAGTTACCACATCAGCCTATATGCTAGCAAAATCTATCAAAGAAGTTGCAACTGGTGCTAAAGCAATGGTTGAAGCTATGATAAATTTAGCAGAATAAACTCTTGACAAGATATCAAAATAAGTCGTATACAAGGCATAAGAAAATAATAATTTAAATATATATATGTATGGAAAAGTACGACTTACTTTCTGATAAAGCCCAAGGTTTTATCAATCCTAAAAAAATTGAAGAAGTACTAAGCAAAGCAAGCACAAATAGCACAAATAATGTCTTAGCAGAAGAAATTCTTGCCAAGGCTAGTGCTATGAAGGGTTTAAGTCCAGAAGAGGCTACCATTCTGCTCCTAAATCAAGACCAAGACATAACTTTAAAGATTTTTGCTCTTGCAGAAAAAGTCAAAAACACTTATTACGGCAATCGCATTGTATTGTTTGCACCATTGTATTTGAGCAATTATTGTGTAAATTCATGCACATATTGCCCATATCACATCTCAAACAAGCATATGCCTCGTAAAAAGATGACGCAAGAAGAAATCAGACAAGAAGTTATTGCTCTTCAAGATATGGGGCATAAACGCTTAGCCTTAGAAACAGGTGAAGACCCAATTCATAATCCGCTAGAGTACATTCTTGAGAGTATAGATACAATATATAGCATTCGCCACAAAAGTGGAGTAATCCGCCGAGTGAATGTTAATATTGCCGCCACAAGTGTTGAAAATTATCGACGCTTAAATGCAGCAAATATTGGAACCTATATTCTTTTTCAAGAAACCTACAATCAAGCCGAATATGAAAAACTTCACCCACGTGGTCCAAAATCAGATTACTCGTACCACACTCTAGCAATGGATAGGGCGATGGAAGCAGGTATAGAAGATGTCGGACTCGGTGTTTTATTTGGACTACATAGCTATGCGTATGAGTTTTCAGCTCTTCTTATGCATGCCGAGCACCTCGAGGCTAAGTATGGAGCAGGGCCTCATACCATAAGTGTACCACGCTTACGACCGGCAGATGGAATCAGTGTTGAGAGTTTTCAAAATGCTCTTCCAGATGAAATCTTCCTAAAAATTGTTGCACTTTTGCGAATTGCTGTACCATATACTGGTTTGATTATCTCTACAAGAGAAAGTGAAGATATCAGAGCAAAAGTATTAAAATTAGGCATTTCGCAAATAAGTGGTGGTTCAAAAACCTCAGTCGGTGGCTATGCAGTAGAAAAACAAACTGACAGTTCACAGTTTGAAATTGCAGATAACCGCACACTTGATGAGGTTGTTCGCTGGCTAATGCAACTAGGCTATGTACCAAGCTTTTGTACTTCTTGCTATGCAAATGGAAGACAAGGACAAGATTTTATGGAAATCTGTAAAAAACAGCAAATCCACAAATTCTGCACTCCAAATGCACTCTTAACATTAAGAGAATATCTAAATAATTACGCAAGTGATGAAACTTACGAAATAGGGCGATTGCTCTTAATCGATGAGTTAAACAAGCTAAATCCATTTGGTTTTGCTTGTATGCGTGAAAGAATAGATATTCTTGATAAAACAGGAGTCGTAAAGTTCTTCTAACACTAAGATTAATCCCCTTAATACATAATGTATGAGGGGATTTTTTTTATTTAATTTTTTTATTGACAAATAAACAAAAAAGCGGTATAACTACACTGCTACTCTATAATTGTGTAAAAAAAAATAAAAAAATAAAGTTATGTTAATTAATTCTCTAATCATGATCTTCATCAAGTTCAATAACTTGAAGAAGTTTAAGGAGCATATACAGAACAATGCTCTTGATGACGAAATCGTCAACTACCTGATAAAAGAACAGAAAATTGAATTCCTCAAAGAGTACGTGGTCTATCATCCACTCTCCGAGGAACAAATCAAAAAGATTTTCGCATCACCTGATGTTACACCTTTAATGCTTGCAATGGCACGAGTTTTGGATTTGACGCCAGAACAGCAGAAAGTTATCATCAGTAAGAAGAATGCAATGCTTTTTGAAGCGTATCTATTCCCTCAGGGTATTTTTGATTTAAATCGTCGCTTTAAAAACGATGCGGAAACGCTCTTTGTTGCAACAATGACCGAGATAAACTCTCAGGTAGGAATTGAGGCTTATAGAACCTACGTAGATAATCATTATCGCCGTATGTTAACAATGGATGTTCTTGAAATCATTATTGAGTATCCAGAAAGTTATGCCGCAAAATACTTACTGCAAAGAGCAAAGCTCAAAAAAGAGTATGAAGGTTTCTTTGTTGAAAATGCTCCAAGAGAGCTTTTAGCTCACTATCTTGAATACAATGATCTCAATCAGGAATATGCACAAGAGATTTTATTGCAAAGAGATTTTGAACTAACAAAGTTTCATCAGGAGAAATACGGTCTTCGCCAAGGAGTGCAAAAAGACTATTTTGAGCAAAGACGCTATCGTATGAAGTAAATTTAATCCTCTGTATCGTTGCACGAACAGAGGATTTTTATTGCCAACAACAAAATTACTATGTAAATTATTAAAAAAGGAGATACTTATGGAAAAGTTTAAACCAAGAGAAAGTATCCGCACAGAACGTCTGGTACTTTTAAAACGAGAGCACGAACACGACCAAGAAATGTGGCAAGCTATCGAAGAAAGTAGACCCGAAATTAGGGAATATTTATTCTGGGTAGATGGTCAAAAATCACAAGAAGATGTTTTTAAATCAACAGATTTATTCCACAAATTATGGGATGAAGACGGTGAATGGGCATATGATATCTTTACTGTTGAGGATTATCATTTTATTGGCTGTGTTGGACCTCATGCAATAAGTTTCACAAATCAGTCAGCAGAACTTGGCTATTGGTTGCGTACTTCAGAAACAGGTAAAGGATACATGAAAGAAGCCGTGTTAGCTGTCGAAGAAGAACTTTTCAAAAATGGTATCCACCGTTTAGTAATACGTTGCGATGTTAACAATGTAAAATCAGCAAATGTTGCTAAACGTGCAGGATATACCTTTGAAAGTAGAGCAAAAGAGGCAACTTATCACTACACAGGTCTGCATGATCTGGATACTTATGTAAAAATAAGTCCATATCCAATCGTTGGATTTTAATAAAGTATCTAATCCACCCTTAATCGGGTGGATTTTTTTTTATGCAAAAAAAATAGCTCTTAAACTTTTATTTACAATATCTATATAATATGCAATAAAATTAGTTTTAAAATTAGGGAGTTAAGATGAAACATTTATTTACCGCTTTAATGTTTATTGCAACAATAATGCTATCAGCATGTAATGAAAGTAGTGCTAAAAATGAAATTTATGTATTTTCACAACCAGGATGTGGGCATTGTATTAATGCACATGAATATATGGAACGCTACTATAAAGACTATAATATAAAAGAAATAAACATAAGAGAAGGCGCAAACATAAACCAATTAATGAAATACGCAAAAAAATTCAAAGTTCCACAAAATTCATTAGGAACACCATTTATTGTGATTGGTAATAATTACATAATGGGGTGGGGTAATGAGCAAGTAAAAGAATTTAATCGTTATGCTAAAGAATTTAAAAATACAAAATAAAAGATTAAAGCCGTCAAACTTATGGCGGTTTTTATTTTACTAAAACTTGTGCAAATAATTACTTTAGTCTTTTCAATAAAAATATCCTTACCTATACTAATCAAAGATAAAGTATTTTAATATATTTTGGAGATAATTATGAGTGATAAAGCTATGAAAATAATACTTTCAGTATTAACTGCAGTATTGTTAGTTCTAATTGTATGTTTGTTTGCCTTCAAAGGTAATAACGCAAAAGTTGATTTAAATAAAATTGCATTGAGATCCGGTGATTTTCGTCAATACACATCTATGACACGTTCAAATGTTTTATCTGCAATGGAAAAAGCTTTTTCTCGCGTTGGATATAATGTTGTATCAACAACACAAGATAATCTATACCCTGTAAATGCAGAAGATGCTGGTGTAAATTTTTATGTTAGAGGATATACTCCATATAACGAGCTTAAAACAAAAGATAACGCTGTTAATATTTTGTATATACGTGATTATGAAGTTCTATCTCAAGAAGAACTTGCTAGTTTTGACGGTATAGCAACATCATCTCCAGATTTTTATTCTTACGTAATGGGTGCAGGATACGCTGCTGTGTTCTTACCTGAATTTACAGATCCAAGTGTATATTATCCAGCTCCAAATCCAGCATTATCGCACAATTTATTATATGTTGGAGATAATGAACGCCATAGTCGTGCTATAGCAACAGCTTTAGAAGCTGAATTGCCTGTAGAAATTTATGGACGTTATTGGACAGGTAATATAGATGCAGAATATCTAAAAGGCGAATATATTCACGAAAATGAAATAGCTTCATATTTCTCATCAGCTAAAATTAACCTAGTGAATGTAACAGAGAATGAAGCAAAAATTGGTATAATTCCATCTCGCATTTTTGATGTAGCATCTTCAAAAGGTTTTATAATAGCACCATACAATCCTCAAATAGAAAGAGTGTTTGGAGATTCTATTCCAATGTTTAAAGACGCAAAAGAGTTAAAAGAACTTTACAATAAATACATTAATGATGATAAAGCACGTGCAGAAAAAGCTGAAAAAGCATATAAAATTGCAGTTTCAGAGTACAATGTTGATGCATTTGTTCAACGTCTAAATGGTCTTGTAGAATTTTTAATTAATGAGAAAAAACTCTAAATGATAAATAAAGCAAAGAAACTATATTTATCTTTGTTAATATCCATAACGGCAGTGGTATTTTTTACCCTGCCGTTTTGGTCAACTGCTGAAGAAGTATATGTATATTCTTCAAAAGCGCTAAATTCACATCAAGAACAATATTTAAAAGAATTAGAAAATCTTGGATACAAAATAAAAAAACAAGCCTCAAATAGTACTGTAGATAAAAATATAACTCTATACTTTTTATCAATAGATGAAGCTAATCAAATACAATATTCAAAATCAAAATATAACTTTATATACATAGAAGAATATAATTCTATCACACTTGATAGATTGCACGGTTATTCCATTATACTAACTCCACACAAAAATATATACGAACACTATGTTCGTTCAAATATTAAAACAGCACTACTAGATATAAAAAATCCGATAAAATCAGCTTTAAAATTCAAACAAATTTTAGATTGGTTAAAAAATAACTAAGCGGTTCTACTAATAATCTCAATAGAATCAAAAATTTCTTCTTCAATAACTTTATGCTCAATTCCGTCATACTCAATAGCTTCCCAGCAAATATCATGTTTATCTAACCACGATTTTGTAAAATCCAAAGTTTTATATTGAACACATTTATCACTAGAGCCATGGAATAAGTAAACATTAGGTCTAGAAAGAAGTTCTTTCTCAAGCATATCTTTTCCGCAAATAATTCCAGCTAAAGAAAATACTCCACCGAGCTTATAACGTCTTGTGAGTCCAGTATAAATAGCAAGCATAGCTCCTTGAGAAAACCCCATAAGGTATGTATTTCTATTAGCTATAATATATTTTTTTTGAATGCTAGATATAAAAGAATTAACTTTTTTGGCCACATCACTAATTCTAGAACCTGTTTTGTTATAAATATCAACAATTTGCTCAACAGAAGATTCAGGATTTCTTCGAACAAGATTTGGATCCAAATCCACTAAAGCGTACCACTGTTTTTTTAGTGGATTTTTTTCACTTTGTAAATGAGCATCAGGTACAACAATCAAAGTATCATTAAGAGACTGCTCAAAGATATTTGCAAAAGGTATAATATCATTAATATAACTATTATAACCATGTAGAAATACAATTAATTTGGTCGGATTTTTTGTATTTCCAAAAGTAGTATAGTTAAATTCAGTCATCCCAATCTCCAAAAAATTCTAATAGCTACCTTAATATAGATATATCGTTAATAAATACCTAATAAATCAAATATTTATGGAATAAGGTATAAAAAGGCATAAATTTTTTAAAAAAAGACTATTGACTTTTATAAAAAACAGAACTAAAGTAGAACAAAATTAAATAACATAGGAGGGAATATGTTAACACCAAAACAACATAATTTATTGATATATATAGATGAATTTATTAAAGAACATGGTCATTCGCCATCTTTTGAAGAGATGAAAGAGGCAATAGGGCTACGTTCAAAATCAGGAATTCACGCATTAATAAACTCATTAGAAGAAAGAGGTTTTATTAGAAAGTTAGCTCATAAAGCTAGGGCATTAGAGGTTCTAAAATTACCTAAAGCAGAAGCAAATATTTCACAGCCATCTAATATCGCTAATGATAATGCTGATGATGATTTTTCATTAATGATACCTTTATATGGTAAAATAGCCGCTGGAACACCAATTGAGGCAATAGCCAATCCTTCAGAATATATTTATATACCTAAAAGCTTTTCAACACAATCTGAGTTATATGCTCTAACAATTGAAGGTGAATCTATGATAGAAGCAGGTATTTTTGATGGAGATACAGCAATAATTCGTCGAGCTGATAGAGCTAACAATGGTCAAATAGTTGTTGCTCTCGTGGATAATGAAGAAGCAACATTAAAGGTTTTAGATAAAAAGGCTGGCAACGAAGTTTGGTTACTACCTTGTAATAAGGAATATAATCCAATAAAACTCACTGCGGATAGGTTAAAAATCCAAGGTGTTTTATATGGTATTGTTAGAAAATATAATTAAAGGATGATAATATGACTAAAATTGCAATTATCACTGCGATGGAAAGTGAATATAATTCAATATTTTCATTATATGATTTTAAATATACCGATGGTATAGCTAATACTATAGTGTATGATAAAAAAATTGAATTAATTAAATCAGGAATTGGTAAAGTAAACGCTACTCTAGCTTCCTTTCAGGCTATTAGTAGAGGCGCTGATATTGTTATCACTACTGGTCTTGCAGGGGGTATAGATAGCTCATTAAATCAAGGTGATGCAGTTTTGGCTAACAGTGTATGTTATCATGATGTATGGTGTGGTAATCCAAACAAAATAGGGCAGGTGCAAGATTTTCCTTTATATTTCAATTCTCCCCAAGATTTATTAGAAAAAATCTTATTATCTGCCCCAAAAAACTATTTCAAACAAGGTCTAACTGTTACAGGAGACCAGTTTTTAACAGATGCAAAGCGATTAGAAGAAATTAAATCACAATTTCCTTTAGCTTTAGCGGTAGATATGGAAAGTGCAGCAATAGCTCAAACGTGCTATATAAATCATAAAGAATTTTTATCCTTAAGGATAATAAGTGATGTTGTGGGTAAAACAGGTCAAGAAGAAGATTATAATAACTTCTGGAAGAATATGCCTAAAAAAGCATCAGAAATGGTGGATATGGTAGTTAAAGCTATTCCTACTAACAAGATTCATTTTTAATGAATACAAATTATTATGTAGTTTCACTTTCTTAAAAAGAAGGAAAACCCACGTCATAGCCTACGTGGGTTTTTCTTTTATATATTTAGTCTGTCAATATATTATTCTACATATTGGCAATTGTCATAATATATGCATTTAACATAGAATAAGAAAAAGATGAATAAATAAAGTATAATACCATATATCTTATTCCCATATTTTTATAGCAATCACTACAATACATAGCAACACCATATGTTGTATCATTTTTATTTTCTTCATAAAAGAAAGATACTAAAAATGTTTTTAATGCATAATACATCCAAGTCAAAACAGCAACAAATGTTGATACTGCAAGTACTAAATTTGTTACATGTGTTGATAGATAGTTCTCTGCAGTTAAATTACCGCCAACATTCACATATTTAGCAAACAATAAAGAAAGTACAATCGTTGCAACAGTAGAATATGTCAAAGGTCTAAAGAAACCTTTCCATGCGCTAAAACCAGTGTCATACAAACGACGAACCATAAGAGATAAGTATACAAATACTTGCGCAAGTAAAAACAATAAAACAAACCAAGCATAAAAAGCATTAAAAGCACTAACATTATCTTCAATTAACGCCGGAGTTAATGTAGCAATAGCAGCAAAGAATAAAATAGAAGAAACGATGCTATTAAGTAGCATAAATGCCCAAGCTTCATATCTAGAAGTTCTACTCTTATATTTGAATATATTTTTGTAAGCTCTTGCCCAAGAAGCAAAAAAGTCCTTACCTTTACAGCAACAACAAGATTTAGTTTCTTGTTTTTGCTCAACAAATTTTTTAGTTTGAGCTTTTTTTACATTTTCTTTAACTGCTTCACGTTTTGTGCGAGCAGGAGTTGCTTTTTTACCAAGCTCTTCAACTTTTTCAGAAGTTACAGCAACTTTTTTAGTTGATGCTTTTGCTTCTTTTTTAGCTACTTTTACAGCTTTTTTATTTTCATTTTCGGCTTTAACAGCAAGAACGCTTGCCATATTATCAACATTCTCTTTTTGTAAAACTGGATTTTCTACAACTTCAGTAGGTTTAATACTTTTTGTAGCAGTTTTCTTTGTTTCTGCTTTTTTTACAGTAGTTTTTTTAGCTACAGTTTTTGTTGTAGCTTTCTTTTTAACATCAACAACTTTAGCTTCTGCATCTTTTTTAACATCAGCTTTTTCTAGTTTGGTAGATTGAGTTTTCTTACTAACCATTTTATCCCTCATATAAAATTAATATTAACTACATAATAATAAAAAACTTTAAATTTACAAGAGTTTAACGTCTTTAAATCACAACTTTTATATATAAAATAAATAGTTATGATTTTAAATTAAAACAACACTTTAGCAGATTTGAATTTTTTTGTTTTTTCATCAAATGTTACACGCAAAACAGAACAATTATCTAATTTTATAGTCTTTTTTAAGCATGTTTCTGCAAATATTCTAACAAGCATTCCATGTGTAACCAAAAGCACTTTTTCTCTTCCGTCATCAATTAGTTTGTTAAGCAATTTCATCAAACGTTGTTGAACTTCTCCAATGCTTTCACCATTAGGATACTTAACATCATATCGTTCAGGATTTTTTGTATCGTTAAAAGCAGGGAAAATATGCGGAAACTTTGCTTGTAAATCGCTTCCTTTAACACCTTCAGCTTTACCAAAATTCATCTCTCTTAATCTTTTTGTATAGTGAATTGGTAAGTCCAATTTAGCGCTAACAATATCACCAGTTTTTCTAGCTCTTTTCAAATCACTAGAATAAATTGTTTCAATATTTTCAACTGCTAATTTTTCTGCTACATCGTGAGCTTGTTGAAGGCCTTTTTTATTTAAGACAGTGTCAGTAATACCTTGCACGCGTTCTTTAGCGTTCCAATCAGTTTCACCATGTCTTAAAAAATATAAAATCATTGTTATAAAGCAAGCCTTAGATTATTTAAAATTTATACTACCTTCTAGATAAAGTATATATTAAGCAAAATCAACTACAAAACATTAAATAATCACATCAAAGTTCAACTTTTTTCATAACACACATAAAAAAGCCATCAGTCTTTGTTGTTAAAGGTGAAAATTTAAGCCATTTATCACTATCAAAAGGATAGATTGGTAAATCCAAAACTTCATTCCAAAGCTCTTTATGATTTATTGGAATAAAATCTTTATGATTATCTAAAAATCTCTCTATTTGCTTTTCATTTTCTTCTTCAAAAACAGAGCAAGTTATATAAATAAGTCTGCCACCAATACGTGTTTTTTTTGCCCCAATTTCTAAAATATCTGCTTGTGCTTGTTTTATTTCCTCTAGTTTTTGCGGAGTTAATCTAAACTTTGCATCAGGGCATCTTCTCCAAGTTCCACTTCCAGAACAAGGTGCATCAATTATAAAACGATGAAAGTCATTATCAGTCACATCTTTTACTGTTTTGATGTTGATAATATCGAGTCGTTCAGCTCTTTTTTTAATTCTAGACAATCGTTCTTGACTAATATCATGCGCTAAAATTAATCCATCATTGTTAAGAATTGCCCCAATACAAAGAGATTTTCCTCCAGCTCCAGCACAATAATCAATAATTTTATGATGAGGTTTTGCTTGGCACAACAAGGATATAACTTGAGAGCCTTCATCCATAACTTCAATTTCGCCATCTTGATAAGTCATACAATTATTTAAATTAACTCTGTCTTCAGAACGTAACCCTAGTGGAGAAAACGGAGTAGGGGAGAAAAATAAACCTTCTTTTTTGAGTCTATTACGAGCAACATCCCTTTCAACAAGGTTGGCTCTAACATCAACAGAAGCAACAGTATTAAGCGCATCTAATAATTTTTTGTTACTGAATTTATTAAATAACCATTGCGGACATTCGTATAGTGCAAAATCAGTAAAATCTTCAAAATCAGAGGCTTTATCTAAAATGTTTTTTTCCTCTTTAGACAGTAGTTCTGGAGCATATTCTTCACCATTAAAAAGCAATTCTAAATCATTTTCAATAAAAGCACAAGCAACCAATAACCTAGCAGACACATTATTTTGAAGCATTTCTGTATATCTCAAACGGTTACGAATTATATTCCATGTATTATCACTAATAAATCGTCTGTCTTTAGAACCGATATATCTGCGTTCTTTAAAATATTTATCCAAAATAACATCGGCAGGCAATTTATCTTTAATAATTTCATTAATAACTTCAATAATTGCCTGAATTCTACTAGCTTCTCTCATCTGTCCTCTTATTCAAATAGGTTATTTTTAATCTTCTATACTTCATTTTATACTATTTTCAAGCAAAGATTCAAAGCTTACCCCAAGAGATATAATTTTTTTATTGCCAAAATATAAAAAATATGATACAAGCCTCACGAATATTAACAATTAGAAAGATTAGAAATGGAAAAAATACTGGTTTTAAATTCCGGTTCAACAACCGTAAAATTCCAGCTTTTTCAAATGAATAGAGAAAGTTGTTTGGTAATAGCTCAAGGTGTGGCAGAACGCATTGGTTTAGAAGGTTCAAAAGTTACAATAAAGGCTGAAAAAAAAGACGATTATATTTTAGAAAATCACTTATCTGACCACAAAGATGCAATAAAAGCAATTTTAGATTATTTGCTAAAAGAAGTATTAAAAGATGCCTCAGAGTTATCTGCCGTTGGTCACAGAATGGGACACGGTGGTGAGTATTTTGATAAATCTGTAGTAATTGATGATGATGTTATGCAAAAGATTTATGATACAGTACCATTGTTGCCATTACATGGACCAGCATTTGTACACGGTCTAGAAGCTATTTTAGACTTGTTACCAAATGTGTTACAAGTAGCAACTTTTGATACCGCATACCACCAAAGTATGGAAAAACCAGCCTATACCTATGCAATACCTCAAGAATATTATAAAAATGATGGTATTCGTCGTTATGGTTTTCATGGAACATCACATAATTACATAGCACAAACAACAGAAGCTCTATTAGGTAAAAAGGGCAAATTTATTTGTTGCCATTTAGGTGGTGGCTCTTCAATAACAGCTATCGATAATGGTAAAAGTGTTGATACAACAATGGGGTACACTCCATTTGCAGGAATTATGATGTCAACTCGCTCAGGCGATATGGATCCTTACATTCCACTTCATATTATGAAAACACAAAATCTAACCCCAGACGAAGTAAATCTTATGTTTAATAAACAAAGTGGCTTGTATGCACTATCTAAAGGCCATTACGATATGCGTGATTTAACTCAACGTGCAGCAGATGGTGATGAAGATTGTAAATTTGCAATAAACGCATTTGTTTATAATATAATGAAATATATTGGCGCATATGTTGCAGTATTAGGTGGATTAGATACATTAATTTTTACCGCAGGAATTGGTGAAAATAACTCTCAGATTCGTAAAATGTTGTGTGAAAAATTGAGTTACCTTGGTATTGAATTGGATGAAAATGCTAACTCGATTCGTCCAGCGCCGCAAATTATTAGCACTCCAAATAGTAAAGTAAAAGTAATGGTTATTCCAGCAGCTGAAGAGCTTATGATAGCTAAAGAAACCTTTGAGTTGCTAGAAGAAGCAAGAAAACAAGAACAAATAGCTGTATAGCATTATAAATTTGTTTGATGAGAGCCACATATTGTGGCTCATTTTTTTGCATTAAACAAAATTTAATAAAATGTATGTTAAACAATCATAAGAATAAATTTTATGAGGTGTTATATCATGAAAAAGAGTGCGTTACTACTATCTTGTTCGTTTTTATTTATGGCTCAAGCTTATGCAATAGATGCTACAACAGATGAAGCATCTGATCATCTAAAGTTGATAAAAGATGCCTATACCAAAAAATTTGAGCAAATGGATGCTGATAAAAATGGTGTCGTTGATGAAAATGAGTATTTAAAACATCAATTTGAAGTAATGCGAGAAGTAGTATTAACAACATCTGGTTTTGAAGATATAAAAGAAACTCCAGCACCTCAAAAAATAGAAGTTGAAGAAGAAAATATTGCTATCGAAGAAGTAGATGATAATTCAACTCCAACAGTAACTTCAGAAAAGCCTAAAACATTGGATGATTTTTCAGCAACTTTAGAAGAAATGGCAACATTTGACTTAGATTTTGAAGAAGAATTATCTGTAGAACAAGATAAAAAACGCTTAACTAAAGAAGATGTTATGCCTGATTTATCAGAGCCAGCCAAAGAGGATGAAATAGAAGAATATGAAGAAGAAACTTTGGAAGATGCTTCTGATAGTATAGATGAATTATTAGAAGAAGATAAAGAAATAGAAGATCTGATTGCTAAAACGGCAAAGCAAATAGAAGAAGCTAAAAGTTTATCTAATTCCACACCAGATTCATCAATAAACATAAATAAAGAAGAGGTAAAGGTTGTAGCTAAAGAGCCAACAAAAGAAGATAAAATAAATAAGTTGCTCGAAGATAGCAGAAAGAATTTGCCACAAAAAATTGATGAAATAACAACCTGTACAGATATTTTTTATAAAAACGATATGATCGTATACAATTATAGTGTTAACATGGATGTTAGTGCATTCTCAAAGGATGAACTAGCATTATTGCAAAGTCATATAAAAACAGAAGCATGTCTTCCAATTTATAAAGAAAAATGTCCAGAGATTGCACCAGTATTTATAAATGATGGTACAAATGTAAAAATTCAATACATAGATAAAAATGGTAAGGAGATAAGCTATTGTGAGCTGAATAAAACAACTTGCCAATAAAAGATTAAAGGCTGTGCTAATAACACAGCCTTAATTTTATCCTAAGTGAATAATGTTTTTACCAAATTTTTCTTCTAACTTATCAAGAACTTTACCAATTCTCTCATCTGTTTTTTTACCTTTATTAAACAAATCCATTTGTTCGTCGTCAGAGTATGTAAGGTTTGCTAATGTAATTCCCACACTCCGCCATATAATAAAAGGAGAAAACATCTTATTTAAAAGCATTAATGCAGGAGGGGTAATTTCTTTTTCTTGATTAGTAGGGAAATCCAATTTAATACGCTCTGTCATAACTTCAAAATTTTTTGTTCTAAGCATAACTTCAATAGTAGTAGCTCTTGCTCCTTCACTACGAGCTTTTTTGCAAGCATTATGAATATGTTTATACAAATCAGTTTTTAACACATCAATGTTTGTGCTAAATTCTTTTAATGCAGATGTTTGTTGAATAGAGGAGGGAGCTTTAGCATCTTTTTCCACTTTAAATAAAGCGTTACCTGTTAATTCAGCTTTTAAATCACTTCCATGCTTACCAAAGTTTACTTTAATCCAATAGTCAGGACGTGAAACAAAATCAAGTGCTGTAAAAATACATTCTTCCCGCATCTTAACTAATAATTTTTTACCAATTCCTGAAACATCTTCAATTTTAGTCTGAGCTAAAATCTTATTTCTTTCAGCGCTACCAATAGCAAATATCCCCCCATTACTTTTTGCCTTATCACTAGCAAGCTTAGCTAATATTTTAGTTGATGAAATTCCAATAGAAAGAGGTATATGTAGTTTATTCCACATATGTTCTCTAATTTGCTTTGCAGTTTTTATATAATTTCTTCCATACATCAAACGCGTACTAGTTAAGTCGATAAAAGCTTCATCAACCGAACATACTTCAACTTCAGGAGTAAAAGATTTTAGCTCATTCATTACTTTATGAGATGTACTTTTATATAAATCATGATTAGCCCTAACATATAATATTTCAGGCAATCTCTTTTTTGCCATAAAGTAAGGCTCACCCATCTTAAGTCCAAGTAATTTAGCCTCTTTAGAGCGAGAAACAACACAGCCATCATTATTAGATAAAACAGCCACAGGTATACCTTCAAGCTTTCGATTAAAAGCTCTTTCTGCCGAAACAAAAAAACAATCACAATCAGCTAAAGCAATATATCTTTTCATTTTATCCTCTCATCAACATAAAATACTATATAACAAAATGAGTCAATATATCTGTTCTGTTTATGTTCTATTAATCCACAAAAAAAAGACACCCTAAAAAGAGTGTCTAAAAATCTAACGATGGAAAATCTTGTACCCACGCTCTTCGTCATAAACAAACTCTCTATACTGTTTGTCATAGCGAACAGAAAACTTCGGAGTCTTAACAGTGTAAAGTTTGTAATAACTAGTAAAAGGAATAAGTGCCAAAAGCTGATATTTGTTCTCATTTTTTACCAACAGATATGTTGTAAAATCATTTGTATCAGGAGAAAAAGTAAGCTTTGGATTACTATATTCATAAAATCCTGAAGAACGAGGATTAATCCAAAAATTTGGACTATCTATAATCTTATCTCCAGATATTGAAATAATATCATTTTCCGAAAAAAGATTAACAATAGTTTTATCCTTATTTTCAATCACAAACTTTTTAGGGCGCGAATTACCAAGTTTAGGAAATGGAAATCCTACCTCCATACCTTCTGGGTAGTTTACACCATAAGCCGTCCAAAAATTTCCCTCATCAGAGGTTAAGAAAAAGCCTTTTTCTGTGAGATGACAGTGAGCCTCATTTACCTCCTTTGATTTTATCACAACAACAGGTTTTTTCTTTTCTTCAACCGTAATAATTCGGATAAAGGCTCTCTCTTTCATCTTAAAAAACAGCCCCTTAAATCCAACATTAAATACAAGTACATACATCTTTTTGATTTTGTACTTAGAGTAAAACTCAAAACATTTTGTTGGTTCAACTGTAAGTAAGATAAGTAGAACTACAAAGCAAATAGCCGTAGCACTTAAGAGATACCAAAAACCTAGTATCGCAAATACAATCATCATAAGTAATAGCGGGATAAGAGCCACCAATCTACTTAGTAAAATTTTAGGGCAAAATAATGCGCCTAACCAAAATAATTTAGATTTGAACATAAAAGTATAGTTTAGTTAATAATTTATTCAGCAAATATATCTTAATATACCCAATATAAAATGCAAGCTATTTATTAAAGGAGAAAAGATATGGAACGTGTTGCCGAGTTTGAAAAGGTAAGTTTTGAACAGTTTAAGAGTGCGTGGTTAGATATATTTTTAGACAGCGATGAAGAAATAAGATATGTATATGATAACATAAAGCTTCCAGCACGCGCAACATCAGGCTCAGCTGGATACGACTTCTTTATGCCAATAAATATGAACTTAGCTCCAGGCGAAACATTTTTAATTCCAACAGGTATTAGAGTAAAGATAGATGAGGGATGGTTTTTGTCAGTATACCCTAAATCAGGACTAGGATTTAAATATCGTCTCCAATTAGATAATACAATAGGGGTTATCGATAGTGATTATTATTACTCAGATAATGAAGGTCATATGTATGTAAAAATGACCAACAGTTGCACCAATAATAAAACAATAGAATTACAATCAGGTGCAAGCTTTTGCCAAGGAATCTTTTTGCCATACGGTATAACACACTCGGATAATGCAACGGGTGTCCGTAATGGTGGTTTCGGTTCAACCTCCAAATAAAAAAAGGAGAGGGTAAAACCTCTCCTTAATTTTAGCTTAAGTACTTACTCTTCTTTGGAATGAAGTGGATGATGTTAGGTTTGTTTTTGTCTGGTACAAAGGTTGCATCAAATTCGGATAATTGGAAGAATTTTCCTCTTTCTTTTTCATACTTGAGTACAAACTTTGAATCGCCAATAGAAACTTTACTGTCAAGATTAACAGGAAATTCATGCAAATCGCTAGGTTCGTAACCTTCCAATTTGTTCACGTCTTCATAAGATACAGGTATCCATTGAACGCTTTCAGGTGTATCCTTAAAGACAATTGACCAGCATGTGCAGATAGGACCTTTGGTAAACGGGCTGTAAAGTTCAACAGGATAGATATCCTTAACTTCCATTCCCTGCGCCTCCATAATCGCAACTGCTTTTTCCTCAGATAGAACACTCCGAATACGCCTTATTGCAATTTCAGAGGTAGACGTAATAATTGGCTCATACAAGCCATCCTCACGAACCATAATAAAATCACCAGCGAAATCAAATTCAGGGGAAGAAATCAGAGGAATAAGCTCTGCATCTTTCTTAAAGACAGGCGATAGAGCCATCTTAAAATTGATTCCGGTAACTTCATCGGGGTTTTCTTTCAACTCGTTGAGTTTGCTTTCTTCATCCGTAAAGATAAAAATCCAAACTAAAACATCGTCATATTGAGGATGATTGACATTAAAGAAACCCAAAATGACAACGCCATCACATCCAACACTTTCAGAAAAGACATTATATGCTTCTGCTGAATCTTTGAATGAAAGTAGCTCAACATCATCAAAATATTCCCAAGTATTAGGAATATTTCCTGAAGCTTTTTGTTTCATAGAATAAAAATATTAATTAAAACATAAAAATATTCGATTGTCATATAAAATGACTAATTTGACAAAAAAAGTCAAGCTATTTTTAATTATGAACAAAATTTTTGATTATCCAATTTTTAACTACTGTCATTTTACAATATAAAAAAATGTTGCAAGGGGTAAAAAATTATGATACAATACCCGTATATGTAGGAAAAAAGGAGAATAATTATGGTTGTAGATATAAAGAAATATGAAGAAGAATCAAAAATTCGCCATATTGATGATATTGTAAAAAATCCTCTTAACGTTTTACGTATAAGATTTTCAGAAAAGTTTTTATCAGCTGAAGCTCCCGAAAATATAACAGAAGAATATGTTCGAGAAGTTCATAAAGAATTGGAGAAATTTTTCAAAGATATGCCTGATGGAAAAGAAACTTTTGCTCGACATCAAGAAAATTTTGAACACTTTTTAAAAACCGGTGAACCCAAAACCCCATTAACATTAGATAGTGAGGAATCTTTATTTTATTGGGGAACTGTATTAGGCTTACTAGCTGTTCACCCTGAAATGCAAGAAAATTGGGATGATAAACATCGTTTTGCAGATATTACTAAAAGTACGCTTTGGAAAAGAATAGAAAAAAGTAGCTATATGCAAATAAATCTTCAAAAGCATGCGTATCTTGTAAAAAGAAGTGTTAATAATCCTAAAACTAAAATGGTTTACGGTGCTCCTGGAGGGTATCCTAACATCGGATATTGCTGTTCAACAAACATTAAAACAGGGGAAAAGATAATTTTTGATGATATGCTCTGGACATTATTAACCGGAGTAGATGCATCCGGTACTGCTATCGGTCATGAAATTGCGCACTCAGAGGGTTCACAGCACCATGAAACTCCTCGTATGATAGAAATAAATAAAGAACACGAAGAAGCAAAAAAACAATTAGAAGACGCTAAACAAAGAAATAATAAAGATGAAGTAATTGAGCTTACACGTAAAATACTAAGGTTAAATTTAGAATATAAGATGCGTTATAGATTTCATGATGAATTAGAGAATATGTTCGCCAATCGCTTTGCTGTAACTCGCGGTGGTGACTTTGATAGAGCGCATCTAAACGAGCTAGAAGCAAGCATTAATGTTGGTGAAAAATATTTTGCTGGTAAAAAAATAGGAGAAGTTAGAAAGATACTCCAAAAAGACCCTATGGCACGAATCCAGCATGTAAAAGATATCGCACGTAATAGTTTTTTCTGTAATAATGGTTTAGTAGAGGGAGAGCCCGTTGATTGGAATAAAATTGGATTATTTCCACAACTTCTAGATGGAATACATCCAGATGGCGAAGAAATGAGTCCATTAGAATGTTTTATGGAAATTCGTCGAATTTGTAATGAATTTGAAGAAAAACAACCATCTCAATCATTAGAAAATACTTCTCCTCAAATTTACAGAGAAAGAATGACAGAATTAAGCTTATATCGTATGGGTTTAGTTGATGAATTTTTTGATAAATTTGTTGCTCATCATATGGAAGAATTGTATCAAAAGCAAAATGAGGAATTAGAGCAAATTTTGCAGTCATTACAACAGCAACAACAACAGCAACAACAACAGCAACAACAAGGCGGTCAAGGTCAAGGACAACCTCAGCCTAACCAACAAGGACAAGGGCAAGGCGAGGGACAGCCTCAGCCTAACCAACAAGGACAAGGGCAAGGTGAGGGACAGCCTCAGCCTAACCAACAAGGACAAGGGCAAGGCGAGGGACAACCTCAGCCTAACCAACAAGGTCAGCAAGACGGACAACAACAAGGTGGTCAAGGTCAGCAAGACGGACAACAACAAGGTGGTCAAGGTCAGCAAAACGGACAACAACAAGGTGGTCAAGGACAACAAGGCGGTCAAGGTCAGCAAGACGGACAGCAACAAGGTGGTCAAGGACAGCAAGGCGGACAACAACAAGGCGGTCAAGGTCAGCAAAGCGGACAGCAACAAGGTGGTCAAAGTCAACAAGGCGGACAACAACAAGGCGGTCAAGGTCAGCAAGACGGACAACAACAAGGTGGTCAAGGTCAGCAAGACGGACAACAACAAGGCGGTCAAGGTCAGCAAGGCGGACAACAACAAGGAGGTCAAGGTCAGCCTCAGCCAGGACAACCTCATCCAGGGGATGATCCAAATGGAGATAGAAGCTGGCAGGATATGTTACCAACTATTGATGATATGCAGTTGCCAAATGTTAAGCCTAAAAATCCTTTAGAGGGAATGACAGATGAAGAGGTAGAAGAACTTCTATCTAAATCTAGTAACGTTGATGATTTAGCTCAAGAATATGAAAATGAACACCAAGAAGAAATAGAAGAACAAAAGCAAAAAGAAAGGGAGTTAAGAGAGGCACGTGGTGAATACGATGGTCCAAGACAAAGAAAACGCACTTCCGGTGATGCTTTCTCTCGCATAAAACATACAGAGGCAATATTAATAAGCAAAGAGGAAATGATGCCATCTGGTAATGAAATTGCTCGAGAATATCGTGAGGGTAGTTTTAGTTCTTATCAAAAATATGTCGCACAATTTACTGCGGAAATTGCTGTTGCAAGAACAATGATAAAAGAGATTATTACTCAGAAAAAATTAGAAGGTATAGAAAAAGGTGTTGAAACTAGACGACCTGTTCGTGCAATAAATCCAGGAAGATTACAAAAGCAAAGAGTCTTAGAATTAAAGAAAAAAATGTCTCGCGGAGAACAAGTTACAATACGAGATTTTGATCGTTTTGATAAAAAACGTAAATGTAGCGATACAGAATTATCAAAAGAAGTAGAAATTTCTCCAACAAATATTGCAATTGTAATAGATAGCTCAGGGTCAATGTGTGGTACTCCTTTTGATAATGCTATAAAAATTGCTTGCATTTTGTACGAAGCTGCTCGCGAATTTGATGAGGTTAATTTATATGTATATGCAATGGGTGACCCTGAACCAGTAACTATAGCACACCCAGATATGTCAACAAAGAAAATATCTGAAATGCTTGATGCTGCAAGAAAACTTAATGGTATGGGATGTTCAGACCGTTTAATTCCAGCAGTTATTAAAGCTCTTTCTGATATTACTGATAGTATAAAATTAAAATCAAGAGAAAAAGGTAGCTTTACTCATATCTTCTCCATTACCGATGGTGGAAATAATGACTATGGTGGATGCGATGGCTATCAAGTTAATGATGTTTTAGAAAAGATGATTAGAGAGAATCCTCAAATTACTATGGATAGCATTTTTATTGGCGAAGTAGGGGGGCAAAACTATACCAAACCACTAATTCATAGACTTCAAGACGAAGGTATTACTCAAATGGATTATGTTGATGTTCCTGATGGAGATGCAATACCAACAGCTGTTAGACAAATTTTAAAAGAACGTATGCGCCATAGTGATAAAGATAAAAAAGGACGTAAAATTAAACGTATTAATAGTCAAGATAAAGAAAGTATGGAGGCAATAATAAAAGAAGTACAAACATCAAGAAGACGTTAAATTTTATTTGCGTTAACTAAAAATTTATGATATAATATGTAATATACCAACAATTAGGTAAAAAAGGGAGAACTACAATGACAGAAGAAATAAATAACGAAATAACATGGATTGAATTAGGTTCAGCAGAATACCCTATTCCTATTGGTGCTGAATATGATAAAGATGGAAAAGTAGTAAGGATTAAATGGCTTCAATCCGATGAAGATGCTATTTACATTCCCACAATGCGCACTGGTGAAACACAAGAACAGCTTTATGGCCGTTTTATTCGAGATGTTGTTTCAGACCCTGTATTACTTAGAAGTATGGAAGAGATTATACGTCGTACAGATATCACCTATGCCGATAAAGACGAAAAAAGTGCTTCTCTCACAATGATTGGTGACCCTGGTTGCGGTAAAACATTTATGGCATCAAGAATTGCCGAATTATTACACCCTAAAGGTGCATTTAAAGTGGATTGTGGTATCTTAACAGAACCAGAAGCTTTATACCAAGTGACAGTATTAAATGCCGGAGGTCACAATAAAGTTCAAGCAGTTAAAGCTTTTATAGATAGAGGTAATAACCCAGAAACTGAATTAGAAATTCCTAGAGAACTTGTTGTAAAACTTACTAAAGAGTTTGGAATTAAATATGTAAATACAGTAAATCGTGATGGCCGTAAATTTGTAGAAGTTGACTTTAACGGAATTGCAGATACATATTCAGGCAAACATGTAGAACAAGTAATGTCTGAAGTTATTGAAAAATTCAATATTCCTTATGAAAATGAGCAAGGTGGCGTAGGTATAAGTTATAGAAACGGTCCTTTATTACGTGCTTTATTAGACCCAAGTTCTCCTGACTATGGTCGTCCTGTAATTCTAGATGAATCTAACCGTTTGCCTGAAGTAGATGCTTGGTTAACTATTAATGCATTTTTCTCAGACCCTAATGTTGATAAACTGGTACTTCGTGGTGAAGATAATAGAGAATTTACAATATATCGTAAAGATTTACCTGAAAACTTTTTATTAATAGGTACAGCAAACCCTGCTACTGATGAAATGGGATCCAGTGCTCAAACTATGAGCAGACCTATGGTATCACGTGCTGGTGCTAATATTGATATTATTACTAGTGGTCGAGCAAAACAACATGACTTTTTCTCTCGTTCACTAAAACACTTTACAGGTGTACCTGCATATATGGTTTATATGATAGACCCAGAGTACTATGATAAGCATCCAGAAGAATTAGCAGAAAGATTAATGTATCTTCGTGTTGTAGGTTTGGAGGGAGTTGATAATCCACATATGTGGGCGGCAAAACTCTTAGCTAATCCATATTTAAGAGAAGAAAATATGCCTGAATCTATTAAATTAATTCCTAAAGATGAATTATTTAATATTAAGCATATTGATAGAACTATTCATGTTGCCAGAAATTATGGTACACTTCTTTATGAAACTGCAGAAATGGTTGAAAACTTAATTAAAGACGAAGATGTTGCGCCTACATATAGAAATTACTTAAGTGAACTTGGTGTAGTAGATTTACGTTATGCCTTTAAGTTATTCCAGCATACACAAACTCATGGTGTTAGTCAAAAAACAGAAAATAAACCAATTACTGTAGGTGATAAAACTAAAACCCAAGAAGAAATTCAAATGCGTGCACAACAACGTGCTATGGAACGTAAAGTAGGAAAAAAATTCACAAGAGGTACTATGTTAGACATAGGTACAGTCGAACGCTTGAAAAATATCTTGAAGCCAGATAATTATCATGATTTCTTCGATACATTAAGTGATGAAGAAATTAAAACTACATCAGAGAAAGTTTTTGCAGCTCTTGAAAAATTAATGGGAATTGCACAAAATAAATGTCACTTTAAACATGCTGGTTATGAAGGCAATGACTCTGTTGCAAATCTTTATAATGCAAGACCAGAAGACTTTGAAGAAAGCGCTGAAGCTAAAGAAATTGCAAAAATTTTAATTGATAGTATCAATGATGCAATGGGCACAAACCTCAAGGTTGATGATATTAATGGTGAAGAAGCTCTTAAACTTTTAGAACAATTAATCAAAGAAGATGAAAATGATAATACTGTAATCGTTCCATCTCATGAGGTTAAAGACTATGAGAAGAGAAGCTTCAAGCCTTTCCAAAGAACAAAAATTCACTCTTCAGATGATGTTACATCTATTGAGCCTAAAGACTTAGCAACAATTGATCAATTTATAGATAGTTTAATTGTTGATAAGGCAAGGGCACACAATATTAAAAAATTAATGACTCAATCTCAGCAAAATATTGAACAAAGTTTTGCTTTACCAGAATTTTATGGTAGCGAACATGATGGTAGAAGTATTAAAGAAAAAATTGAGCCATTGAAACAGATTATTTCTGGTGAAAATCCAAATGTATTTGTATCATTTATAATTTTACAGGATAATTCAAATGAAACAAAAGAGCCAGAATCAAGATTTGCAGTATTAATTTATAATAAAGCAGATGATAAAGTAGGTGTTATTTCAACATTTGACGTTAGCGAAAGCGATCACAAAAAGCTTAAAGAAAAAGGAATTATTCTATTAAATGCAGAGCAACAAAAAATTGGTCCAGAATTTATGAACTATATAAAAGGTGAGAATACTGAAATTGTTGATAAAGACGTTTATGAATCAATATATTTGATAATGCGACCAGATTTGATGGAACAAGCAAGCCTATCAGGAATTAGTTCAATATTTGATTCTATTGGTAGCTCAACTATTTCTAGTGGAGACTTGGAGAACCCAGGACTTATTCACTGTATAGAAAAAATACCAACAAAGACTAATTTAATAAATAAAATTCAAGATAGATTTGGAATGTAGGAGATAAGACATGACAGATAAAAAGTTTAATAGAGATGAATTGGAAACCTTAGTATTAGAGCAGATTATGTCTCGACCATATCACGATTTTAGTGGCAATAAAATCCATTATGTTGCAGAGGAATATGAAGCTATATTTGTAAAAAACTTAAAAGGTAATAAAGAAGTTCATAATCTTAGTGAACTTGAAGAAGCAGTAAATTCTCCAGAGGTAAAAACAATTTTTATTGGCAGAAGTGCTGCTATCACCTCTAGAGGATTAGAAAATGTTTTATCTAGGACAAGCTTAATAAAACAAATTTTCTGTGCTTTTGAAATAAAGTAAAAAAACTGCATTAAAAAAAGCGCCTCTATTTGAGGCGTTTTTTTTATTATCAACGAAGCTTTAGTTTTGCTAACAAAGTAATAATCGTTACAACTTCTAATCGACCTAATACCATAACAAAAGCTAATACATATTTTATAAAATCTGAAAATTCCGCATAATTACCCGTAGGTCCAGTTTTTTCTGTAAGACCTGGACCAAAGCTTGTAATAGCTCCCACAACAGCACCAAGCGCTGTTACAATGTCTATACCAGATAAACAAAGCACTGTAACAAAAAAGAATATCGCTAAAATAAAACTCATTACCAATACAAATACAGACGCCACAATATCATTACTTACAGCTTTATCTCCTGTTTTAATAACAGTTGCTTGGTTAGGGGATAGTGCATTAATAGTATGCTTTTTTAAAAAACCAAAAACAACTTGCCATCTAAATATTTTAATCGATCCAGAAGTAGAGCCAGTACATCCTCCATGAAGTGTTAGAGCGCAAATTACAATAGGCGCCCAAACACCCCAAGTAATATAGTTATAAGACGTAAATCCCGTTGTCGTAATTGCAGAAACAAAATTAAAACCAATAATTCTTAGGCTCTTAAAAAAGTCAATATCTTTTGATAAAGCAAAAAATAAGCTAAATGACAAAATATAAACAATTATAAGCTTAAACAACGTGTTAACCTGCGGATTAGATGTGATAAATGAAATTTTCTTTTCCTTAAACAACAAAACAAAATAAGTTAAAGGCAAAGCACCTAATATCATAAAAAATATGATAATAAGCTCAATTTCAATACTGTTAAACCAAGCAATAGATGTATTTTTAGTAGAAAAACCACCGGTACAAACTGTTGATAAAGCGTGCGAAATTGCGTCAAACCAATTCATGCCAAACTCTTTTAGTAAAGTCGCGCATACAATATTTAATATTACATAAACCAAGATAATATCTTTAGCAATATCTCTGATTTTAGGTAAGAATTTATCTTCAGTATCAGAATTTTCCTTCTTAAAAATATTCATACCACCAATACCCAAAAAAGGCATCAAAGCAACAGCAAAAATCACAATTCCAATGCCACCGATAGAGTTTAACATAGCACGCCACAACAAAACAGATTTAGGCTGACTCTCAATATCTTTAATAATCGATGCCCCAGTTGTTGTAATCCCAGAAGTGGCTTCAAATATAGCGTCAGTAATTGTTTTAATGTCACCATTGTTATATAGAGGAATAGCACAAATTAAAGGTGCGATATACCAACAACTTATAGTAATTAAAAAACCTTGTAAAATCGAAATGTTTTTTATCTTTGAATAGTTTGCCACAAATAAACTACCTCCAATAAAAATAGAAACAATTCCACTTTGTATAAAAATAAAATCAAACTCACCAGTAATATATTTCATAACAATAGCAGGGATAAACATCATTAACCCTAAAATAGAAATAACATACCCATTAATCATCAAAATTGGATGCCACATTGTAATTCCTAAAGAAATTAGACCTATTTATATATTATAGGGTTTTATAAACTTTTCAAATGGTTATAGAAATTATCCCCTTTAATACATTAAGATAATGTATTATCCTTGAAAGAAAATCTAGGAATAGCTACTTGGTCGTTAAAACTTAACATTGCATTATTTAATGCTCTGTTTAAGCTTCTTTCTGCTAAGACATCTAAACTACTTCTAATATCTGCAAAATAACCGCTTTTACCATATTGTGAACGAGATCTCATATATCTTGCAAAAGTATTCTCATTACCCCAATGTTGGTTATTAAATGCACAATATGTGTACGCATCTTTATAGTTTGTTTCAGCACTAGGGAATAATGTTTGGTGATGATATTTACTATATCCACGAGGCGCCCAAACAAATAATACTGCATCATCATTAGATTTCATGTAGTTTTTAACATCGCTTTCAAGATTATAAGAGCGATGTACCGAAGAATTAATCATACTTAAATCATTCTTTAGCGACATACAAGAATGAACATTCTGACAATAATTTATAAACTCTGTAAGCGCAGTATTAATGTGACTATTAGGATTCTCTTCCTTAAATATCGTAGCTGCTTGACAAAGACTAGCCATACTCATACCAGCACAATATAGAGTAGGGTGAAGAGGTGACTGAATGCCATAACTTCTTAATGCTCTATTAGCTTCACTAAAGAAATATTTTTTATTATTACCATATTTGAGGTCAACATAGTTTTGGTGACTACATTGCATGTATATGCTAAAAAATACTTCCAAATCTCTGTCTTTTTGAAGTTCATAAATATTAGTAATTTTGCTATAGTTGAAATTAGAAATGTCTGGTATAAAAGAATCTCTTCTACCGCTTTGACCAATTGCAGGAGCATCAATAGTTGGTTCAAAAGTAAATCTACTATTGTCAATAGCAATACTTTTTGCATCAGCAAATTTACTATTTTCAACTCTGTCTTTCATATAAGAAAACAGTTTGCTTTCATAAACAGGGTTAACTGAAGTCTTATTAATAAGAGCAACCAATTGTCTCCAATCGCGCATACCAATATATGGATTATTAATTAATCTATCTAAACAAAGCTTTTCAGCAGATGTAATTACTTTACCTTCGTCAATATAGAAGTCGCGAATGCCCTTAGCAACTGCACCAACATAATTTTTACCTGAATATTGTTTTTGCAAAATATGATACATGTATGCAGCAATACTGCGATTTTGCATAAAACCAATTCCATATTGGTCATAAATTGTTGTTTTAGCAATAATTCTATAATCATCATAAGAAAGATTATTGTAGTCATATATTCTATTCATACGAGCTACAGATACATTATGTGACATAAAATCATCATACATACGCTTAGTAATACCATATTTATTATTTTGACCATCTCTAGTGTTAGTCATATTAAAGCAGTAGTTAAACAAGTCGATATTAGGCAACTGCAATAACTGATCATTACTAAGAACAGGAATATTTGAGCTAATGCTTTTGTATTTATGAGTAGGCAATGTATCAACAATTTGAGCATCTGTTTTAATACTATCTTTATGTTTTTTTCTGCTAGGTAAACTTAAATTAAACATTCTCTCGTTATTTCTAGCTGTTGCTTTTTTAGGAGTAAATGTAACTTCTTTCACAGTTCTATTATCATCTAATTGACCAGGATTTTTAAATCCCAAATAAGTCATATAGCTAAATCCTGCAACAGGAATACCTATCATAGCATATTTTAGTGATTTTAGCGCCCCATTTTTCAATCCATCAAAAGAAATATCATTTAATTTATTTGCCTGACGTCTAATAAATTCTTTTCTTTTTGCAATACGAGCCTGTTTTTCTTTTTGTAATTGTTTTTTATAGTTTTCTATATTGGATTTAATATTTTGGACAATAGCCTTTCTTTTTTCTTCTCTTTCTAAACGTTTTGCCTTTCTGGCATTTTTATTTTCCTCACGTTTTAGAATCTTTTCCTTTTTAAGTTTAGCTTTTTCAGCATTTTTAAGTTTAATATCTTCTTCACGTTTTAAGCGCTCTTCTTCTTTTATTTTTTCTTGTTCAAGCTGTTTTGCTTCATTTTCTTCTTTGCGTTTTAAACGGTTAGCTTCGCGTTTTGCAATTTCTTGCGCTCTTTTTTCTTGTAATTCTTCAATTTTACTACTAGCTAATTGCCTTGCTTCATTAATCCCTTGTCTAGTATTTTCTACATATGTTACAACAGTATTTTTAAGGGTTTGTACAGCTTCTTGTCTTTTTTGAGTACGTTGAACCTTTTTAGAATTTGTTTCATCTAAAGTTGGAAGTTTAGCTAAAAGTTGTTGTTTAAATTCTTGTTCCAATTCAAGTCTTGCACGTCCTAAAGCCATAAATTTTGGCAAGCTATCATCTTGTGAATATTTTTTTTGTAAATCAAAAAGTCGAGAATTATTTTTAACAACAAAACTCTTTACTTCATTATCATATTTTGATATAAAACTTGTATATTTTTCTGGATTTTGGCTAAATTCATTTTTAGAAAATTTTACACCATAAAGTGCGCACTTTTCTGTTGCTTCTTCAAACAATTCAATATTAAAATCATTGTTTATTGGCACCTTAAATTTCCTAAAAAAGTTAATCGTTAATGGTATATATCATTAAATAAACAAAAAATCAAGAGTTTTTTGTTTATTTTGGCAAATTTTTATTAAAAAAATAAAAATAAAAAAAATCCCTGCAAAAGTATAAACTTTGCAGGGGGATTTTTACTCAGAATAAAAAGTCTTAGAAGCGCCGTTAGGTGATGTTAGAGTAATGGTATATCGGCTATTAGAATATTTTGCATCGTAAGAATTAATAAAGGCAGAATAATTGCCATTTGGTGCATTTTCCCATCCCAAAATCTTACAACTCAAAACATCTATACCAGCTATAATCTTATTGTTTTCAGAATACCAAGCAATACCCTCAGAAATATCAACCGCTCTAGCAAGCTCAAACGGTTCATAAACATCATCTCTTGCGACAGAATTAAAACCTGTGTATCCAGCAGTAGTGTAGGTATATTCCTCAGGAAAATCCTGATGATAATCGCATACACCCCATAAATAACCATGTTCAAACCTCAGCATAACACATTTTTTAGTGATTTTTCCATCACTAAAAGTTGCATCTGGGTCATAAACTGCAGTAACACTAAAATCTACAATTTTACCATACTTATAGATTTCTGGCTCAGGCTCAGGCTCAGGCTCTTTTCCATCATTTGGCGGAACAACAGACTCATTGTTACTATTAATAAGAGTTGTAGACACAACCTCCTCAAAGCGTTTATCTAGTACCAAAACATAAGCTTGTGATTTATTTAATACTTCAGTATTAGACAACGTATCAAGCTTAGTATCAATATTAAATTCATACTTCAAGTCAAAGTAATGCGTTTTTCCATCATCTGTTAAAAAACTAACCTCATAAAGAGGGTAGGTGAATTCATCAACAAAGCTTTCATTACCATTGTCATATTTTATTTTTTGACAGGCAATACTTCTCTTAATTGACCAGTTATCATTCACATTTTCAATAACATCAGATGTCTCAACGTCTAATCTCTTATCAAAAGCATAGCTACTAACTTCAATACTTTTATCTTCTTTAGGTGTAAAGAAAAATTCCATAACAGGAGATGTGTATGTAAATTTCTTATTACCAGAATTACTCCATTTTTCGCTTCTTTCAAGAAAGAAAGAAAAATGAGTTTCATCAATCCAAGTATATCCGTCAGAATAAGATGCGTCTAAAAGCTCATCATTCACAGCAAGTGGTTTCTTGAAGTAGTGAGTAGAAATATCTTCGCTAGAAGAATTTTTTTCATTACTAACATTCCACATTACAGTAAAAAACAAATCAGCAAAGAAAAGGTTGTCTTCGTTGACAATTTCATCGCAACTCGCTTCGTTAAAGGTTACATCGCTTACATTCATATATGGCAAATCATATGATATATTGCCAATTGATGCATTATAGCTTTCATAATAAACCTCAACATTCGCAACTTGCCCATCAGTAAAATAGAATTTTTTAGAAATACTATTTTTTGATGGAGCTATTCCTTCAGAGTTACTACTAGATGTTTCTTTCTCGTAAATAACATCAGGTTTGCTATTACTGTCAAAAAAGATAGTATCCTTATCTACATAGAGCTTAACAAAAGCGTATGGATTAAGAGTAAACTCTTTTCCATCAATAGTGTAGCTAATTCGTTGATTGCATTCAAAGACAAGGGTGTCAGCATCTTTTTTGTCTTGCCAATTATAGCTATAAACGGGAACAAAGGAAACATCGTTTGCTGTTTCAATTGTTAGAGTTTCTCCAGCGCATCCGCTAAAGAAAAACATCGTTAATACCAAAACCAACAAAGGCGGTATCAAACGCAAAAACACGTTCTTTTTCATAATAATTATTTTTAAAATTAAACATTTACATTAACAAGTTAAAGTTTTTGCCGATGTTTTTCTGATAAATAATAAAACCAAAACATAAGCCAAAATAATAAACTTAACGCTACATATAATAAGTGCTAAAATTAAAAAATCAAGCATTTTTGTCTAAAAAGATTTTGTGATAATTAGTTGACATTTTATAGATGTGTGCTATCTAACAGTATAGTATTTATTAGGAGAGTATATATGTCTAAATTGTTAAATGATATCAAAGTAAAATCACAATATTTTTTGCCTAAAACCTTATTATCAAGAGGGATAGGAAAGCTAGCTTCAGCAAAACTAGGTAAAACCACTACTTTTTTAATCGAAAGTTTTATCAAACATTATAATATAGATATGAGTGAAGCGGAAATCTCTGATATCACAAAGTTTGAAACTTTTAATGATTTCTTCACTAGAGCTCTTAAAAAAGGTGCTCGCCCAATCATAGCAGATAAAGATGCTTTAGCTATGCCAGTAGATGGCACAATTAGCCAAACAGGAGATATCTATAAAGATGCAATACTTCAAGCTAAAGGGCATTACTATAGCCTAGAAGCTTTGCTTGGTGGTGATGAAAAAGATGCTAAATATTTTGAAAATGGTAAATTTGCTACCATATACTTAGCTCCTAGCAATTATCATAGAGTGCATATGCCATTAGACGGTAAACTAGAAAAAATGGTATTTGTTCCAGGTGATTTATTTTCAGTAAATCCTTTAACAGCAGAAAATGTAGATAACTTATTTGCCAGAAACGAAAGAGCAATATGCTTTTTTAATAATGAAAGAATAGGGCGTTTTGCTGTAGTTCTTGTTGGCGCAACAATCGTTGCAAGTATAGAAACAGTATTTGCAGGAATCGTTGCTCCTTCAAAAGGAAAAGAAAAAACAATATATGATTATTCAAAAGAAAATATAACCTTTAAGAAAGGCGAAGAATTAGGTCGTTTTCTTTTGGGTAGCACAGTTGTTTGCGTATTCCCTAAAGCAAAAGTTGATTTTGAGAAAGAGCTAACTCCAACAACACCTGTAAAAATGGGCAAGAAATTAGGAATAATTCGCGCAAAAGCTTAAAAAAACTCTTGCATTTTAAAATTCTTAAGATATAGTTAGCCCGTCCTTGCCGGAAGAAGTAATTTTTTCGGCTATACATTAATTTTGTTGAGAATCCATAAGGAGATTATATATGACTAAATATGAGAGTATGTTAATTGCTCGTCAAGACCTTGGTCAAGCTCAAGTTAATGACATTGTGGCATCTTTGTCAGAAGTTATTAAAAATGAGGGTGGCGAGGTTGTAAATGTAGATAACTGGGGTTTGAAAAACCTAGCTTATCGCATTAAGAAAAACCGCAAGGGTTATTATGTTGTTTTGAACATATCAGCTCCAGCCAATGCAATTTTTGAATATGAACGTTTGGTTCGTTTAAACGAAGATATTATTCGTTATATGACAATCAAAGTTGATGAATTCGCAAACAGCAATGAAGAAGTTGCTGAAGTAGAAGCAAACTAAGGAGAAGCATTATGGCAAAACAATTTTTTAAGAAAAAGAATTTAAGTGATAATGCAAGCTTTGTAATTGATTATAAAGATACAAAGTTTCTTTCTCGCTATATTTCAGAAAAAGGCAAGATTATGCCTAGCCGTATCACTAACGTATCAGCTAAGACACAAAGAGAAATAGCTCGCGCTATTAAACGTGCTCGCTATGTAGCTTTGTTGCCATATGTTGCTAACTAAGGAGAATAGGCTATGGAAATCATTCTTTTAGAACATATCGAAAAATTAGGTAAAATGGGCGATAAAGTAAACGTAAGAAGTGGTTATGCTCGTAACTACTTATTGCCACAAAACAAAGCATTACGTGCTACAGAAGCTAACATCGCTTATTTTGAAAAACAAAAAGCTGAATTAGAAGCTCGTAACAAAGCATTGTTTGATAAAGCAACAGAAAAAGCAGAACAATTAAAAGGCTTTAATGCTGTTCTTATTCGTCAAGCTGCTGAAACAGGTCAACTTTATGGTTCTGTTACAATCAGAGATATTGCAAATGCAATCAATGAAGCTGGCTTTGAATTAGAGCGTCGTTTAGTTACTTTAGATAAGCCAATTAAATACTTAGGTGTTTACCAAGTTAAATTGAGCTTACACCCAGAAGTTTCTCAAACTGTATTGGTTAACGTTGCAAGAACAGCTGATGAAGCTAAAAAGCAACAAAAAGCTTACAGTGCAGAAAACGCTGAAGTTGTAGTTGAAGCTGAAGCTAACTAATCTAAGCTTTACTTAGCAAATAAAAAAAAACACAGACCTTATAGGCCTGTGTTTTTTTTGTTTTTTACATTACATCTCGTCAAAGATTTCGTCATACTGATCTGTTATAAAATCGATGTTACGAGTATGACTAATCTCAGCCTTAGCTTCACCAATATAGCCAATAGTTCCTATTGCCGGTACTTTCAGCTTGGTTTTCCACTCTGAACGAGGCATAATTTCAAATATGCCATTGCCTTCGTAGGTAATTACGATATCTGCTGTATCGGGAAACCATACCCAGGCAAAATAACTCACAAAATGTTCTATTTTTGTTACAAAAATGAACGGTAATGTTGTGGACTTGTTAAGTTTGCTAAAAGCATCTTCGAACACTTTTAGCATTGCCTCCCTTACGGTTGGATCGCTTTGATATCTTCTTTTCATAATAATTTGATTTAGTAAGCTATAAATAGCACAAAAAATATTTTTTGTCAACAGTAAAATGCAAATAAAAAAAACACAGGCAAAATTAAAGCCTGTGTTTTTTTGTGTTAGAGTGTTAATCCTCAATGGTGTAAACCTCATCCTTAGATGAAGAATCAAGCATTAATTGGTAGTTGTAACGTACCTCTGCTTTCACACTTCCTATGCGTCCAACAGCTTCTCTAGGAGGAATAACGAGTTTACCTTTCCACTCAGAGCGAGGAGCTACACCAAACATGCCATCACCATCATATGTGATAATGATGTCCATATTTTCAGGAAACCACACCCATCCAAAAATGTCTTCATAGCTGTTAGCTTCTCCGTATTTTACAAATACTAGCACTGGAAGAGATTGAGCCTCATCAAGCTGAGGAAAAACATCCGTAAAAACATAGAGCATCTGCTCTTTAACTGTAGTTGAATTTTGTAGATACATAAGAATAATTTTTAGAATTATACTTTAATAACAAAGTTAGATTAGTTAAAGATATATGCTTTGTCAATAATATTTGTATATAAAAAAATAACCGCCGATTTCTCAGCGGTTATATATTATTGGTCTAAGAATGAGCGTAAACGCTTAGATCTGCTTGGGTGCTTCAATTTTCTCAAAGCTTTAGCTTCAATCTGACGAATACGTTCACGTGTAACGTTAAATTGTTGACCAACTTCTTCTAATGTATGATCAGTATTCATACCAATACCAAAACGCATACGTAATACTCTTTCTTCTCTAGGTGTTAAAGAAGATAAAATACGAGTACATGTTTCTTTTAAGTTTGTATGAATAGCTGAATCCATTGGTTGAAGTGCGTTCTCATCAGCAATAAAATCACCTAAAGATGAATCTTCTTCATCACCAACAGGAGACTCTAAACTTACAGGTTCCTTAGCAATCTTCATAACTTTACGTATTTTATCAACTGGCATAGATAAACGTTTTGCTAATTCCTCAGGTATAGGCTCACGTCCCATCTCTAAAGCCATTTGACGAGAAGTACGAACTAATTTATTAATAGTCTCAATCATATGAACAGGAATACGAATTGTACGAGCTTGGTCTGCAATTGAACGAGTAATTGCTTGACGTATCCACCAAGTAGCATATGTAGAGAATTTATAACCACGACGATATTCAAACTTATCAACTGCTTTCATTAAACCAATATTACCTTCTTGAATAAGGTCTAAGAATTGCATACCACGGTTAGTGTATTTTTTAGAAATAGAAATAACCAAGCGAAGGTTTGCTTCAATCATTTCTTTCTTTGCGCGCTCAGCTTCTCTTTCGCCACGTTTAATGGTATCAACCATTTTACGATATTCAGCAATTGGAAGACCGCATTCTTTACTCATCTCAACCAAAGAAGCGCGCAAATCATTAATTTCATCTATGTTATTATTTACAAAAGCTGTCCAGTGTTTATCCTTCTTATCAAGAAGTTTATCTGTCCAGTTAGGGTCAAGCTCAGAGTGTTGATAAGCTTGTAAGAAATCTTCACGCTTAACTTTAGTGCTCAAAGCCAAACGCATCAACTTACCTTCAACACCCATTAAACGACGATTAAGTTCATTTAATTGTTCAACAAGCTCTTCAACACGTTGAGAGTTAAGATGAATAGAGCTCATCAACTCAATCAATTCTTTTTTGATATTGATGTATTTTTTCTCTAAAGCTGTTTGTGCTTTGCGTCCAGCAATAATTGCTTTCATGCGTTGTGCTTGAATTCTGCTTAATTCGTCATAATAACTAGCAATTTTATTCAAGATATCTAAAACTGGTTCAAACAAAGCATTTTCCATGGCAGTGATAGATGTAACAGAGTGACCGCCGTCCTCATCTTCATCTAAATCATCTCCATTTTCGCCATCGATACCGTCTTCACCAGATAAGTCATCGTCATCATCATGATGATCATCAACTGTACCATCAAATTCAATATCAGTATCTAAATCATCATCGATTTCATCAAGATTTTTATTTTCTAAATCTTTAGTAACTTCTGCTAAGTCATCATCAGGAGTATTTTCGTCATCATAGACAATAGCCGCAGCATCAACACCATACATCATTTCCAAGTCAATAATGTTTCTAAGTTGCATTGTGCCTTCAACTAATTCGTCACGCCATTTAGAAATAGCTTTTAATGTCATTGGGTTTTCGCAAAGTCCACCAATCATAACTGTTTTACCAGCTTCAATTCTCTTTGCAATTGCGATTTCACCATCACGAGATAATAACTCAACAGTCCCCATTTCTTTAAGATACATTCTAACAGGGTCGTCAGAACGCATTAATTCTTTTCCGTCAAAGTTGCCACCACTATCTTCATCATCAATGATGTCAACCTCACGATTCTCTGTCTCTTCAGAATGTTCTTCGTCATAATCATCTGTTTCATCAGCTGAGATAATGCTGATTTCCATATCGGAAATAGCAGCCATAATATCTTCAATTTGGTCGGAAGTTTCTTTTTCTGAAGGTAGAGCTTGATTAAGTTCTTCAATAGTAATATAGCCTAGTTCTTTACCCTTGGCAATCAACTTCTTAAGCGGTCCGCCGAATGAATCCAACAGCGGAGCATCAGATCCTTGATATTCTTCTTTATCTGTTTCTGACATGTCGTTCCTTAAAATCAATTTCTACCACGCTTTATACGTAGTATAAAAATATAGTTTGCAAACGCTAATACAGATAATATTTCTATACCAGTTTGTCAAGTATTATTTTAAAATTATCACTATATCTTAATATCATAATATAGAGCTTGACAAGGAAACACACACCATGTAATCTCTAACCAATTGTTTTAATGAGGGGGTATTTATGCAGTGGAATAAAAAAGATTTATCAAATATAATAAACAAAGGTAAAAAAGCCATACATGCATATATAACTCCATATCTAGATAATCCTGAAAATGATGATTTGTTTACCATAGAAAATTTTGCCTATCTTTGGGCAATTTTAGGTGCTATAAATCTAGAGAATATGACAAATAAAACTCATCACAAAATTTGGGCAGTGCTCAAACAAACAACAGCATTAGATGCGCATGATAAAGGAATGCTTTTAAGTTTTACTCAAAATATTGCTAAAAACACCCCAAATGTAACACAAAAGTATTGGTTGGATTTAGATACATATGATATACGAGTTAAATTTTGCCAAGAAATACTATGGGAGATTCTTAAAAATAATGAGGATTTAACTAAAGAAGTTGCACCATATTGCCTAGATGGTGTTCGTCTTGTAGAAAGCCTGGTAGATAGAGAGTTAATTCCTCAAGTAGAGAGTTATCTAGATCAATTACGCGGGCAGGGTGCATCTTGTGGTGTTTCTGGTGGTGCTATTAGAG
This sequence comes from Alphaproteobacteria bacterium, assembly GCA_045578445.1. GTDB lineage: Bacteria > Pseudomonadota > Alphaproteobacteria > RF32 > CAG-239 > CAG-267. The sequence continues at coordinate 55,192 of JAZNKG010000019.1, forward strand.
ATATATACGAAAAAGAGGCAGTATTTCGTAAAGTATGCTTAATTGTTGCTAATCTAAAGCGAAAATTAGCCTTTGATGAAAAAGAGTATTTATTTCGCTACTTTCATGAAGTATACTTAGACGGTTATGATCCAACACATATTGGATTAGATGACGGTATGTTATCACGCCTTATGGCTGATGAAGAGTTAGATGGTGTATCAGAACTTGAAGCACATAAATTTCTTGACCATAACTGTGAAATAGCAGAGTTTTCAAAAGAACTAGATAAAATATATGGCTTTTGTGAAAATACTGCCGCCAAACTTATTCGTCATGATACATCTCATATTACCAATATGGTAGAGCGTTGCTTAGCTCGAATAGAAATAGATGAAAAGCCTAAAGGAGTGTTATTTGCACTAGAATTAGTTAACTTAAATCAAATGAAAACAGCTGTTACAATTTTAATTGAACTAGCCAAAAAAGGTAGAGCAACAGAAATGCCTTGTTTCCTACACAGAATTTTACCAAAGATTTCTGGTTCAGAAACAATGATTATGAAAATACTAAGATTAAATCTTCAACAACTACATTTAGATGATGTTATTGGAGGAAATGCAGGGTTAAAAGAATATGTATTGCGCACGTATTTAAATGCTGTAGAAGCCTTTGTTGAAACGAATTATACCAAGGAAGCTGCAGAGTTATTACAAGAACTGGTAAATGGTGGCTGGTTCTTAGGTTCTAGAAATTTAGTATATACAAAGTTTATTGATATTTCAAATAAAATAATAGCCTTAGATACTAATCAAACTACTTTACTCTGCGCTATAGCTAAAAAATTAAATCTAAAAATTTATACTAATAATGATATAGTATCAATTGGCAAAGAAATAGCAGTATTGCCTAGTCTTATGAACGATATTCCAGTAGAGGAAGAAATTATTTTAGACAATACCGAGATTTTAGCAGATGACACTGAAATAATTGAAGATACCCCGGAGATAATAGAAACAGATACTCTGTTAGATAATATTGAAGAGGTTGAAGTACTTGACCAAGATACTCAAAACAATATAGAAGAAAACTTAGATGATGCAACTTCTGATGAAAAAGAAATTATCAGCGATAGTCAAAGTGATACTACAGATGAAAGCAAACAGTCGGAAGATGCATTTCAGGCGATGTTAAATCAGTTTACTCAAAGTTTGCCTGAAGATAATACCGAAACAACATCTACACAAGAGACTGCAACAGAAGCTACAAATCCAACAGAAACAGAAAATGAAATCACAAAAATAGATGAGGATGTTGAAGATAAAAAAAGCTTAGAGCTTCCTAAAGAAGATAATAATGAAGAAGAAAAGAAAGAAACAACTTCAGATGACGATACAAAAATTGATACTAAAAGCATATTCAATATTACACAAATAGATGTAGATAAACACTTTGAAAAAATTAAAGATATAACTTCAAAGGCTTCAAAACAGGCAGAAAAAATCAAAGAGAAAGTAGAAAATATAGATATTGCTAATTCTAAATCCGTAGAAAAAATAAAAGAAGTAGCTAAAAAAATATCTTTATTTAAGTGGAAAAAATAACAATCACAAACTAGTCTATTTCAGTTGCTTTAGCTATAATTTCATCTCTTTCGGCTTTTAGGTTGTTGCACCTAGCGTAAGCCTCTTCATTAAAGTTGATAATAAGCTCGTTAGTTAAAGATTTAATTTCTTCTTCTAATTGTTTTAACTTCATTTCTAACAATAGTTTGTTGATATTTTCCCTTAAATCATTAATAAATGGAGCTCTTTTTCTTAGCATATCAAGTTCCCATAAAGAGTTTATAATATCAGGGAATTTTTCTTTTAACAAACAAACAAGTTCCTCTCCATTAAGAGGTGTTTCTGATTCTCTGTATATATCAGCCATAGCAAAGATGAAGTCTTTGAGTTTTAAGTCTTTAATATCATTGGAGAAAACTTGTTCTTCATATTCATCAATAAGCTCAGGATAAATTAATTCCCCAGCAATAATAAAGCGTAAATTTTTATCTGCATCATTATTAGCATTCTTTCTTAAAATCTCAGGATTTGTGGTAAAAGAATGTTGCACTATACCTCTAGAGTTAGCTTTCTTTGTATATTTTGTATTAGGTGTATAGTTACTTCTTGCATTGTTACGCACAATATGATTGGTATTAGAAATATTAACAGAAATTGGTTGCTGATTTTCTTGTGCACTTTTATTTTCTTGTCGAGATTTCTGCCATGCAGATTGCTTGTAATTAAGATAAATACGGTTCTTTATTTCTTGCGCATAATAACTTCTAACAGTAGCATCAGCTATTTTATTCACTTCATTTAATAAAGTGGTTTCAATCAGTGCCTTTTTCTCAGGAGTAGAACTATCTTGGTCTTCAGTATATTTTCGCCATAAAATATCAATTAAAGGGCTAGTTTTAGCCATCAAAGATGCAAAACTATCTTTTCCATGTGCTTTAAGATATTCATCAGGGTCCATATTATCTGGCAAAAACATAAACTTAAGCGAATATCCCGCTTTAAGAATAGGGAGAACTCTATCAACAGATCTCATTGCTGCTTTTGTACCAGGAGCATCGCCATCAAGACAAAGTATAGGTTCTGGGCAAACTTTCCAAGCCTCCATAATTTGTTCTTCTGTAAGAGCGGTGCCAAGCGGCGCTACAGCGTAGTTAAACCCATAACTGTCAAGCGCTATAACATCCATATACCCTTCACAAATAATAAGTTTTTTCTCTTTATAACCACTTTCTCTAGCTTTATCTAAGTTATAAAGATTGCGTCTTTTGTTAAAAATAGGTGTTTCAGGAGAGTTGAGATATTTAGGCTCAATTTTTTCCATAACTCTACCACCAAACGCAATAATTTTGCCTTGTTTATTGGTAATAGGTATCATTATCCTATTTCTAAAGAAATCATGAGCTCGCCTTGATGTATCTTCTGGAATTGCAATTAATCCCAAGTCTTTCAAGTCTGTTTCACTAACACCCATAGATTTTAAATGTGCCATTAAGGCATTATTATTAGGAGCAAAACCTAAACGAAATTTTTCTATAGTTTCTTTTGAAAAGCCTCGCTTATCCATAAAATATTTAAGACCCTCAGCTCCGTCAGGCATTTTTAATTGCTTCTCAAAAAATAAACAAGCTTGTTCCATAATCTCATACAAAGATTTGCGTTCTTCAGCTTGCTCTTTATCTTTTGTAGAAAATTTAGGCATTTGAAGACCAGCTTGATGTGCTAATTTTTGCAAAGCATCCATAAAGGGTAGGCCATTAGCCTCCATTTCAAACTTTATAATATCACCATGCGCAGCACAACCAAAACAATGGTAAAAACCTTTACTCTCGTTTACGGTAAATGACGGCGTTTTTTCATTATGAAAAGGGCACAAACCTTGATATTCTCGTCCTTTTTTGGTAAGCTTTACCTTAGCTCCCACCACATCAACAATAGAGACGCGAGCCCTTAGTTCATCCATAAAACGTTGTAAATCGTCATTTGCCATAGAAAATTTAGCCTAATAATGTTTTAATTAAAGCAGAGGCTTTTCCCATATCAACTTGACCAGCATATAAAGATTTTAATTCGGCCATAACTTTTCCCATATCTTTTATACTGCTAGCCCCAGTCTTTGCAATAATTTCAGAAAGAGCCTTTTTAGTTTCATCTTCACTAAGTTGTTTAGGCAAAAAGCGCTCAATAACAAAAATTTCAGCTTGTTCCTTTTCCGCTAATTCAGGACGACCACCTTCTGTATAAATTTTAACAGATTCTGTACGTTGTTTAATCATAGTTTGCATCATAGAAAGCAATTCTGCATCGCTTGCACATTCTTTACCGCTGCCACGAGCACTAACATCTTTTTCCTTCATGCCAGCAATAATCATTCTAACTGCAGAAACAGTAGTCATTTCTTTTGCTTTCATAGCGTCTTTAAGTGCATTTTGTAAATCATCTCTTAACATTTTCATCTCCATAAAATTAATTTTTTCTAAATTCTAAAGTTAAATTGATATTCTCATTTTCTTTTGGTGCATCAATAACAACTTCAACAGATGTAGTATCGTGACCAGCCAATGTTGTACTAACTGGTTTGAACAATTCATTATGTCCTTTTACTGCCACATCTGGAGTGTTAGTAAAATAAATTGAATCATTAAATATTTTAGCCTCAATAACAATTACATTTTTATTGTTAATATTTTTTTCTTCAATTGTTACATTTTGAAATTTAAGATACTGCGCATTATCCATGCCAGTTAACATAATCTTATTATAATATACTTCAGCCTCAGGATAAAAGGCAACAATCTCACGGCGTAAAAATATCAGAGCACAGCTCAAAAACAATATAAACAACATAAAATACGCTAATTTATATCCTTTTTTCTTATTTTTATAAGATATTCTATCTTGGTTAGTTGCTTTCAAATCAGAGCTATCTTCAAAGAAATGTTGTTTACTATCATCTTCATTATATTTTTCATTCATACTAATAGTAAAAGATGTTCCTTTATCAGATGTTAATGTAAGTTCATCATTTTTCTTTGGTTTAATCATAGCACTAACATCAACAACACCACCTTCTTTATTTACAATATCAAAAGAAGACGGAGTGTTTGGCTTTACATTACTATCAGGATTATCTAAAGGTACACTAAAATTTTCTTTGTTTGAAGGATAATTTCTATAAGGAGGTTCAGCAACCTCAATCCCTTCAATAAAAGGTTTCTCACTTTTATTTTTTTGATAACCAAGTGTATCTTCTACCATTGCATGCCAAACATTATTGCAAGCTTGACAACGTAAATTTTTTCCAGTTTTTCCGATAAGGTCATCTGGAATTTCATATATACTGCGACATTTTGGGCAACTGATTAACATCTTTATATCCTTAAATCTGATTTTCTGTTAGTATATATATGAAAAATATTTATTCAATCTTTTTTTAATAATATAACACTTAAAGAATGATATTTGGTATAAAATCTTGGGGATATTGTAACTACTAGCATTTATTGTTTGCGCAATAATGGTTATATCTAAGTAAAATATATTAAGTTAAGAGGGGTAAAAAGTGGCAGAAACAAGGCAATTTGAACCTATAGTAGAAATGAATAATGTAGGTCTTGCATACGGAGATAATCCTGAAGTCCTAAAAGACATAAACTTCGCATTTCGTCGAGGTTCTATGCATTTTTTAACTGGTAAAAGTGGCGCAGGCAAAACATCACTTTTATCCATGCTATACCTTGCTCAAAAGCCTACAACTGGTACATTAAAAGTATTTGGGAACAATATTTCCCTCACAGATAGAGATACTCTTGCTTTTTTAAGACGTAGAATTGGTGTGGTATTTCAAGACTTTCGCCTTTTAGATCATTTAAGTGTATTTGATAATGTTGCTCTTCCTTTAAGAATAAGAGGCATGAAAGAAAAAGAAATAAGAAAAAGAGTTATAGAATTATTAGCTTGGGTTGAACTGACAGATAATATGTATGCCAAAAGTTCAGAAATCTCTGGTGGGGAAAAACAACGCGCCGCAATTGCACGAGCAGTTATCAATCGTCCTGAATTATTGCTAGCGGACGAACCAACAGGTAACGTAGATAACGAAATAGCTAATAAACTGATGAAATTATTTGCAGAACTTAACCGTTTAGGAACAACAGTTGTAATAGCAACACACTCCAATGAATTAATGGAGCGCTACAACTATCCGCGTATTCAGTTAAAAGACGGTAATTTATCATACATAAAAGGGTAATATGGAGAAAAATATGTCGTTGAATGCAAATGAAACTATGAAAATAAAACCAACTGCCTCCCCAAAAGCAGATAAACAAAAAATACAAGCTCTAAAAAAACAAGTTAAACCAGCAGATAGCAAAGAAGAATTACCAATAGATGAAGGTAATTCAAAAACTTTTTTACGAGTTATAGTTGCTGTATCTGTATTTTTGTTTGCTATAACATTAGCTGGTGTATTGGGTATAAACTCTATGTTTGAAAATTCCAAAAAACAAGTTGTTTCAAACTTTACTGTCCAAGTTTTACCTTTACCTAACCACGAAGAAAGTCAAAAAGATCTTCAAAATGTAGTTAGTTTTTTTGAAAATTATCCAGATGTAAAAGAAGTAATAGTTTTAAGTGATAAAGAATTACATGTATTGCTAGAACCATGGCTCGGCAATAATGTAGACATAGAACTGCTCCCAATACCTAAACTATTAGATGTAAAAATTAATAATGCAGCACATTTTGACTATAAAGAGCTAATGGTAAGACTATCAGAAGTTTCTCCGCAAGCCTCAATTAATGACCATAACTTATGGCTTTCAAGATTACTTAAATTCATAAATTCCTTGAAAATGCTTGCTGTAACAGTATTAATTCTAGTTGCAGGCGGTTGCGTATCAGCAATAGTATATTCTGCAAAAACAGGATTAAACATTCATCGTGATATTATCCAAATATTACATACAATGGGTGCAACAGATGAATATATTGCCGTAAATTATGTTAAACAAATAACTTTAATGTCAGTTGTAGCCGGCTTTATAGGAACATTACTTGCTATACCTGCAATCATGCTAATTGGCGATATGGCAACTGGTATAGAAACAGGTATTTTTAATTCTGTGACATTCGGAGTAGAAGAGTGGTTTAAGATTTTACTTTTGCCAATCATATCTTCAGTTTTAGTAGCTATAACCGCTTATGTTACTGTTGTGAAAACCTTAAGGAGTATGGTGTAATATGCCAAGAAAAATGGTCATATTTTCATTTTTATTTTTGATACTATGTTTTATAGTATTCTCAGGTTTTTTAATGTTTAGCAAAGCAGTTTTCAATTATGCAGAAAAAAATAAAGATAGCGATAGTGTTATATGCCAATTATTAAACAACAAAACCCAATCAACTAAAACAAATCAAACATTATACCATTTATTTCTTCAAAATAATGAACAAATTGGTCTAGTTGCTCTAACAGGCGGAAGAAACCGCATAGAAACAGCCGTTAAACTATTAAATAGTGGCTTAGGCGAAAGAATGTTAATCTCAGGAGTAAAACCTGGAACAAAAGTACAAACAATAACTTCTCGCGAAAATGTAGAATTAAATACAAACAAGCCTGTAGACTTAGGATATCAAGCCACAGATACAGTTGGCAATGCTAAAGAAGTAAAAACTTGGGCTAATTTACATGGATTACAAAAAATATACGTGGTAACATCTTTTTACCATATTCCTCGTAGTCGACTAGAATTAGAAAAAGAAATTTCAAATAAAGAAATATCTTTTATTGCCGCTAACACCCCATTCGTATCACAAAAATGGAAGAATTGGCGCTCGACATATTTTATGGCAAAAGAATATATCAAATTTTTAATCGTTTATTTTCAATATAAAATGTTAGGACTATAATATGAAAACAGCTAAATTATATCTTCGCTCACTAATAGCAAATATCTACTTTTATCCCACACTAATGATTGGCTTTGCTCTAAGCGTTATAGTAGGTGTGATAAACCGCAAAAAAATGCCATATATATGGGATAATTACATTATTCCTCCAATATTAAATGGTATGCTAAAATTAACAGGCATAGAAATAGAAGTTAGAGGCAAAGAAAATATTACTCCAGATGTAATTTTTGCCTCAAAACATGAATCGGCATTTGAAACATATGCTCTTCCAACTATAATTCCAAACTCTGTATTTGTGCTAAAAAAAGAATTAACCTATGTTCCGATATTCGGATGGGCACAAGCATTATATGGAATGATACCGGTAGATAGAGGAGCAGGCGCAAAGGCTATGAAAGGAATGCTTGTACAAACCAAAAAGCGTATAGAAGAGGGACGTTCACTTGTAATTTTTCCTGAAGGAACAAGATGTAAGCACTTGCAAGTAAAAGGCTATAAATCCGGCGTGGTATTTTTAGCTGAAAGCTTGAATAAACCTGTTGTTCCCGTTGCATTAAATACTGATTTATGTTGGGCAAAAGCCTCATTTTTGCGCCGTCCAGGAAAGATAATATTTGAATTCTTGCCACCAATAAAAGTATCTGACTACAAGAGTAAGAAAGAGTTTATGGATGAACTAGAAAATCGCATAGAAACAGCTTGCAAAAAGATGGTACAATGATAAATCAACCACCAATAGCCATATATATACATTTTCCATACTGCAAAAGCAGGTGTCCTTATTGTGACTTCTTTCGTTCAATATTGCCTCAAAACTTTAATGAGAAAGAAATTATAGAAAGATACCGCCAAGATATAAAATACTTTGCAGATTTATTAGGAGACAGACTGGTAAAATCAGTATTTTTCGGTGGTGGTACTCCATCAATACTAAGCGCAGATGCCATTCATATAATAATGAATGAATTGTCACGTAATTTTTGCATAAAAGAAGACGCAGAAATCAGCTTAGAAGCTAATCCAAACACATTTGAACGCGAAAAATTTATTGATTATGCCAAAAGTGGAATAAATAGATTGTCGCTAGGTGTACAAGCCTTAAACGAGCAAGACCTGAAATTTCTTGGTCGCACACATTCATTAGATGACGCCTTGCGTTCAATAGATTTAGCTACACAAACATTTGACAAAACATCAATAGATTTAATATATTCTCGCCCCAATCAGCAATGGGATACATGGCAACAAGAAATTGATTTAGCACTAAAATATGGTTTACAACACATATCACTTTATCAATTAAGCATAGAAGAAGGCACGGTTTTTCATAAGAAAAATGTTAAAGTATTAGATGAAGAAACATCTGCAAGATTTTATAATAACACGGTTTCATACTTAAGGGAAAAAGGACTTGATAGATACGAAGTCTCAAATTTTGCCACTTCCCCCAAAGAAGAAAGCATACATAATCTTGTATATTGGCAAGGTGGCGAATATATCGGCATAGGCGAGGGAGCTCATGGCAGAATTTTGCATAATGGACAAATAAAAGCAACTGTTGACGGCAAAATATCAGAAACATTAACCCCACAAGAAAGAGCCGAAGAACTAGTAATTATGGGGCTTAGAATAAGAGATGGTATCAATGCAAAAGCCTTTTATGATGCTTGCGGAATAAAATTATTTGATTTTTTATCAGAAAATATGACAAAAAGACTTGCGCAATTAAATTTATTGTGCTATGATGCCAACAACATAAAGTTAACCGACCAAGGTTTTTTAGTATTAGATAAGATTATTTTAGAATTACTAAGCTAAACAAAGTCACATTTATTTTAAGAGGAGAAAATACAATGCGTAATATCGCACTAATCATCTTATGCGCAATTTTAACCGCATGCACCGCAACAAGAGATGAAAACATAATGACTGTTGCAGGTTTTGATATAGAAAAAGGCCAACACATGCACGACTTTTTTGATGAATATGAAGAGCCAATGCGCGCCAAATACATCGGCAACAACATCAGCAAATGGACATATCTCATTGATGAAAGCGAAGATGAAAATAAAATCGTTCGCTATTGCGAGCTAAAAAACTATAACATAAACGATCTCTGTCGTCTAAATGTAGAGTTCAAGGGCAAAACCTTAACCACAGCTTACACAACTTGCTATCAATAGCAAAAAAACAGTTCTCCCTCAAGCACACACAGTCTCTTCTATTTATTTAGGAGAGACTGTTTCTTTTAAGAGCTCATTCCACTGACTGATAATATTTTCCGGCGCATACTCTTTCATATCATCACGAGCATTAGCCCCCATCTTAACTCTAAGCTCTTTATCGCTCATCAAAGTTTTGAGTTTATTCGCAAAATCATCTAAATCATCAGCTAAAAATCCGTTATGACCATCTACAATAAGCTCATTCACGGAGTGTGCATCACTAAAGCCTATATGAGGAATTCCCATTGCCATCGCGTCTGCAATAGCCAAACTAAACCCTTCACTGGCACTAGGAAATCCTTGAATATCAGCCCCTTTATATACATCATATACGTTTTTGCTATATCCTTTAAGGAACACCTGCTTTTCTAAACCGTTATTTTTAACAAAATCCAAAATCTCCTTGTCGTACTCAGGATATTTCTGCAAACCGTAAATATCAACCACCCAGTCCGGAAATTCCTTTGCAATCTTTGCAAAAGCCTCAACCAAAAGGTGAGGGCGTTTATTAGCTTTTTCAATACGAGCGATATAAATAATTCTCTTCTTCTCATCATTTAAATCTGTAAAATCCTCGCATTGTTTCACAGGGTTAGCAATCCTAACAATCTTCTTTGCTTCAAAAAAAGGATTTATATCATTTTTATAGGAGTTCATCAAAACTTGAAAAGCATTAACCTTTCTAAAACTCTCTCTACACCACAATTTTATAGGCAAAAACTTCTTCAACACCTTATCCAAAATCATAGGCGGATACCCGTGCATCATCTGAATAATAGGAATATTATGATTTTGCAATCTGGTCACATTATACAAATCAACCGGAAAATAACACACAATCACATCAGGCTTTTCTTCCTCAATCAAGCGCTTAAACCTAAAATAAGGCACCCCGATTTTACCTCTTACTTTGCGATAAACATTAACCAAAGCATTATCCGTTTTGCCATTAAGATTAGCCACTCTCACGCCATCACCCAGCTTATAACTCGGTGCAAGCTCGCCCAATTTAGAATATGTATCGCAAGCAATAACCACCTCATGCCCGCTATCAGCCAACAGATTAGCAAAATAAATTAGCCAATTAGTATTAAGCACATTTCTATCTCTAACCAACATAATTTTCATAAGCTAACTCCTTTATTTAGTAAAAACTTTCAAAAATCCAAAAGCCTTTGGCGCGGTCCAAAAAGCCACATTCACCGTCTTAAGCCCGATTTCCTTACAAATTCCGATTCTATGGTGCCCTTGCAAAATCTGGTCTTTAACACCCAATTTACGATTAAGCATAACAAACATAGGGCTATTCTTGTCATAACCGTTTTTCTTCAACGAGTTGTATAAGTCATTATATCGTTTATTCGCCTCGTCACGACTAATCTGCCATTTTTTATTCGTCCATTGATAAGCATTTTCCCGATTACGCTCACCACGAACAAGCTTAGCCTCCAAAAGCTCATCAAATAGCACGGTAAAGCTCTGCGAATTTCTTTGATAAAACTTGCGCTTAATAGGCTTAATAAGAGAAATCAAAAACCCGACCACAGGATAAAAAGAGTAATAAGCGACCCTCGTTTTAACAAACTCATCATCGCCCGCACCATCTAAAACATCAAAATTTGCGATAATTTTGTTGCCATTTGCCTCATCTAGCAAAACAACCACTTCAGAAAATCCAATATTTTCAAAGCCTTGTTGTCTTTCTAACTTTTTCAATTCTTCAGATTTAATAAAATAATTTTCCGAAGAAAAAACTAACTTTTTCATATACTTATCAATCAAATCCCATATTGCATAAAAAACGTTGGTTTTCTTTGCAATGTTTTTCACACTTTTAAAGTGTTGATATATTCAGTAATTTCTTGATTTCTAGGGGTACGGGATTATATTGCAAAAAAAGGAACGTTTAAATGCAATGTCAGGACTAGCATAAAAATGATTGGACTATCAGTATATATTATTACCTTAAATGAAGAAAAGCGCCTAGCTAAAACCCTAAAACAAGCACAAAAAGTAGCAGATGAAATAATTGTAGTAGACAGTGGCTCAACTGATAAAACCTTAGAAATAGCGCAATCACACAAAGCCAAAACCATACATAATGATTGGAAAAGTTATTGCGAGCAAAAGCATTTTGCAGAAAGTCAATGTGCAAATGACTGGGTACTAATGCTAGATGCTGATGAAGTCTTATCAGATGAACTGGTAAAAGAAATTAAAGCTTTCAAAAAAAATCCCGAATACAATGCCTATCGCATAAAAATAATAGATATGTTCCCAACAGATACAACACCATCACGATTTGCCAATACGTTCAATCCTGTCCGTCTATACAATAAAAAATATGTCCAAATGCCCAAAGACCGTATGAACAAAGACAGAGTGTTAGTCCCGGCGGGAATGCCGATAGGTCAACTGCAATCACAAATCTATCATTACTCAATAATATCCATAGAAGATACGATAAACAAACACAACATCCACTCAACCGAGCTACAAAAAACACTGGAAAAAGACAATAAAACATATTCAACATTGCGCTTGATATTAGAATTACCATATCAATTTTGCCGTTATTATTTTCTCAAAAAATATGTATTTAGAGGCGCTTATGGTTTTATCATGGCAAACATAGTTGCCTATTTCCGCTTTTTAAAAGTAGCCAAACGTATCGAAACCCAAATGCTAAGAAAGGCTAAATAGAATGTCTAACATCGTTAATATAATGAGTAGCAAAATTCTAGGTGGAGTAGAGCAAGCTTTTTTAGATTATACTAAAGCTCTTATATCTAATGGTAATGAAGTCTTATCAATAACATCAAACAATGCCAAAATAAATTCTAAACTTTTAATTGATAAAAAGCACAAAAAAGTTAATGTCAATTTCGGATTATGTGGAATATTTGCATTTCTTAGTATTTACAAAGAATGTAAAAAGTTTGGTGC
>JAZNKG010000020.1:0-9078 GCA_045578445.1 Alphaproteobacteria bacterium
TAAATTAAAATATTTTATGATATAAAATTTCCACCACTTGATTTGAAATTCTATCAAATCTTTTAAAATTATGTCTTTTTGATTTGTTTCTAATACATTTTGCATTATTGGCTTTATTATGTTTTGTATAAACTTATCAAAATAGTTATGTGGAACTAAGTTTAATTGCCAACAATCTATTGCTTTTTTTTCTTTGTTATACTGATGTAGACTAAGTGGCATTTTATAAACTGGTGTTATAACTTGGTTTTGTACTATTTCGGCAGGATATAGTATTTTTTTTGCTTTTCTGTAAGCGGTTATATCTACTTTATGTGATAATGAAGATGCTATTTCCATTAATTCAATAACTTCTTCGTTTAATCTTTTTTCATCTAGATTAAAGCTTGGTATTAGCTCATTTAACCCATCTCTTTTAATGTGATATAATTTTTCTGAAAATGACTGTAATAAGAAGTATTTATTTAATTGATAATTAAATGATATACCAAAATATGGAATTACACTACATCCGTAACATGATTTTAAATTACCTGAACTTTTTTTGTATTCTTTGAATTTATCTGATTTTATTGCATTTGATAAATCTTTATTCCATTGTAGTTCTTCCTTTAATGCATGATAGCACGGTAAGATTATATTTCCATTTGGTGCGATTGTTAAAGTGTATTGGTTTGCTGAGCATGGTGGAAGCCTATTAGGGGTTGATGTTTTAAAAAAATCCATAAAATGAAGCAAAACAACGGTATATGGCTTAAATATTTGTTTGATAATATCATCAATATATTCTGAAGTTTTGTAGCTTCCATTTTTATCAATATATGGAAACATTGGACTTAGATAGATTAAAGATTTGTTGTCTTTAGCATATTTTATCATCTTATCCAATTCGTTAATGTTGTCCTTTGTTACTACTGTCATTATTTTTGGAGAGCGAATGGTGGAGATGTCTTTTACTGTATTTTTTACATTTTCACAACAATCTACCCCGCGTATTTTGTGGTATGCCTTATTGTTTAATGTGTCTAACGAAGTATTGAATTTGTCTGCACTTGATGCTATTTCTAACATTTTTTGTTTTGACTTTGAAGATATGCAGTTTGAGGTTACTTCTGTTTTAATACCTAATTCTTTTGCATATTCTATAATTTCTTTTAAATATGGATATAATGTTGGTTCACCTCCTGTGAAATCTACATACCTTATGCCGATATCATAGCATTGTTTTAGCATTATTTTGGCATCTTCTAATGATAGTTCTTTTTTATTTTTGAATAGTTCATCACGCCATACATTGCAGTAACTACATTTTGAATTACAGCGATATGTAACATAATAACGCAAACAATAAAATTTATTTTCTGACATTTAATTCTCCTAAGACAAACATTCTTTTATACTTTTATCTAATATTTTCATACCCTTAATCAAATCTTCTTTAGTGATATTTAGTGGAGGTGCTATACGTATTATATGCCCACTTAGTATTGTTTCTAAGCCATTTTCACGTGATTTATAAAACACAGATTTACATAGTTCGGCATTAGGTTCTTTGTTATTTTTTGTATTAACAAATTCTATAGCTCCCATTAGTCCTATAGAGCGAACATCGCCCACACTTTCATATTTATCTCTCATATGATTTAGCTCTGTGGCAAATATATTTTCCATACATCGTACGTGTGCTAAAATATTTTCTTCTTTAATTAATTCTAAGCATTTAGATGCTACGGCTAAATTTGTGGGATGTGAAGCAAATGTTGATGAGCGTTCGTTTGGTCTTTTAGCGTAAGGATTATCTGTAATATATTCTCTTTCACATAATACCGATAAGGGTCTTCCATTTGCTAAGCCTTTAGTTAAAGAAATTATATCTGGAACTATTCCATAATGTCCATAGCTTGCTAAAAAATATCCTGTGCGTCCGCCACCTGTTAAAACTTCATCAGCAAACATCAATATCTTATTTTCTTGGCAATATTCATAAATTGCCTGCCAAAATCCTTGTGGCGGAATAATTACTCCTGCTCCTTGTATAACTTCAAAAATTATAGCTTTTGTTTTTTTTGCCTTGAGTTTATTACAAATATCTTTTATGCAACACATTTTACATTTGGGAAATTCTTTTTTCCAAGGACATCTATAACAATTGGGGTAATCTAATTGAAAATTATCAAACAGTGCAGCTTTTGCTGTTTCATTTATAGTTAATTTTGTTCCCATAGTTTTTCCATGAAAACCACCTTTAAATGCTCCGATTGGTATGCGTTTTTTTTCATAATAGTTTATAATATCGCTTAAACCTCTATCCACCGCATACCCACCATCATTATAAGGAACAAATTTATAATCACTAACTGGCATAAATTGACTTAGTTTTGTGTAAAAATCGTATTCTGCTACACTTCTCCTGCCATGTATATTATCACATTTATTTATTTGCTCTATTTCCTTTTGTATTAATGGAGGATAACAATGTCCAAACGTATTTGTAAATATTCCTGATGTAAAATCTAGATATTTTTTATTATTTATGTCTGTAAAATATGATCCTTTAGCAGATGATACGAGAATATCATCTTCATTACAATAACCTTCTGGAGTGTAATTTTTTATCTCTGAAATTATATTATTTCCAGTTCCAACCATATGTTTTCCCCTCTTCTATTGAAAATGGTGTTCTTGCATAAGCAAAAGTCATTTTTTTAAGCCATATTCTTTTACTTTTATTAATATCTTTTAATGAATTTAATCGCCATCTCCATGATTTTTCATATTCCTTACCATGAGATATACGAGCAGAATTATCTAGTTCCAGGATGTCTGCTAGTGGAATAAGTACTTTTTCTGATGCTGAACGATATAATTCCTCTATCATTTTTTCTTGAATTTTATGTTTTGAAGTTTTGATATTTGAATTAAGGTAGTAGTTTATGTATATTTTGTTTTCTTTTTCCATATTATTTATGTAGCTTAAAAGTGTTTGATTATCATGTGTTGAACTATAGGCTACACTTTTGTGTGGATAATAAAATGGGAGATGGATTGTTTCTGTGCCATATTTATTTGCAAATCCAAATTGCAAAACTCTTGTGCTTGCCCAGTTATATTTATTGAATAAATAATATGCCCTATCTGGTACACTACCTAAATCTTCTGCTATTATTTCTACTGAATGTTTTTTCATTAATTTTGTTATTTTAGGAATAAGTGTATCTTTTGAAAAATCAGGACCTTCGTACCATTGTTCGTTACTATCGCTTATACCATAATAACGTACAAAACCTAATGCATGGTCTATTCTTACTATATTATAGAGTTTTGTATATTGCTCAAATTTTTTAAGATGCCATTGATAGTTTGTTTTCTTTATTTCATCCCAATCATAGCAAGGCATCCCCCAATTTCTGCTATGTTTAGAAAAAATATCACCTGGCACTCCAGCGCATTTTATTATTTTATTTGTATTTATATCTATAGCAAATAGATTACGATTACTCCATACATCTACGCTATCATACTCAACATAAAATGGCATATCTCCTATTAATCTTATACCACAATCATTAGCATATTTTTTTAGGCTTTTTAATTGATTATAATATTCATATTGCACAAATTCCCAAAACTTTATTTGTGATTTTAGTTCCTTTTTATATTTTAATATGGCTTTAGCTTCGTATTTTGATATATCTTCATCCCACGTGTTCCAAGGTTTGAAATTAAACTTTTCTTTTAAGCTCATAAACAAGCAATAATCATTAAGCCAAAAACTGTTTTCTTTTTTAAATTGTTTAAAATCATATAGTTGATTGAATTTATATTTTTTCCAATTTTCATATACCTCATGTAGAAATTTGTATCTTTCTGAAAATAGTATTCCATAATCAATATCTTTGTTTTTACCAAAATTATATTTTTTTAATTCACTTGATTTGATTAACTTCCTTTTTATTAGAATTTCTGGAGATATAAAATATGGATTTCCTGCAAATGCACTTACGGCTTTGTATGGACTATTACAATATCCTGTGTGCCCTAATGGTAATATAGCCCACAGTGTTTGATTGGTACTTCTTAAAAAATCTATAAATTTATAAGCAGAATAACCAAAATCTCCTATTCCATATTTACTTGGTAAGCTGAATATGGGTAATAAAATACCTGCTGAACGGTTATAGCTTTCTCCATTTATGAAATTTTGAGCATTTTTCATAAAAACTCTCCTATTTTTGATGTCCGTATCGGCTTATAATTGCTTGATGAAAGAGGTTTTGCCAACCATTTGACTTTACATCTTCTTCAGGTATCCAACCTCTTGAACTTAGCATACCTATGCCCTTTAATTTATTTTGAATTTTTTCATCAAATCTATTAAACGAGTCTAGACGCCAACGCCATGACTTTTCGTAATCTTCTCTATAGCATACTCGACTTTTATCATCTAATGATAATATATCTTGGATTGGAAGAATTACTTTTGCGGCTGGTGATTTATATAACGTATCTACGGCAGACCATAATATATCTTCTCTTTTATCTACACGTAAATAAGCTTTTAGATATTCGAGTTCTGCATCCGTTTTAGAAGCTATAATACCTACAAGGCTTTCATTATCATGAGTTCCTGTATATGCAGCAACATTTTGAGGATATAAACTTGGTATGTGAATATTTCTTGTACCATAGCGCATATCTCCAATCATATAATCAAAAATACGCATTCCCATCCAGTTTAATTGATCATATAAATCATGTGTTCTCTGATTATTATTTCCAAGATTTTCTACAATAACATCCATATTATTTTGGCGCGCCACACAGTCAATTACATCTGTTACTGAACGATTATACATATCAGGTCCATCATACCAAACTCCTGGTGTATCAAAATCTTTAATACCAAAATAGTGAACAAATGCAACTGCGTGGTCGATACGTATCATATCATACATTTCTGCATTTTTTTGCATACGCATAGCAAACCATTTATAATTTGTTTCTCGCATTTTTTGCCAATTATAGCAAGGATTACCCCAACGGATATTAGTATTATTTGGCCCTGGTAGTCCTGAAAATAATTTAATACTGCCATCAGGGTTTAGGTCAAATAACTCACGATTTGCCCAAACGTCTGAACTATCGTGATTAATGTAGAATGGCATATCGCCTACTAATTTTACTCCCTTGTTATTAGCATATTCTTTTAACTTTTCCCATTGTTGATAGAACTTATATTGTGTAAATTCCCCAAAATGAATTGCATAAGTATTTTTTGCGCTATTAGCTCGTAAAGTTTCTTTATCTCTGTTTTTTAATCCTGCAGGCCATTCATACCATGGTTTATAGTTAAACTCTTCCTTTATCGCCATATAGTGAGCATAATCTCTTAGCCAGCTATAATTTTTGAACTTGAATGCCAAAAAATCCTGTGAGCAATGACCTCCTTGAGATAACCAACGTTGAAAAGCACATTCAAGCATTTTCCTACGTTCAGTAAACAGTTTACCATAATCAATATCTTCTATATTTAGTCCATAATCTCTTATTGCCTCTTCTTTTGTTAATAATTTTTCATTGATAAGCATTTCTGGAGAGATAAAATAGTGATTACCTGCGCATGAACTTATTGCTTGATATGGGCTATTTCCAAAACCTACTGGACCATTAGGTAACATTGCCCACATTTGTTGGTTTGAATTATGTAATATATCTACAAATTGTCTGGCTTCTCTACCTAGATCACCTGTGCCATAAATGCCTGGCAAACTAAATATAGGCATTAATATTCCGGCTTCTCTTTCATATAATTTTCTGCCATTTAAGTGGGTTAAATCAAAACTCATGCTAATAACTCTCCTTTATCACAATTAAAACTTTGTCCAGAAGTATAAACATAATGATTTGTAGATATTTTATATACTAGATTTGCTACATCTTCAGGATATCCCTGTTTTTCTGATGGAATATTATCTGTTGCTGTCATTCTAGTTTTTATATTCCCAGGAATTACACTAAAAAATGATATTTTATTTTTATATTGGGGATTTGATGCTAATTCTGCTGTTAGTCTTAAAATTCCAGCTTTTGTTGCTGAATAGCTCATATCTGCACCTGTTTTTGCTTTAAATGCAGATATTGAAGAATTATTTATAATTACACCTTGTGACATATTTTTTAGTTCATGTTTAAGACAAATTAATGTTCCTATCAAGTTTACATCTATAACTCTTTGATATTGTTCAATATTGGCTTCTTCTATGTTTTGTGGCGCTATGCCTATGCCAGCATTATTAAATGCAACATCTATATTCCCGATTTGAGATAGAAAGTTTGCAATCTCTTTTTCATTTGTTACATCAATGGTTTTATGAGTGAAATTTGAATATTTTTGCATTAACTCATTGCCACGCGTATCTAATGGATTTGATGAAACTCCATATACTTGCCAGCCTTTTTGGCAAAATAACTCAGTGGTTGCTTTACCTATTCCATGAGTTGCACCTGTTATAAAAATTGTTTTATTTGAAACTATCATTTATATCTCCTTTATGTGAGATGTACCAATCTACTGTTTCTTTTATTCCTTTATCTAGGCTGTATTGTGGATTAAACCCTAGTAATTTATTTAATTTTGAAAAATTCATACATTGATTTTTTATTTCTCCTTTTTCTACAAGCTCTTCTTTAATTTCTCTATTAATCTTTGAATAGCAACTTATTTTATTGATTATCTCATTCATTGGATATGTGTTATCAGTACCTAAATTAAAAACCTCTCCGATAAGTTTAGTCTTGTCTTTTCGTAAAAATTCTAGCAATAAACTAATTGCTTTAGTTAAGTCTTTGATATAAATCATATCTCTGTAAAAAGATTTTTTATTACCTTGAGGATTGTAATACATTCTTAGTATCGGATTTTCTTTAGTATAAATTAGTCGATATAATGTACCTGGTATAATACGACTTTTATGATAGTCCCCTGGACCATATACATTACAAAAACGATAAATTACTGCTGGAAAGTTATTTTCTTTAGCTATTTTTCGCACCAATTCATCTGCTTTTGCTTTGGACTGATCATATGGATATGGCAATGGTTTTAGTTTATCTGTTTCTTGATATGTTTGATGAGACCCCTCTCCATAAACTTTATCCGTTGATGCATAAAAAAATCCCTTAAACTTGTTAGGGAATTTTTTTTGATACTGTAGGCTACTTTTTAGAATGTTTTCTGTACCATTAAAATTTGTTTTCCAAGCTTCTTGTTCTTTTTGTATTGCCTGTTGTATTGTAGCGCAGGCGGCTAAATGTAAGACAAACTCTATTTCTATATTTTGTTTTTCTATATCCTTAAACAACTTTTCAATAAATCGTTTATCTGATACATCGCCAAAGACTAATTGCATATCATAATCTTTGACTATGTCTTTATTAATATTAGGCATTGTATTTATCTTAATATTATTTTCATTTATAATGGTAGGACAATACTGTTCATCAGGCTTTGATATAGCAATTATTTTATATTTTTGCGAAATTAGTTCTGCTACTATATTTTGCCCAATAAACCCCGTTGCGCCTGTTATTAAGCAGACTTTTGTGTTCATAATTTTCTCCTATAAAGTTTTATCGATTTTGGAATTTATAAGTTTTTCATCAATTAATTCTTCTATGCTCTTATGCGTATCATATAAAACAAAATATTCGCCCAAACTATTAAAACTTCTTAGAGCTTTTTCTAATTTTGGCTCATAATATAGAATAATTTCTAGCATTATTAATCCTTGATAACGACGAAACTTATCATCTCTTTCAACGTTTTTCTTATTTATCCATGTGTGCATTATATCTTGATACCAATGCTTATGTTCTGGATGATGTTCTAATGTGTAATAATGCCAATCTGCTAGAGACTTATCTTTGATATATCTAAAATGAGGTGGATCCCATGTTATATCTATAAAAGGTACAATAGAAGAAGAATTCCATATTCCATGCCAATCACATACAAAAGGAAATGTTCTTTGGTCTATACCTAGTAATTGCTTAGAAATTATTTCAGGTGTTAACTCCCCTTCTATCCAGTTATCAATAAATAACTCCTTGAAAAATGCTCCCCATTCCTTTAGTAATTCTTTATCATTAAAGAACATCAGGCAAGTATTTACCGCAGGTAATGAGTTGTTTATCTTAGGGAGTTTATAACCTTTGGGAAAATTAAGGGTTGTAAAATCTGGATAACAAATATTTCCAACTTCTTCTAAATGAGAATATGCTGCTCTTATAGCAGTTGAGTTTGGTATAATTGCATCATGTCGTTTTTTTAATATCAAATCTGTATCAATAAAAAAAACCGGAAATTTATTCTTCTCGGTTTCTTTGGCTTCTTGTAATAATGCATCTGGTTTAGAATATGAATAATAAATGCGGTAATCTGTATTTTGTGGGTTAATATTATCTTCTAATGTTTTTGTATCAACCCTATCCCATATTTTATGTTCTAGTAAACCATGCTTTTCAAAAAACTTTTTTATTGGCGAATCGCAATATAATGTGTGTCGACTTTCCTTTTCTTTATATAAAACATTTTTTATCAAAATACCTTGCGCTATCATAGTTAAGAGATAATGACTACCAAATGCTTTTTCTAAAACTTCTTCATCTATTTCACTATATTTTTGAAAATTTCCGCCAAAAGTGCGATATGCAAGAGGTCCGCTCCCTAAAGCGTTTAGTGTATGAACAGGATTGTAGGGAATATTTTTTACACCATCTTCGATGTATTCTAACAAATCTTTTGTTACTTTGCTGGTTTTCATGTTTTCTCCTCATAATAAATTAACCAACGCTTTATACGTTAGATAAGCATCTTTCAGATGTCAAATAGTTAATTTAAAGTTAACGAAATTAAATTTATTGACTCTTTTATAAAAATCTATATTATGGAAAAAATACATTTTATTACTGGATTCTTTTATATTTTCAATTTTAATGTAGATATTGAGTAAGTAAAAATTATAGTAGTTTTTGTAAATATTAGCTTTTTTAATTTCACACATATAAATAAATAGAGAT
>JAZNKG010000021.1:0-2650 GCA_045578445.1 Alphaproteobacteria bacterium
ATGCCTGCTAGACAAAGCCCCACATAAAGAAGTGCCGACGCTCATATGATGGCAATTTAGCACATCCCCCACCCTTAAAATAGAGCTATTGTGCTACCACCATTATCCATAGCCACATACTTTGCAAAGTGCTTCTCCAAACGCGCTTTATACTTAGCACCTTTAGAGGCATTTTTTGAATGATAATGCATTGCAGTTTTTGCCCAGTTAGCAGTTCTTTTATGAAGTTTTTTCAAAAATGATGCACTATAGCTAACATTTTTCTTAGGTTCAAAAGCATCTTCTAATGAACTAAAGTTATTACCATGATAACGCAAATTAATTTGCATACAACCAACGTCAATATTTTTCAAACCATTTGCTTGCATAGATTTAACGGCATCAACTGCTTCTTGTTTAGTTTTAAAGTAATACCCTTTACCATTTGCATGCACGGTCCAAGGCCAAGGCAAACGTTTGTTGCGAGCTTTAACAAAACGACCACTTTCAACAGATGCAATAGTATGAAGAAGGTTTTTCTTAATATTAAATTCTTCTTCCACTTCATCAATTGCAATACGACACATATCGGCAGTTTCAACCTTTTCTGGTTTAACAAAATCCGGAGCAAAAAGATTTTTAGCTTTAAGTGGTTTTTCTACAAAACGAATATCAGAAACTGAAATTCTAGATAAATTATATGCTTCATAAGCTTGTGTCGGTGTAGTGAGAAAACAAATCATCACTAACAGAAAAACTATGCTTCTTAGCACGATGTAAAAATCCTTAATACCGCATTAGGGCAAGGGGCTTCCCTGTCTTTAAACTTTTGGCCCGGTTAGCACACAAAAAGTACTATCCCTAAATGACGGGTAAGTTAACAACAGTTGCCTAAATATAATATCCAAGCAACCAAATACAAGCGCCTCTTATAATACGATTATTTTAAAAATCCAGCAAAAAATTACCAAGATTAACAATTACTTTGCTCAAATCATATCTAACACGTTGAAAATCCGAATTTTTCTCAAGCATTTTTTCATCCGCATAAATCACGCGATTAATCTCTAATTGCAAAGTATAAGACTTTTTACGAGGTTCACAATAGTTAAAAGTAATAAAAGCTCCAGAATACGGACGATTCTTAGACACATAATATTCACGCTTAACTAGTTCATTCTCCACATAAAAACTGATTTTATTAGGGCAACTCTGCTCAAACAAATTACCCAAACAATAGTCGATTCTCGGACTTTCCGAAATAATAGAGCAAATTTTAGAAGGCATAGAGTGGCAATCCACCACCAAGCAGAAGCCAAATTTAGCCGTAACTTTTTCAATAAGCTCTTGCAAACGTTTATGATACACATCATAAACATTTTTAATTCTCTTCTCTACTTCTTTATAAGAGATAGGACCAGCATAAATAGGAAGACTATCAGCAGTAAGCTTATGCACGATTCCCAAACCATAGCGCGAACGATTCTGATTTAAGCTCAACTCATCACGGGGATAATCATAAAACATATTCGGGTCAATTTCTAACTTTGCCCTATTAACATCAATAAAAGTACGAGAAACATTAAGTTTAAGAGCAGTAACCCCACCCTCTTTAATAGCAGGCTCTAAAAGGTCATACACAAAAATATCTTCATTTTTGCGCAAAGTCTTAACATCAGGCACAACTGCTTTTAAAAACTCATCAGGAAAAACCGTTCCACTATGTGGAATAGATAAAATCATTGGAAATTTTATATCATCAACATTAAATTCTTCTAAAATATCCAATTTACTGTAATCTACTGAAAAATCGATATTATTTGTCATTATTCTCTTATTTCACCCCATCTCAGGTTACAATCATAGATACTTTATACATAAAAAAAGTTAACTTTTCTCTAATTTTTAAAAAACTGTTGTAAGATAAAAAAATCGTGCTAAAACACACATAACGGACCGTTAGTTTAAAAGTAGAACGCATCCTTGACATGGATGTAGCAGAGGAGCGTTACCTCTACGGTCCACCACCTCCCCTCGGTCACCCTCAGCGCAACCACTTTTCTTACTGACCATCATCGGGCGCACCTCCCCCCTATCGGTCATCATCGGGCGCACCTCCCCCCTATCGGTCATCATCGGGCGCACCTCCCCCCTATCGGTCATCCTCGGGGCGTGACGTTAGTCACAGCACACCGGGGATCCACAAACCAGTGCGCCAGCACTCCTTATCCTCTATCCAGCAGTCGCAAGACTGCACATCATTTAAACTGTCATCCCTCTCAAATGCACCGCATTTGAGTCAAGGGATCTTCCGATTAATTTAAACACCCTCACACAACTGCACAAAACTTCATCTTACACTAAAATAAGGATATATATTACCCCACCATCTCCCCTACTTGTAGGGGAGTGACAATATCGAAGATTCTTTGACGTTCAGACTTCCGCTGAACGTAGAATGACAAGCTTAAATTCATCTCCCAACACAGCACCTTTAAACCGTCATCCCTCTCAAATGCATCGCATTTGAGTCAAGGGGCTCGCAGTCAAAAAAACGTTTGATAAACGTTTTTTGCGAGAGCTACAGCTACTGTTAATGAGCGACTTTGTTGTAAAACAAACAAAGCGAATGTTACAGTTGCTTGCCCGAAGTGAAGTTGGTTTACAATAG
>JAZNKG010000022.1:0-6470 GCA_045578445.1 Alphaproteobacteria bacterium
CGTTGCCTCGGATTGATAGAGTGCCTGTGCTGGAAATACTTTCCCGACTGCGGTGTACATAAAAAGCGTACATAAGGGAGGGAAAATATGACATGACAGGTGCTATATCAATCCCTAATACAATAATTCTAACACAAAATATAGCACATGTAAAGTTTTTTAGCATCACATTTTATTTTTTTCGCAAATACATAAAATAAAACTTGAAAAAAATAAATTTATAACCTAAAGTTCTAACATCGTATAATACGATAATGTCTACCTTAAACTATTTGAGAGGGAAAATTTATGAAAAAAGTATTAGTATTAGCAGGTCTTGCTGGTATGGTTGCTGCAAATGCAGAAGCTATTGATTACACACCATATGTTGGTTTAGATGCAAACTATGGTATCGTAGATACAGACACAGGTTCAAAAATCAGCTCTAAAGATTGGTCATTATCTGCAGTATTAGGTGCAAGAACAGACCGTTTTGGTTTAGAAGCTTTCTACAACTTGGGTAAAGAAGAAGATAAAGGTGAAGTTTCTACACGTTTATCAAGCTGGGGCGTTGACGCTTTAGTATTCCAAGACTTAGGTTGTTCTGGTCGTTGGGAATTAGTTGGATCTGCTGGTATCGCTGAATATAAATTAAGCAATGACACAGCTAACACAGATAAAGGCATGGGTGAAAGATTAGGTCTTGGTGTACAATATGCACTTTCAGAAAACACAACTGTAAGAGCTATGTATCGTCACGCATGGATTCATGATTCTGTAGTTAACGAAGTTGATGAATTCACAGTAGGTTTCAGATACGCATTCTAATTTTAGATCGTATTAGAAAGATAAAAATAACCGCCTTAACTTAGACGGTTATTTTTTTTATCAAAAAGGAGATAAAAAACTCTCCCCCCACAATCTATATTAAACATAAGGATACATATTACCCCTCCAACTCCCCTACTTGTAGGGGAGTGACAATATCGAAGATTCTTTGACGTTCAGACTTACGCTGAACGTAGAATGACATGTTTAAATTCATATCCCAAACAACATCCGTAAACAAGCCTTTAAACCGTCCTCTCTTTCAAATGCTCTCGCCACAGCACCTATAAAAAAACATTTAAACCGTCATCCCTCCATTCGGTACAACCGAATGGTCAAGGGATCTTCGAATTAACTCTTCACTCGGTCATCCCCGAGCGCAACTCCCCACTCGGTCATCCTCGGGCGCACGTCAGTGCGAACCGGGGATCCAGCAGTCGCCAGTAAGATAGATAGAGATGGGTTTGAATGTAATAAAAATTTTAAGTCCTACAAAAGAGGTACATGAATTTTTATTTTTCACAACTAAAAGCTAGAGTTACGTGTTTAAAGGAAGGAAATTTAAGATAGATAGAGATGGGTTTGAACGTAATAAAAATTTTAAGTCCTACAAAAGAGGTACATGAATTTTTATTTTTCACAACAAAAAGCTAGAGTTTTAAAAATTAAAATCCGAAATTTGAGATGAATAGAAGTCAATGTCCTGAGGCAAAAATTTTAAGTCCTACAAAAGAGGTACGTGAGCATTCACTCACACGTGTTTAAAGGAGATAAATTTAAGATAGATAGAGATGGGTTCAAGGGAAATAAAAATTTTAGTGTACAAAAGAGGTACATGAATTTTTATTTCCCCGCAGAACCCGCTCTAGATGCTTAAATTTACTCCTTTAATTTCCAGAAGACGCGATACAACCCCCTCCCCTCATGAAACTTCCTCACCACAACAAGGAGTTCCTCTGGTTTTACATTACAAGGAGGACATTTTTTGGTATAACCTTTGTGAATATCGCCATCTGCGATAGAAAAAAAGATAAGATATGTTCCATCTTCTTCAGGAGTAGTCCTAAACATCACAACAGGATACCAACGCGGAGCAAACTTATTTTTAAAATAAGTCATCAATTTTTTGTATAGGTACATAAAAAACGAAGCAATCACTGCACCTATTAAAGTTCCCAATAGTAACATACGCATGATAATTTTTAATTTCTGCGCGATAATATAAAGGAAAAATATTTTTTGTCAATGTTTTAAAATTAGAAATAAAACGCTTTACAAAACAACAATTATAGGATAAGAAAGACGAAAGAGGGAACAAATGACAAAGTATGAGATTAGTAACAAAAAATTATTTTTGATAGTGTTATTAACGCTAAACTTTGTTTTTATGTTTTATCAAACAAGCTTTTTTATTGGCAATCATGATTGGGATTGGGTAAAAGGCACAGAGCAGATATTAAGCTTTAGCACTGGGCTGTTTGAGGCAAGATATTCCAAATTTATACTAAATGTTATATTATATGGCGGACAAGTTTTGCCAATATTAAATAATATGTGTGCATTTATAATGCTAGCGCTCGGCATGGTCATGCTAATAAACTATTGGCAAATAGCAGACAATTGTAGCAAAATTATTGTATCTATTGTGCCATGTGTTATGCCATTTATATTAGGCTGGATGTATTTTCCTATAAACATAATCGGTAATTTTATGGCAATACCATTGATTATTGGCGGACTAATGCTAATAGAAAAACAAAACCTAAAAAGCTATATATACGCAAGCTTATGCTTTTTAGTTGCATTAGGAGTATATCCAAGCGTTGCAGAAACCATATTAATATGCTACTTGTTAAGACAAATAATAGATGGTGCAAACATAAAAGAAATGGCAAAAAAATTCATACCAATTTTCACCTCACTGGTAGCATTTAAGGTTTTGATATATGTTTTAAGCGCGACAGGAATAATTTATGCCTACCACTACAACATACAAACCCCTAGCATAAAAGACATAATTTTAAATTTACCCAACAACTTAGCTCTCATAGTTAAACAATTTTATTTAACATTACCATTTTTCCCACTAGGTTTTAAGCTATGCGGATTAGGAATAATTGGTTTAGCCACAATAAAACTTGCTCAAAACAAAAATAGTCTAATATTGTGGGTATTAGCCATATTGAGCTCTGGTTTTACTAACATTTTAACCTATAATGTAGCAGATACTGCTTTTATGCCACGCATAAATTTCTATGGATTAGGATTTTTATATACTGGAGCAATTGCTATCATTCTATCACAAAGAGGATACTATAAAAACTTTGGCTACTTACTATCAATAATGATGTTATGCATTTCCATAAACAACACTATTGAGGCGCAAAAGGTTTGGGAACTCGGCAAAACCGCTGAATTAAAATTAGCCACACGCATTAGCTCACGCATAGAAGAAAACGCCAAAACTCTACCATTAACCCCCGTTATTGCTGGCGAATATTCCCTAAGGCAAAAATATTATAATGATAAGTTTGATATAAATAGCCCCTATATATTAGAGCGTTCATTTGTTGTGCGCCACATCCCTTCTGGAGTATATAATTTTTATGCTCCAAATAAACTATTTTTTGCCTCATCACAAATCAGAAACTTAAAACCAGAAATATACTCATTTTTGCAAACAACATCTACTCCCTACCCTAGCCTTAATTCAATTTATTTAGATGATGAGTATGCCATAATATTGCTAACACAAGACGGCATAAACGCTATACAAGCCCAACTACCAAAATAAAAAAAATTATTTTCTCCTCTTGATTTTTACCAAACCTCCTAACTACATAAAAGTTATAAGGAGAAAAAACATGAATATCGAAAAATTTACTATAAAAAGTCAAGAAGTAATCAAAAACTCAATAGATAGTGCGATAAAACAAGCAAATCAGTTTGTAACTCCACTTCATTTGTTGAATGCCATATTAGAAGAAAACGACCCTACATTAGAAAACCTAATTGCCGAAAGTGGCGGAAAGCTTGATGTATTAAAAACATCTACTAAAGAAGAAATGCAAAAGCTCCCATCAGTTAGCGGAGAAAATATCCAAAGCTCACTTTCACAAGATTATAATAAATTACTTATCGAAGCCGAAAGTTTTGCTAATAAAAATAATGATAAATATGTAACACTAGAACGTTTGCTACAAGTTTTAGCCCAAAGCTCTGGCAATAAAGCTTCTGAATTGTTAAAATCTGCTAGCGTAAACGCCACAAAGCTAAACCAAGCTGTTAGCAAATATCGTAGTGGCAGATTAGCCGACACAGAAACCGCAGAAGATACCTTTGAAAGCCTAAAAAAATTCACAACCGACCTAACCGCTCGCGCTAAAGAAGGCAAACTAGACCCAGTAATCGGCAGAGATGCAGAAATTAGACGAACTATACAAGTATTATCACGACGCACAAAAAATAACCCCGTATTAATAGGCGAACCAGGTGTCGGCAAAACCGCTATTGTTGAAGGTTTGGCTATGCGTATAATAAATAATGACGTACCAGAAAGCCTAAAGAAAAAACGCTTGCTTGCACTTGACATGGGCGCATTAATTGCTGGCGCAAAATATCGTGGAGAATTTGAAGAACGCCTAAAATCAGTATTAAAAGAAATAGAAGAAGCTAGCGGAAGTATCATTTTATTTATTGATGAAATGCACACCATCGTTGGTGCTGGCGCCAACGAAGGCTCAATGGATGCCTCCAATTTACTAAAACCAGCTCTTGCTCGTGGCGAATTACATTGTGTGGGAGCAACAACGTTAAATGAATATAAAAAATATGTAGAAAAAGACACAGCTCTTGCTCGACGTTTTCAACCAGTATACGTAGATGAGCCAGATGTAGAAGAAACTATTACCATTTTACGCGGTATCAAAGAAAAATTTGAACTCCACCACGGTGTGCGTATCTCAGATAGCGCTTTAGTCTCAGCATCTGTTTTAGCCAACCGCTATATATCAGACCGCTATATGCCTGACAAAGCTATAGATTTGATGGACGAAGCTTCCTCATCATTAAGAATGAGCATAGATTCAAAACCAGAAGAATTAGATACACTAGACCGCAGAGTTCTACAGTTAAAAATCGAAAAAGAAGCTCTAAAAAAAGAAAAAGATGAACAGTCAAAAAATCGCCTAAACGATATAGAAAAAGAACTAGCAAATCTTGAAGAAAAAGCTAAAAGCTTAAACTCTAAATGGCATAAAGAAAAAGAAGATTTGCAACGCATAACAGAAATCAAAGACAAACTGGATAAGGCAAAAAATGAGGTGCAAATTGCAGAAAGAAACGGTGCTTATGAAAGAGCTGGCGAACTGCAATATGGCATAATCCCAAAGCTAACCATTGAACTAGAAGAACTAGAAAAAAATACTAAAAAAGCCGAACAACAAACCGTACTTCCAGAAGATATTGCTAAAGTCGTATCCAAATGGACAGGTATTCCAACCGATAAAATGCTCTCCTCAGAAATAGAAAAATTATTGAGCTTAGAAGACCACTTAAAGCAAAGAGTTATAGGTCAAGATGAGGCTGTAAGTGTAGTTGCTAATGCTGTAAGACGTTCGCGTTCAGGTATTTCTAACCCTAATCAACCAATCGGCTCATTTATGTTCTTAGGACCAACAGGTGTGGGCAAAACTGAACTATCTAAAACTCTAGCCGAATTTTTGTTTGATGACGAAAATGCAATGCTTAGAGTTGATATGTCCGAATATATGGAAAAACATTCTGTATCAAGATTAATCGGCTCGCCTCCAGGATATGTTGGCTATGATGAAGGTGGCATATTAACAGAAAGCGTACGTCGTCGCCCATATCAAGTAATATTGTTTGATGAGGTAGAAAAAGCTCATCCTGATGTATTTAATATCTTGCTCCAAGTTCTTGATGATGGAAGATTAACCGATAGTAAGGGCAGAACCGTAGATTTCAAAAACACAATCATCATCATGACCTCAAATTTAGGTGCAGAATATTTATTAAACACAAATGAAAGCTTTGAAAAGCAAACCGAAATGGTATTGGAAGTGCTAAAACAATCTTTCCGCCCTGAATTTATTAATCGTATTGATGATATTGTGGTGTTTAAGCGCCTAACCAAAGAAGATATTAAACAAATTAGTTGCTTAGCCCTAGCTAATATAGAAAATCGCTTATCCGATAGAAATATTAAACTAGATTTCACAAAAAATGCTTCGGATTGGATAACCGAAAACGGCTATGATGAAGTATATGGCGCAAGACCGCTAAAACGCTTGCTAAAAAAAGAACTAGAAAACAAACTAGCATTTTCTTTATTAGCAGGAGAAATTAGTGACAACCAAACCGTATGCATAGACGCAACTAACGAGGGATTGGTTATAAAGAAATAAAATATAGCACTGCTCTCTAGCACCTATCAACTTTAACCCGTCATCCTCGCCACAGTACCTATAAACTTTAAACCGTCATCCCTCGATTTGCGCAAAGCAAATCGTCAAGGGATCTTCGAATTAATTTAAACACCATCACTCAACAATCTATACTCAACATAAGGATACATATTACCCCACCAACTCCCCTACTTGTAGGGGAGTGACAATATCGAAGATTCTTTGACGTTCAGACTT
>JAZNKG010000023.1:0-1804 GCA_045578445.1 Alphaproteobacteria bacterium
ACATAGCTTGCTCCAAAAAGAAAGGACAAGTTTAAAAATGAGAATAATTACAAAGGAATTTAAAATATATAAGTATGAAGAATTGAGCGAAAAAGCCAAAGAAAAAGTAAGACAAGACTACATAAACAACCTTGATGCTAACGATTTTACATACATGATAATTGAAGATTTAAATAGTATAGGGCTAAAAAATTTAAGACCATATTACAGTTTAGGCTATTGTCAGGGTGATGGTTTGTGTTTAGCCGGACACATAGATTTTGACGAGATAAATCCAGAGCTAAAAAAGATATTTTGTAAAGATTTTATTCTATCAGATTATAAGATATTAAAAAGTTTAAAGGATTATAGCCGTATAGACTTTAAACATATAGGAAGATATTATCATAAAAATTCAGTTGAGATTGATGTTTATATTGACGGAAGTTTTAACGATAGAAAGTATAATAACCATAAGAAAGTAGCTAATAAATTAATTAAAAATATAAAAGAGTGGTATTTTGCTAAATGTAATGAGTACGAAAAACAAGGGTATGAATTTTTTTACGGCATATCAGATGAAGAACTACAAGAATACTGTAATTCTATGGATTATGAATTTTTTGAGGACGGAACAATTTTAAACTAGAAAGGAATTTAAAAAATGAAACGTATAAACAGAGAGATTGTAGAATCTATAAAGGAAGAATATCCAAAAGGAACGAGGGTAGAATTATTAAAAATGGATGATGTGCAAGCCCCTCCTATCGGGACAAAAGGAACAGTAAGATGTGTCGATTCTTTAGGTTCAATAATGGTTAATTGGGATAATGGTTCAACATTGAGTGTAGTTTATGGAGAGGATTTGTGTAAAAAAGTTTAATATGAGATACATTAAAGATAGTTACGAACTAGGAATAAACCTAAAAAAATTAAGAGAAAATGCAGAGCTTACTCAAAATAGAGTAAGCAATGCTATTGGCTTGAATCGTTCTTGTCTTGCATATTATGAACTGGGGAAAACTACACCTACAATATTTACTCTCCTAAAGTTAGCTAAAATATATAATGTTGATTTACTGGATTTACTTATGATTAAAAAGTAAATTCGATTTTTAGGCTACAAATAAAATAATATATAACTTTTGAATCACTCTAAAATATGATATAATATTAAGAAAGGAAGGAATTTAGGAGTGGATGACATGAAACGTGAATTACTTAGCAAGACAAATGATAAAGTATTCAAAGAAATATTCACTAGAAATAAAAGTTGTATGGCTGACTTTTTGAAGTGCATTTTAAATATTCCGGATGAAGAATTTGACGATTTGGAATTTTTAGATACGCACACCAGAAAAGGTTCGGCACTTGATGGTGAGTACATTTTAGACATAAAAGTTAAGACAAAATCCAATATTGTGGACGTTGAGATGCAAGTTAAACGAAGTCCGATACTAGAACAGAGAATTATTGTGTATCTTGCTAATATGGTTAAAGACCAAAGTTGTGAAGGATTTAAGTATAAAGACATCAAGAAAAGCGTAAGTGTAATAATTGCTGCCGAACATAATGTAACTAATGATAACAGATATTTCCATAAGTACAATATGCGTGATGAAAAAGATAATTCTATGTTTACTGACCTCTTAGAAGTTGATTTGCTTGAACTCAAAAAATTGCCGAAAGCTGATGATGGTACAGACCTTTGGGATTGGCTCCGATTCATAAAGACAAATAATGAGGAGGAAATGGAAATGCTTGCAAAAGAAAACCCTGAAATAGAAAAAGCATATGATGCCCTCCAAGATTTGAGTAATGATGA
>JAZNKG010000024.1:0-15571 GCA_045578445.1 Alphaproteobacteria bacterium
TTTATTACGAAAATGCTTGTGTTTTTAAAAATAATTAGCTATTATGCTGTTAATTGTTAAATATACAATTTTATGTTGTGTATTTGAGTGTTTTGTCAGCAACTATTAAGCGAGGAGTACATCGATGAAGTCTCTTATTAATGAAAGTGGTGCAAGAAATTCTTTTGGTTTTTATGATTCTGTAGCACAAGAGGTTGTATTAAAAAGACCATGTTCTAGAAAAGTTGATTTGCAAGAAGCATATGAATGGATTAGACAAGCTACCAATCTTAGAAAGTTGTCTATTGGTTTGGGTGCTGTCGAAAATATTATGATGAACGATCCTAAAGATGCATTGTATGATGCTGCTCGTAATACAATTAAGCAAAGTGTTTTATCACAAGCAAGCGCAGATGCTGCTATTTTAGAAAATGCTTTAGTTCGCTTGGTTGAAAAAGATACGCTTAGAAATTTAAGTTTGAAATGTTTTAGTTTTTCTGAAAATCAATCATTATTTGATTTGTTGGTTAAGACTATAAAGGAAAAAACAGGACTTGTTTATCTTAATTTGACTGGTTGTTTCTTTTCTGATGAGCAATTGATTGTGTTGGCTAATGTTGTTGCTAATTCTAATATAGCAAATTTGGTATGGCCAGAACCACGTATGACGCCTATGGTTTTAGATAAAGTTCTTGAAATGTTTAAAACAAATAAGTCTGTTGTTGTTATTCAAGGAGCGCCTTTAGAAGTATCTGCAATTGTAAATGCTAATAAAAATTGGTTGTTATCTAAAGGACGTTTTCCTAGCTTGATGACAAATGAAGATGTTGCTGTTTTGAAGCAGTATGCAGAGTCCGTTAGAATCGCTATTGCATATGAAAAGCAATCTTTGTATGATTTAGAGAAAGCTTTAGAAGCAGTTATTGCATAAAGTTATTAATTTTTATCAAAAGCCCACCTATATGGTGGGTATTTTTTTTGTTTGTTGTGTTGATATTAAACCTGATGAATTTTAACTTATTATGTGGAATATTCTTAAAATGAATATTTGTCTAATGATAAATATTTTATTCATATTTGTGAATATTTGTGTATAATCAATTCTTTATTAAGTTTATCTGGGCGTTTAACGGTTCGGGGTTTGTGTTTTTTGAATATTTCGTGAATAAAAAAAGCGCAGTTTATGCGCTGTTAAATTGTTAATATTATCTGCTCTTTATAGTGGAGTGAAATTGAAAATATGGGTAGCTACCCCTACTATTTCTAGGCTTTCTTTTTCGATTGTTTGGTAAATATAATTTTTATTATCTGCTATTAGGTATATTTGATTATTTTCTATTTCTTGTAAGCGCCTTAAAACATATGTGTTGTTGATTTTTAATAAGTATAGTCCATTGGTTTGAAAAGTTTGCTGTTTTTTATTTATTATAATTACAGAATTTTTATTTATACTAGGTTGCATGCTGTCATCTTGTTGTATGTATACACATAAATCTGCAGGTTTTTGATTAAATATGTAGTGTGGTAGCGGATATAGTGATAAATCAGGCAATCCTAGTTCTGTTGAATTTAATATAGGTAGCATATTGTAATTATCGTATTTTTTATTATTATCTTTGAGTATTTCTTTTGATACGTTTAGAATATCGGCTATTTTGCTAAATACTTCGTCTTTGGGGATTAATTGATTGTTTTCAATTTTAGTAAGATTGCTTTGAGACATATTTATAGCTTTAGCGAGCTCGGTTACGCTTAGTCCTTTTTCTTTGCGTATTTTCTTTATGTTATTCATTATTCCTCTTCTATTTGACAAGAATTAAGGTATTCATCTAAAGCTTTTTGATTGGTTTGATACCATTTCATATTGCAGCCGTCATCAGTTTTTATTTTTGTAATTGCGCATGTGCTAGTGTTAAAAGATATATGTATTTCTGAACACTTGTTATTTATAGATTGTATTATCAAATCTGGAATTTGACTTGATGTTTTTTTGTTTTCTTTTGTTAGATAGTGATACATACCTGATTTTACGAGAGAATTTTCTACCTTTAGATTGTATATAATATTTTGTGATGTATCGTAAATACGGTAATCTCCGTTAACTTTATCATTTTTATATACTGTTTGTGATAATAAACCACCTGTTTCATAATATTTTTTTGATACACCCTCTTTAACTCCTTTAACATAAGAGGTTTCTTCTTCTGGATTACCATTTTTATAATTTTTTTTGGTTATTCCATTTAGTTTACCGTTAGTATATGTTTTTTGAATATTTATTGAGCCATCAGTAAAGTAAGTTGTGCTCGTACCATCAAGTATACCTTTTTTTAGAAAATAAGAGTGTCTTAAATCTCCATTGCGATAACGACGCATTTCTCCTGTTATTGGTCTGCCTTTTAAATCATAGCAATATGTAAGTTTGTCGGATTTTTTTACCATGCATTTTACGTCTTTAGGTATTACGTAGTAGTCCTTATTTTGAGCATGAGCATTTAATGATACTAATAAAATTGAAGCTAAAAATAAATAATTACGCATGAGCACCTCTCTAATTTATACTGGCAATATTATAGAATAATTTTGTTAAAAAATAGTTTAATTTAAATGGTTTGTGCAAAAAAAAAAGCGGTACTAATGCACCGCCTTTTTATTGTTTTTAGAATGTATTTATTCCTCGTCTTGATGTGGCATTTTTGCTTCTTCGACTAAAGCTTTTATAGCTTCATCTAAAGGAACTACTTGTTGTCCTTCTGAACCTAAACGACGAATAGTAACAGTTCTATTTTCTTGCTCTTTAGCTCCAACAACCATAATTACAGGTATTTTTTCTAAAGAATGTTCACGAATCTTGTAATTGATTTTTTCGTTTCTTAAGTCTGTTTTTGCAGTTAAACCGGCTTTTCGTAAAGCTTTTGCAACTTCGTTTGCATAGTCATCAAAAGCAGATACTACAGGCATTACAACAACTTGTTCTGGAGATAACCATAATGGTAAGCGTCCAGCATGATGTTCAATCAATATACCCAAGAAGCGCTCAATAGAACCAAATAATGCACGGTGTAACATTACAGGTTGATGTTTTTCACCATCTTCGCCGATATAAGAAATATCAAAACGTTGTGGTAAGTTCATATCAACTTGAATTGTACCGCATTGCCATTCACGTCCAATAGCATCACGTAAGATAAACTCTAATTTTGGACCATAGAATGCGCCTTCGCCTTCATTGATTTCGTATTCGTATCCATGTTTATCTAATGCATTTGCTAATGATTTTTCTGAAATATCCCAAATTTCATCAGAACCAATACGTTTTTCAGGACGAGTTGAAAGGTAAATTTTGATTTTATCAAAGCCAAAGTCTTTATAAATATCAAAAATTAACTTCATTGTGGTAATGCATTCTTCTTCCATTTGTTCTGGTGTGCAGAAGATATGTGCATCATCTTGAGTAAATTCACGTACACGCATTAAGCCCATTAGAGCACCTGAGGCTTCATAGCGGTTTACTTTACCAAATTCTGCCATTCTTAATGGCAAATCACGGTAGCTTTTGATGCCTTGTTTATATACTAACAATCCGCCAGGGCAGTTCATTGGTTTGATACAGAACATTTTACCATCTTCAGTTTCACCTGAGTAGTTGTGTGCTCCGTATTTTTCCCAGTGGCCAGAAGTTTCCCATAAACATCTATCCATAATACGTGGAGTTGAGATTTCTTCATAACCATTGTGATATTGGCGATTTCTCATATATTCGATTAAGCGACGATATACTTTATAACCTTTATCATGCCAGAATACTGCTCCTGGAGCGTATTCATGTTCAAAGTGGAATAAGCCCATTTCTTTACCTAATTTACGATGATCGCGTTTTGCAGCTTCTTCGATACGTGTTAGGTATGCTTGTAAATCTTTTTTATCTGCCCATGCTGTTGCATAAATGCGTTGCAACATTTCGTTATTAGAATCGCCTCTCCAGTATGCGCCAGCAACTTTCATTAATTTGAAAGCAGTACCAACTTTTGATGTTGATGGCACGTGTGGTCCGCGACATAAGTCAACATATGCACCTTGACGATATAAAGATATTTCCGCATCTGCAGGTAAGTCTTCTATTATTTCAACTTTATAATGTTCGCCACGAGAATCAAATAAAGCAATAGCTTCAGCGCGACTTACAACTTCGCGCTCAATCTTTTCATCTCTATTAACTATTTCTACCATTTTAGCTTCAATTTTAGCAAAGTCTTCAGTTGTAAAAGGCTCTTTGCGAGAGAAGTCATAATAGAAACCGTCTTCAATGAAAGGTCCAATTGTTACTTGTACGTCTGGCCATAATTCTTTTACTGCTTCTGACATAATATGAGAGCATGAGTGACGTAAAACTTCTAAGCCTTCTTTGTCTTTGGCGGTAATTATTCTAACTTTTGCGTCGGTAGTTATAGGGGTAGTGACGTCTTTTAATGTACCATCAATTTCAACAGCTAAAGCTTGTTTTGCTAGATTATGACTGATTTGTTCTGCAAGGTCTAAGCCAGAAATTCCAGCTTCTGCCTCTTTTATACTACCGTCTGGCAGTTGTATTTTTATCATTTTTTACCCCTTAAAAAATTAGTTTAATTACGTTAATTGTTTACTAGTTCTTTGTAAACCTCAATGGTTTTACAACACATAATTTGTTTTGTAAAGTTTTCTTTTACATAATTTTGTGCATTTTCTGATATTTTTTTGCGTTCAGCTTCTGGTAAATCAAGCGCCCAAATAAGTTTTTGACTTAAATCACTGGCATCTCCAGAGATGAAGTGGCGTCCAGTTATGCCATCTTTTAAGTTATCTAGTGAGCCGCCGATGTTTGATGCAAGAACAATTTTACCCATGGCTTCGCCTTCTGCTGCTATGCGTCCAAATGCTTCAGGCTCTATTGATGCTGATACAACAATATCACAAGCTTTCATTAATGCTGGAACATCATCTGTATGTTTGATGAAAGTGAAATCTCCAGTCATATCATATTCTTTAATTTTATTTAATAGTCCTTCAGTGTATTTTACGCGACCTTGGTCATCGCCAGTGAATATGCAATGAAAGTCTTTTCTATCTTTGATTTTAGCGAGGGCATCAATTAATAACTCCTGCCCTTTCCAACGAGTTAAACGACCAATTAATAAAATTATTTTCTTATCAGTTGGAAGTTCGTATTCTTCGATGATGCTTTTTAGGCGTTCAGGTGTTACGGCATTGTTATTAAATTTTTCTACATCTACGCAACGATGTATGAAGGCTAATTTGTTTTCATCTACTTTATAGTGTTTTAATACGTGATTCTTGATATGAGATGAAATAACGATAACCTTTTCACCTAAAGTCATTACACGATTATATATCTTTTTAATACCCTTAGGGCCAAGTCCATATGTGCCGTGAAATGTTGTCATATAGTGAACTCCTGCCTTTTTAGCGGCAAAATATGCACTCCAAGCAGGTGCGCGTGAACGGGCATGGACAATGTTTATTCCTTCTTTTTTGATAAATTCAGCAAGTTTGCTAGCGTTTTTGAAGATTACAAAAGGGTTTTTACTCTTTAATGGGAGTTTGAAATGTTTTACTCCTAATTTTTCTAAATTATATTCTTTTCTACCACCAGCACTAGCTACAAAGTTTTTAATGCCTGCTTCAGTTAGCGCTTCTGCTACTTGAATTGTTCCTAATTCTACACCACCTTGACCTAATTCGGGTAAAACTTGTAAAATAACTGGATTTTTTACTTTATCTTTACTCATTTGCGTATAAGTTCCTTTAAAACGTTAGAATATATGGAGGCCTTTATATGTTTGAACATACTTTTAAGAATGGACACACCACAAAGTGTGAGTATATTAAGCCTGATAGCAATAAAACTCAAAAACTAACAGTAGTTTATACACATGGTTTTTGCTCTGATCCTTATGGTAGAAAACCTGAAGAAGTAAAAAAATGGTGTGTTGAACATGGAATTGGCTTTTTTAGATGGGAAATTGCTGGCCATGGTTCTGATATAGCAAGGTTTGAAGAGACTACTATTGATACATATAAAGAACAGATTTATGAGATTGTTAATGATATTGTAGAGGAAGATGTTATTATTGGAGGAGCGTCTTTGGGGGGCTGGCTTTCTTTGTTGGGAGCTATTAAATATCCGAATAAAGTTAAAGGATTGTTTGGATTGGCTGCTGCTCCTGACTTTTTGAAACGTTATATTGAAGCATATTTTAAGCCTGAACATAAAGAATATCTGGATAAATATGGAAAAGTTGAGTTTCCAACTGGCGATTTTACCTATATTATTACTAAAAATATGATAGAATCCGGTTATCGCAATATGTTGCTTGATAAAGATACAATACCTTTTGACGGTAAGGTTAGACTTATTCAAGGTATGAGAGATAAATCTTTGGATTGGAGTGTTGCTCCTATGATTGCTAGTAAGATTACATCTTCTGATGTTAAGGTGGTGTTGCTAAAAGAATCGAATCATAGATTAAGTGGTGATGAAGATATTATAGAAATTCGCAAAGCTTTGACGGAATTGTGTGCTATATAGAGAAGGATAAAGCTAATGTCATATGATTTAATGTTACAAAAGGCAATAGATTTGCAAAATAATGGAGCTTTGAATGAAGCTGAGAGTATTTATCTTAATATGCTTCAAGCTATGCCAGAAAATGCAGATGTGTGGAATTTATTGGGGCTTGTTGCGCAAAGTAAAGGGAATCTTTTGCGTGCAGTTGATTGTTTTTTATCTGCAATTAAATATTCGCCTCGTCCTTTTGGTATGCATTATTTCAATTTAGCTCTTTGTTATAAAGGTTTAAATAAACCTAGTGAGGCTTTGGAGGCTTTTAATAGAGCGGTTGAGCTTTCTCCTGAGGTTAAAGAAGGCTGGAATTATTTAGGTGTTTTGCAAGAAGAATTGGAAAAACATAGTGATGCAGTAAAAAGCTTTTGTAAAGCTTTAGAATTAGATAATAACTATATGGAAGCACGTGCTAATTTATGTTTTTATACAAAGGATTACCCTACTCTCATTAAATTAGCTGAAGATAATGAAAGTGATTATATGGCTAATCTTTTGGCTTCTAAATGTGTGGATGATTTTAATAAAAAAGAAGAGTTTTTACAAAATGCTATAAAATCTGCTCCTTATAGAGTTGAGCCATATATATTAATGGCAATCGCTTTTAAGGGTATAGAAAGTTTTAATAATTCTTTAACTTATTATTTTAAGGCTTTGAATCTAGATGATAATAATGTGGAGGCTATACTTGGGGTGGCTGATTGTTATTTGGAGCTAAAAGAGTATGAAAAGGCTGAAAAATATTATAAAAAAAGCTTTGATTTTAGACGTGATATAATCGGTGCGTATCTGAATTATGGAGTGTGCTTATATAAACAAAAGCGCTTGGCAGAGGCATTGGAGGCGTATAAAGTTGCTGGGCATTTGTCTTATGAAAGACCAGAAGTTAGTTATAATACAGCTTTAATTCTAAGAGAACTTAAAGAATATGAAGAAGCTTTAGGCTTAATGTTTAATGCTCATTTGAGGGATAAAGAGAATCAACTATATGCTATTAGTATTATGGAGACTTTGGCAGAGTTATATACTCAAAATGCTGAACTAGCTCTAAAAATTGCAGAAAATTGGCAGAAACTTGAGCCTGATAATATTTTTTCCAATCGTATATTAAATGGTATTTGTGGTAAAAATGATGTGTCTAGTGATAAAGAATTTGCTAGAGTTTTATTCGATAATTTTGCAGATAGTTATGAAGATACGATAGAAAAACTTAATAGTAGTATAATTAGCGAATTCAAGAAAATTAAAGGTGATGTAGCGGGTAATATACTTGAATTTGGTTGTGGAACAGGTTTGGCTGTTGATGTATTGAATAATAAAAAGGCTAGTTTTGTTGGGGTAGATATTTCTTCTAAAATGTTAGAAATTGCTGACAAGAGAGGTGTTTATAAAGAGCTTATTTGTGCAGATATAGAAGATTATTTATCAAAAAATTCTATTAAAAGTAAATTTGACTTGGTTTTAGCTTTTGATGTTTTTTGTTATTTTGGGAATCTAGAAAATATTATTAAAAAGCTTAAAGGAATTGAGTGTTGGTTTAGTATTGAGCTTGCTGATGTGGATAGAAAAGAGGATTTTTATTTAACCGCAAGTGGACGTTATAAACACCAAAAAGATTATATTGAAAAAATAGCTAAATCTGTTGGTTTTAAAGAAATTGAAGCTCATAATGTTGATTTAAGGCAAGAATTTGGAGAGCCTGTCAAGGGTGTTTTGTTTAAATTAAAATAATTCTGTGAACAAACTTAAAAAGGTATTGTACGAATCAATTTTGCAAACTAGTTTTTAAATGGTTTGTAAAGTTTATTATATATATATGTCTAGTTAAATTATTGAAAGTTTCGTTTATTTTCGGATATTTATGCTTTGTGTCTTTTTTTGTTAGCATAAATAAGGTGAAAGGATTTTAATGTAAGTGGTGAGCTTTTAAGGCCAAAAAGTTTCAACCCTTTGAAAATTACAATCACAAAGTGCCGGTTGGCTTTATAGTTATTATTAGGGGATCTTTCTCATGAGAAATTGCGCAATTTAATATAAAGGCGCTTTTATATGTTGACACCCTGCTACAAATGTAAAAGCGTCTTTTTTTAGTATTATTAGTCTATTATTTGTTTAAGTTTATGTAGTACTTTAAGTTTTATATCCCTGCTCTTTTATTTGTTAATTTTACTTTATATTAATATATGTGGTATATGCTTTCCTTAGTTTTAAATTAAGGGAGGTTTTTTTATGCTTATTTTAGTTATATTAGCTGTAGTTTTAGCTACTTTTTATGGAATTTATGTTTCTGTTATAAAAAAGAAAAATAATATTAAAGAGGCAGCTTCTGGAATAGATGTGCAACTTAATAAACGTTATGATCTTATTCCTAATATGTTGAAAATAGCTGCTAAATTTATGGAGCACGAAAAAGAGGTGTTTATGGCTGTTTCTAAATATCGTGAAAGTGCTTTGAATGCACAAAATATGGCAGAAAAATTTGAAGCTGATAATAAATTGGTTAATGCTATGCATAATTTTATTGCTAGAGCAGAAGAATATCCAGAGTTGAAATCTGATGTTACTATGAGTAATGCGCAACAAGCTATGGCGGAAGTTGAAGAACATATTGCTGCAGCTAGAAGGTTCTATAATTCTGCTGTAAAGGAATATAAAAATGCTTTAGAAATTTTCCCATCTTCAATTGTGGCTAAAATGATAGGTTTGAAAGATGAATATCCTTTTTATGAAGCTGATGAAGTGGTAAAAGAACGCATTGATGCTAAAGAATTTTTATAAATGAAAATTGTTTTAATAAATTTGGGGAGGTTCGCCTCCCATTTTTTGTGCTTTGTATTAGAGAAATGTTAACTTGTATCAGTTATGATTTCTATATACGAACTAATTATTGAGGTGTGAGATGTCACGTGCTGAAGATATTTTTGAAAAATTAATTTATTTTGGTGAAGATGCTATTGATGAATTTATCTTAAATAGACAAACAGAAGAATTATTTATGGACTTTAAACAAGCTGCATCTGATGGCAAGTCTATGAGGTCTTTACATCCAAATGATAGAAGAAATTTGGCAAAAGCTATATCTGCATTCGGTAACTCTGAAGGCGGTGTTTTGGTTTGGGGTGTTGAATGTGCAAAAGATATTGATGTAGGCGATGTAGCTAAAGCAAAAGTTAAGGTT
Organism: Alphaproteobacteria bacterium; assembly: GCA_045578445.1. Taxonomy (GTDB): domain Bacteria; phylum Pseudomonadota; class Alphaproteobacteria; order RF32; family CAG-239; genus CAG-267. Next base: position 9,777 of record JAZNKG010000024.1, read on the forward strand.
AAGAATGTGCATCGTTTTTTGAGCTGGTTGGAAAATGCAATATCAGGATGTACTATCCCTGCTCATCATAAAGTTAGAAATCATATTATTAGTGCAGATAAAAATGGCGATGGATATTTGGTTACATATATTCCAAAGAGTGAGATTGCCCCTTTAATGACAACATCAGGTAGTCAAATTTATATTCGTTCTGGTTCTAACAATGTCCCTGCTCCATATGCTGTGATTGCAGGTATGTTTGGAAAACGTCCACAGCCTAATATAGAGCTTGTTATGAATGAAAAAATGATTTTGGTGGGTAAGGATGTTGATGATGATATATTTACTCCAGCTAAAAAACGTGGTAAAAAAGAAAACTTTGTAAAAGTTAGATTTTCTTTAATGGCGAATAATAATTCAAATGCTATTGCTAAAGAAGTTTATTTGTCTTGTAATACGGTTTCTGTCGGAGGGGATAAAAATAAAGTTAATTTCTATTATGATAATCAATTAGAAAATTTAGCTTCTGAAAATAATTCAATAAATCTTATTACACCTGTAGAGATGAGAGTGCCACCAAGAGCTTTGTTTAGTTGTGCAAAAGCAGAGATTAAGCTTTCGGAAGATATTACGGAAGACTTTTTGATGGATGGAGTGATTGGTGCTGACGGTGCTACACCTAGAAGTTTTAGAATTTATGCTTCTAAAAATGATTTAAGGTCTTTTGTGGCGCAGGCTTTGAAAAAGAATGCCAATTTAGCTATTCTTACTAATGAGTTTTTCTCATGTTACTTAAAAGGAGAACTTTAATGCTTGAACATGATGATAAATTAGATAAACTTCAGTCTGATTTTAAGAAGTTTTATGATAAAAATCTTATTGAGGATTATGAAAGAGTAGAACGTTTTAGGGTATTCTATTTAGTTTTGTTTGTTATACTTTTTTTGTCTTCTACTGGCGTTTTATTATATATTTTAAATCATCTTTGTAAAAATGGTTTTAGTGTAGATGATGCAGGTTTATTTATGCGCTTATTGGGTGTTGGAATTTTTATATGTTTTTTTCCTGCTTGGGGGTTTAACCTAATTAGTAAAATGAACGTAATGGAGAAGTTTGTATCGTTTTTTGATGGTATGAAATATGGAGAAAATTCTATTAATGAAGAAGATTTGAAAAAATCTGATTTATTCCATTCTTTTAATGAGTGCAGACATAAGGATTGTTTTAGCGGATGTTATAAAGGTGTTAATATTAATATTTCTGAAATGAAATTATTGGTATATAATATGGCTTCTAGACGATATAACTCTAATTATAATGGAGTTGTTATAAAAATTGATTTGAATGAAAATAAAAAAGGAAAAATTGTTGGGTTTATTAAATTTGATAAAGTATTGTATAGGGATAAAATTTTAATACTCTCATTATTTATGTTACCAATTTTAATTTGTGCCTTATTTTTTAGGGAATTTATAATTCCTTCATTTATTCCATTGTTTTTATTTCTTGTTTGTTCACTTTTAAACTTAGGCAAGGAAAGTTCGTTTGGTTATAAAAACAATAAGCAACTGATAAAATTAGAGGATGTAGTGTTTTCTAAAAAATGGAATATTTATGCTGATGACCAAATTGAAGCTAGGTATGTTTTAACCCCTGCTCTAATGGAGAGATTGTTAGAGATAAAGAGTTTATTTAATAGTGTGCTTTTGGAATTTAGCTTTTGTGATAATCAACTTTTAATATCTTTACCAGGTGCTAATATGTTTGAGACGACAACTTTATTTCGTTCTGCTTTAAGTTATGATGGAATAAAAAAAGTTGTTAACGAATTTTATTGTATTTTTTCCATAATTGAGATTTTAAAACTTGAAAATAAGAAATTGAAAAGAAGGTAAAATGGTTGACTATAAATTATTAAGATTGAGGGCTAAATTTAGAGATTTTTACAATAAAAATCTTATTGAAGACTATAGAGCGCTTGAAATAAAAAGAAGAAAATATTTAAAGCTTTTAGTTGTTTTAATTGTAGCATCAGTTACTGTGTTATCTATTATATTTAATCTTTTAAAGTTGAATGGAGAAATGAGTGAATTTGAAGGTAAGTTTTTTTCTTTTTTGTGTCTTGTTGCCGTTACTTTGACAACACTTCCTTCGATTTTGCTTAAATCTGCTGCTCAAAATACCGTTATGAATAAAATTATATCATTTTTTGGTGATATGGAATATGGGAAAAATTGTATATATGATAAAGATATAGAAGCATCTGATTTAATCGGAAGTTATACTGGTTGTTCTATTGATGATGCTTTTTGCGGTAAATATAACGGTGTTGATATAAAAGTTTCAGAGCAAACACTGACACGACATACCGGTAAGAGAAGTGTTACCGTATTTAACGGAGTGTTTGTTTTGCTTGATTTTGATAAAAAGTTTAGTGGTAAAATTCTGGTTATGAATAAGAGAAGATTTAGTTTATTTAACAAATGTTTTATAATAGTTTTTACAATGCTTATGATATTGATACCAGTGTTTTTGGATATTTATAAGCAATCCTATTGGAGTACATTTATTTGTATTTTTTATATTATAATTCCGGGGCTTTTCTTTTATGTTAAACACAAAAAGACTAACAAAGATGAAGTTAAATTGGAAGATGTTGTCTTTTCTAAAAATTGGGGAATTCTTGCTACTGATCAAATTGAAGCCAGATATTTATTAACTACGGCTTTTATGGATAGAATGTTGGAAGTAAAAAAACGGTTTAAAGGGAAGATTATAGAATTCAGTTTTTTTGATAATAAACTGCTTATTGCCATTTATACTTATAAAGATATGTTTGAAACAACTTCTCTATTCAGGTCCGCTCTCAGCTATCATAATATACAAAATGTTGTTTACCAATTTTATAGTATATTTTCTATAATTGACTTGTTAAAAATTAAAGGAAAAGAAAATGAAAAGAATTGAAATTTTTACTGATGGTGCTTGTTCAGGTAATCCCGGTGCCGGCGGATGGGGTGCTATTTTAAGATATAATGAAGTTGAAAAAGAACTATCTGGTGGTGAAGCTGAAACAACAAATAATCGTATGGAATTAACAGCAGTTATTTCTGCGTTGGAAGCTTTGAAAGAACCTTGCAACATAACTCTTTATACAGATAGTAAATATGTGATGGAAGGTATTGAAAAGTGGATTTTTAACTGGAAGAAAAACGGGTGGAAAACCTCTAACAAAAAATCGCCGGTTAAAAATGTTGAGTTATGGCAAAAATTAGACGAGTTACAGCAAAGGCATGAGATACGTTGGGTGTGGGTTAAAGGTCATGCTGGACATAAAGAAAATGAACGTTGTGATGAATTAGCTAGGATGGAAACGCAAAAATTTAAGTCTGAAAATGCATAAAAAAAGAGCACTACATAAAGGTAGTGCTTTTTGATTATTGTTAATAATCATCAGAGCCAGTTAAAACTCTTAAGTGCTCACGGATGATTTGCTTTCGGCGTGCTTCTTCAGCTTCTTCGCGTGCTGTTGCAAATTCATCAAATTTAGTTCTTAATTCTTTAAGCACAAAGCTGAGATATAGAGTTAACCCCTCAATCTCTGTTTTAGACATTTTAAGCTTTAACTCTTCAAACATTTTCATTCGGGGCTCATCATCGTATATTACCCCGACTGCAGGAGGAAGTTTTTGATTTACTTCGTCCCAAAGCTTTTCTCCATACTTTAATCTATAAGAAGGAAATAGCTTGAATCTAATTACGTCTAATAATTTCATATGACAGATTTTTATTTGATTGATTGGGAGTGTATTTAATGATTTATGTTTTGTCAATATTTATTTATCAAAAAAGGGAGAACAAGCTCCCTCTTCTGCTGTTATTAGTACAATGATGTTGAGAAAAATTTTATGCAAAATCATAATTTTATTAAGTTATGCATATTTTTTTGCATTTTTTTATTTTTTATTATTGACATTCTTGAATTTTGTATGTAAAAACACTTTCGTACCTGATGGCGGGGTAGCTCAGTTGGTTAGAGCAGAGGAATCATAATCCTTGTGTCGGGGGTTCGAATCCCTCCCTCGCTACCACTTTCAAAGGCTCTCATTTGAGAGCTTTTTTTGTATCTAATATTTTAGTTTGTATTCATTTAAGCAGTTAGCCATATCTAGTGGAGTTTTTATTGTGTTGATGCACAATATTGGCTCTTTGGGTGTATCTATGTAAATATATTCAATTTGCTTGCAACTGCTTAATAACAGCAGTGTTAGAAATATCAATATGCCAATCAAATATGGGCTTATCTTTGATGGCGCAGGTTTCGAGTGCAGTCTTTTGCTGTTGTAAGATAATTTTTTCATTATGTATCCTCCGTATGGTTGTTACCAATTGATTTTGTGATTTTTGATATTTTTGATTTAAGCTGATGGCAGTGTCTAACTTTTGATGATAATGTTTTATGCCTAAGCTTAAGATGATGATGATTGAAATGAGAAATAAATTGAATTTCATATAACCTCCTACTAAAAGGAATAAGCCTCATTGCTGAGGCTTATCGTTTTTGAATTGATTTAAGAAGTGTAACGGGTCTTTTTGAGCAGTTTTTAAGATTGTATCGGCAATCATATAAATTCTTACTGCAAAAAGTCCGCACACTCCGGATATGCCATATTTTACTGGCATTGGTATATCCATATATTCTGCCATTAAGCCTGAGAGCATGCTGACAATAAATGTTATTATCATATCTCTTAGACTTTGTTTGATAGAAATAAATGGTTTGATTAATATTGTTATGACACCAATAAAAAAGCCCCATAAACTATAATTGGTGAATATGTCTTTTAATTTTTCCATATTTTAATATAACAGAATAACCGGAATGGTTATCGGTTTTGATATGGTTGATTTTAGATATATTCGAACAAAGCCATCAAAAGCTTCTGCTATTGGGGCAAAAATAGCGCTAGTAATATCTTCTAGCTCAAAAGTTATACTTGGAGTATAATTTTGGGTTACTTCAGCTAGAGGGATATCAGCTTTGTACTTATAGTCTTTATAAGTTTCGTCCTCCTCTATCATATCTGTTGATAGTGTAACATCTACAAATTTTAGAGGTTTTGTTTGTTCAAATTTTTGAACTGTTTGATTAATATTAGAGGCAATTTGAGGAATTTGTTTTATTGTATCAAATTCATCACAAATAGCTGATATAGATTGCAAGAATTCATCTGCTGTTATAGTAGATGTTTCTGGCAAGCTTATTGCGTTTGATAATTGCTCTTTTAGTTGTTGCAGAGCCATAATCATTTTATCTAGTGAGTATTCAAAATCTTGTGCGGGAAACTTTTCGCCCTCGATGAACTTCACTAGTTGTGTTAGCTCAACATTGCGTTTTATACTTATAATATCCCCTTTTTGAGGAGTATTTATAAAAATTACTTCTCCACCTTGATAGTTTGGTTGATTGGTTATTTGATAATCAACATTATATACAAGAGGAGTTGTGCTATTGTTTTTATAAACAACTAGTTCTTGGTTAAAAAAGTAAAATGGCACAATAAAGTTAGCAGTTGAACCATCAGCAACATATACCACTTTACTTGTTTGTGTTTGTATTGTCATACTTATCTCCTAAATAAAAAAAAAGATGCGTAACTTGTGTTAGCACGCACCTTTGGTTTTGTTTAAAATAAAAAAAGCCCCTATTTATGGAGCTTTTAGAAAGGACACTTTATCCATTCTGATAGTTTTTATACCAACACTTGACGGAAAAGTCAATACTTTTGGGCTTAAAATATTGCAAAAAAAACGTT